>NZ_JBGCUN010000001.1:961921-1282561 GCF_041103235.1 Yoonia sp. R2331 | reverse complement strand
ATGCAGCTGTGCTGTGTCGCGCTTGGGCGCGGTGCAGCCCTCAAGGTAGGACACATAAGACCCCTTGTCGGCAATGATCAGCGTGCGTTCAAACTGGCCCGTGTTTTCGGCGTTGATCCGGAAATAGGTGCTCAGCTCCATCGGGCAGCGCACACCGGGTGGGACGTAAACAAACGACCCATCCGAAAACACCGCCGAATTGAGCGTTGCGTAAAAGTTGTCCGACGGCGGCACCACCGTGCCCAGGTACTTCTTGACCAGTTCCGGGTGCTTCTCAATCGCCTCCGAGATGGAACAAAAGATCACTCCCGCCTTTTCCAGCTCTTTCTGGAACGTCGTGCCCACGGACACGGAATCAAACACCGCATCCACTGCCACCTTGCGCCCCTCGGCAGGCGCATCCTCGGCCCCTTCAACACCAGCGAGGATCATCTGCTCCTTCAGCGGAATGCCCAGCTTGTCATAGGTCGCCAGCAACTTGGGGTCGACCTCATCCAGCGACTTGGGCTTCACTTCCATGCTCTTGGGACGCGCATAGTAATAGATGTCCTGAAAATCGATGTCGGGGTAATTGACCATCGCCCATGTGGGCTCTTCGATGTTTTCCCAACGCGCAAAGGCAGACAGACGCCACTCGGTCATCCACTCGGGTTCGTTGTTCTTGCTGGAAATCAGCTTCACGATATCGGTGTTCACGCCCTTGGGGGCGTAGTCCATCTCGATCTCGGTTTCCCAACCGTATTTGTAGTTGCCCGATAGCTCGGCCACCGCATCCACGGTGTCCTGATCCACGCCATCCTTGACGTCCACTTGATCCATAACGGTCATCTCAGCACCTCGCTCACGCGGCCAACCGCGCCTTTTGTCCTTTGGCAATCCACGTCTCCGCGAACTGCACGATATCCTCTTGCCGGGTTTCCAACCCCAAAGAGACGCGCACAGCGCACCCCGCATCGGCCGCCTCAACCCCCAGCGCCGGCAAAACGCCACTGGCTTTGACCTTGCCCGATGAACAGGCCGATCCAGCCGAGACGGCAAAGCCCGCCAGATCCATCGCCATCACCTGCGTCTCACCCTTCCAGCTGGGCGCAATGATGCAGGCCGTGTTGGGCAAACGGTCAAACCCCTTGCCAACCGAAGTAGTTTCAAACGGCGCGGCCTCAATGGCCTTTTCTAGAATATTTCTAAGTTCTGCAACCCGATCCCACCGCCCATCCGCCAGATCACGTTGCGCCGCCGTCGCAGCCGCCGCCATTCCCGCAATCCCAATGATGTTTTCGGTCCCCGACCGGCGGCCCATTTCCTGCCCGCCACCCTTGATCTGTACCGCCAGATCATGCCCGCGCGGGATGATCAGCGCACCCACACCCTTGGGGCCACCAAACTTATGGGCAGACAGAAACACCATCTCAACCCCTGACCAGGCATAGGAAAACGGCACCCGGCCAAAGCCTTGCGTGATATCGCTGACGGCCAGCCCCTCGGGCAAGCTTTGCACCAGGCCGGTCTCGGAATTGGCCAGTTGCACCACTGATGTTGCCGGATCAGCCACCTGCACCGCACCATCCACCACCGGCAAAACAGGATCGACCCAGGCCGCAACCGCTGCATGCTCCAACCCGCTGGCCTTCAGGCCACGCCCCGACAACGCCAAAGCCGCCGCTTCAGTCGCGCCTGACACAAACACAACATCCGCCTCACCGGCCCCCGTGGCCTCAGCCAAAGCCTGCCGCGCCTCTTCCACAACCCGCTTGGCTCCGCGCCCCTCGGCATGCACCGACGATGGATTGCCCACCACATCCATCGCCGCCAACATCGCTGTGCGCGCCTCAGCACGCAGCGGCGTCGTGGCGTTATGATCCAGATAGACCCGGCTCACCGCACAGCTCTTTCTTTTGAACAGAAATATGCCAGGGGGTTTGGGGGACAGCGTCCCCCATTCTCTAAATCAAATGTCGTGCGGCGCAGCCGCGCCTTTGGATCAGTCATCGACAACCTCGAACAGCGCAGGGACCGCAGGACACGGCGCCATTTCATTGCCCACCACATCCGACAGACGGGTCTGGTGCAGAAACACATAGACATGGGCACTCAGCCCCTCCCACAACCGGTTGGTCAGCGACTGCGCCCGGCTGCCCGATGCCGCACCAGAGGCACCTGCCCCCTTGTGCATCGCACTGACCGTCTCATCCACCGCACCCAGAATATCCGCCACGCGGATGTCAGAGGCAGGCCGCGCCAGACGATACCCACCCCCCGGGCCGCGCACCGATTCCACCAGGGCTGCGCGCCGCAGCTTCACAAACAACTGCTCCAGATAGGGCAGCGATATATCCTGCCGCTTGGAAATCTCTGTCAGGTTGACCAAACGTCCATCCGGTTCCAGCGCCAGATCGGCAAGGGCGACCATCGCATAACGGCCTTTCGTGCTCAGTTTCATCGCGCTATCCCCCCATTCTCATTGACGATTGCCCCGTTGCTGATTAGGTCAAATCAACCCCGACGCCGCTGACCAGCGTCGATTTAGAACTCTTCTAAGGTGCCTGAGTTTTTCTGTCAAGAATGCGTGGCCCGCAACCAAAGTTGGAACGACATGCCCGAAGTCATCTTTCCCGGACCCGAAGGCCGCCTCGAAGGCCGCTATCATCCTCAAAAGGACCGGGACGCGCCGATCGCCATCATCCTGCACCCGCACCCGCAGTTTGGCGGCACGATGAACAACCGCGTGGTCTACAACCTGCACTACGCCTTCCTGAACATGGGCTTCACGGTGCTGCGCTTCAACTTCCGTGGCGTGGGCCGCAGCCAGGGCGAATATGATCAGGGCGTGGGTGAGCTTTCCGATGCGGCCTCGGCCCTCGACTACTTGCAATCCATGAACAACAACGCCAAACACTGCTGGGTCGCAGGCTTCTCCTTTGGCGCATGGATCGGAATGCAGCTTTTGATGCGGCGGCCAGAGATTACCGGCTTCATCTCGGTCAGCCCACCCGCCAATATGTACGACTTCAGCTTTCTGGCCCCCTGCCCCTCGTCGGGGCTGATTATCAACGGCAACAACGACCGCGTGGCCCCGCCTGCCGATACCGTCAGCCTTGTGAACAAGCTGCACGAGCAAAAGGGCATCACGATCACCCATACCGAAATGGACGGTGCCGGGCACTTCTTTGAAGACCCGCACATGGACCCGATGATCGACCACGTCAAAACCTACGTCCGGCGCCGCCTGACCGAAAACACACGCTAGGCCCGCCCATGTCCTACGTCGACGACACAGCCCTTGAACTTGCGCAAAAGGCGATGGCGGAATCGCGCGCCTCGGGTGATGAAAAGATCGTCGACCAGATCGGTGAGATTCTCGGCGCGTCGTCACAGTCCCTGCAAGAAAGCTATCTGACCTTCGTGCGCGTGCTGCGCGCCGAGGCGCGGGCGCGCAAACTGCTGGCGGATGCAGCGGCCAAGCGCGAAACGGAATGATCTACGCGCAGGCGGACTTCTTTCGCGTCCCGCTGCTCAGCGGGGCCTACGCCATCGGTCAGGTGTTCGAGGTCAAAGGCACCCCTGATGCCTCCGTCTTTTGCGGCCTCTCGAACCGGACCACAGACGATGTCGCCACTGTCCGGCCACTCGTGCCAGTTGATATCATCGCCTTTTGCCTTGTCGGTGATGCGCATCTGCGCGATCAGACTTGGCCGCTGGCCGGGTTCGACCAAATCCCCAACTTCGATCTGTTCTTTGACTTTGAACAACATCGCGCGCGCGATTTCCCCGACACGCCCGTGCATGACCCTGCCGTGATCGAGGCTTTCCTGAACGCCTGGCACGGCCACTATCCTTGGGACGCTTTTGGCGATCTCTTTAATCAAATCGCCGCCAATGGCGTCGACCGCTCGCGACCCGGCACCCCATGACGTCGCCCCGCGCGCAGCAACACATCGCCTTTCTCACGGCGGCGGATGCGCTCAAGGGTGTGACCCGCGCCAATGTGCTGATGGATGGCTCGCGGCACGAAAACACTGCCGAACACAGCTGGCACATCGCCCTTTGGGCGCTTGTGATGGCCGATACCCCCCCTGCGGGCTGTGATCTTGACCGCGCGCTGCGCATAGCATTGGTGCATGATCTGGTCGAGGTTTACGCCGGCGATCACCCGATCCACCTGCCGCAAGACGCCGACCTGATCGCCACCAAGGAAACCGCTGCCGCGGATCGGATATTTGGCCTGCTGCCCGCACCGCAAGGTGCTGAGCTGCGCGCCCTCTGGACAGATTTTTAGGCGGGCACATCGCCAGAGGCACAGTTCATCCGCCGCCTCGATATGACCCAGCCGCTGTTTCAGGAACTGGCAAACCCCAGCCAGTCGCAAACCGACCGCGACGTGGTGCGGGCCATCCTGACCACCGGACGCGCTGCAGCACTTGCCGATACATGGCCCGATATCTACCGCTATGCGGTGGGCCTGCTGGATCGGGCCCCGCCCGCATTGCCCGCCCCAATGGCGGCGCGCCTTCGGTTTCTGGCAGAGGCGGATCGCCTCAAATCCACCCTGCGCGCCACCCGGCTTTGCGACAACTCCCGGCCTGAGAATTCCGCCGAACACAGCTGGCACATCGCCCTTTATGCGCTGGTACTGGCCGAATACGCCGCAAAGCCTGTGCAAATCAATCGCGTCATCCAGATGCTGCTGATCCATGATCTGGTCGAGATCGATGCAGGCGACGTCCCGATCCACTCTGCTGCCGCACGCGATACCGCGGCACAGGCGCAGATCGAACAAAAGGCCGCTGATCGCCTCTTTGGGCTCTTGCCCGCCGACCAGTGCGCAAAGCTGCGCGCGCACTGGGACGAATTTGAAGCGTCTGAGACCGACGATGCGGTCTTTGCCAAATCCATCGACCGGGTGCAGCCGTTGATCAGCAATCTGGAAACCGGCGGCACCTCATGGGTCGACTACAACGTCACCCGCGCGCAGGTCGACACGCGCGTCGGTACCAAGGTCCGGCGCGGCGCGCCCGGCCTCTGGGATGCCATCGCCCCGCGCATTGACGCGTGGTTTGCCGCCCATACGTGATGCCGCTGCACCCACCTTTGTTGACAAGCCCGCCCGCATCGGCGCATCTCCGGCCATGACCCGCTTGCGCGCCCTTGCCAACGCCAGACCCCGCCTGACCGCGCTGATTGTGCTGGCACTCTTTGCTGCGATGTTCGCGCTTCCGGTGCTAATCCATGGGCCTGTCGACCTCAGCAATGCGCAGGGCCTGATTGATCTGCCGCTCCTTCTGGCGAACCTGCCCGCCCAAGCGCTGACCTGCCTGCTTGTACTGGCCATTGTCGCAGCCCTCGGCTGGTGGCGGCAAACCGGACTTAACGCACCCTTTGACCGGCGCGGATTGCGCCTGTCGATCTATATCACCGCCATCCCACTGGTGCTGTTTGCTGTGATCGCCGCACTGTTGCTGAGCGAAGAGGCCGGGCGCGGCCACCTGGCAATGTTGTTGGTCATCCTCCTCTTCAACCTGCTGGTGGGCCTTTTCGAGGAAACGCTGTTTCGCGGCATCGTCTTTCACGGGCTGCGACAGGCGCATGGGCTATGGTTCGCGATCCTCGCCAGCGCACTGCTCTTTGGGCTTTTTCATCTGGTCAACCTCGCCATCGGGCAGGACTGGCACATCACGCTTTTTCAGGTGGTCAATGCCACCGCCCTTGGCATGTTCTTCTGTGCCATCGTGCTGCAATCCGGCAATCTTTGGCCCGCGATCATTCTGCACGCGATATGGAACAGCTACGCAATGGCCGGGCAATTGGCCGTCACCGAACTGCCGCTGGGCGACCTGCAACCAGAGGCGCTGACGATCCGGCCCGCCAACTATATCCTTCCGCTGCTGATCGCGCTGGCCGCGGTTTGGATCGTGATACTCTGGCAACGACGCAAGCCCCCGCCCATCCCGCAAACCGGCGATTCCCCCTAGACACCACGGCGCAACAGGCATAGGCGGCACGCTTATCCCAAACGGACCAGACCCCATGATCACCACCCTTGCCGATGCCCTTGCCAAACAGGGCTATGACACCCTGACCCCCGTGCAAGAGGCGGTGACCAATCCCGATCTTGACGGCCGCGACCTGCTGGTCTCGGCGCAAACCGGATCGGGCAAGACCGTGGGCTTTGGCCTTGCAATCGGACCGACCATTCTGGCAGAGGACGGCACCTTTGGCCCCGCCACCACACCGCTGGCACTGGTCATCGCACCAACCCGCGAACTGGCCATGCAGGTCAAACGAGAGCTGTCGTGGCTCTACCGCCCCGCCGGTGTTGTCATGGCCTCCACCGTGGGCGGTATGGACATGCGCGACGAACGCCGCGCGCTTGATC
Organism: Yoonia sp. R2331; assembly: GCF_041103235.1. Classification (NCBI taxonomy): domain Bacteria; kingdom Pseudomonadati; phylum Pseudomonadota; class Alphaproteobacteria; order Rhodobacterales; family Paracoccaceae; genus Cognatiyoonia; species Cognatiyoonia denitrificans. The sequence goes on along the minus strand of NZ_JBGCUN010000001.1, from coordinate 1,276,188 downwards.
GCGGCGCGCACATCGTGGTCGCCACACCGGGTCGCTTGAAGGATCACATCCTGCGCGGCTCCCTCGACCTGTCAGCCATCCGTGCCATTGTGCTGGATGAGGCGGACGAGATGCTTGATTTAGGCTTCCGCGAAGACCTCGAATTCATCCTTGGCGAAGCCCCCGCCGAACGCCGCACCCTGATGTTCTCGGCCACCGTGCCGCCGATGATCGCCAAACTCGCCAAAAGCTACCAGACCGACAGCCACCGCGTGACCACCGTCACCAAGGAAACCCAGCACAGCGACATCACCTATCGCGCCCTGCAAGTGGCCAATCATGACGTCGACAACGCGATCATCAACGCCTTGCGCTTCTATGATGCGCCCAACGCCATTGTTTTCGCCAACACCCGCGCGATGGTCACCCGCCTGACCACGCGTCTGTCTAACCGTGGCTTTGCCTGCGTCGCACTCTCGGGCGAGCTTTCTCAGCAAGAACGTAGCCACGCCCTGCAAGCCATGCGCGATGGCCGCGCCCGTGTCTGTGTCGCCACCGATGTGGCCGCACGTGGCATTGATCTGCCCAATCTGGAACTGGTGATTCACGCCGAACTGCCCACCAACGCCGAAATCCTGCTGCACCGCTCGGGCCGCACCGGCCGCGCAGGCCGCAAGGGCATCTCGGCAATGATCGTGCCGCCCAAGATGAAGCGCCGCGCGCAGAACCTGCTCAAGTGGGGCAAGCTGAACGCCGAATGGGCCGTGCCACCGACCGCCGACGAAATCCTTGCCGCCGACGAAGATCGGCTGATGAATGATCCGGTCTGGGCGGAAGACTTCACCGAAGCTGAAGCCGCCTTTGCCGCCCGTTTGCTGGAAAAGCACGACGCCACCAAAATCGCCGCTGCATACCTACGGCTCTATCAGAACCGCCAATCCGCGCCAGAGGATCTGTCGCCCTACGTCGATATGCCCGACCGCCACGACAAACCCAAGCGCGAGAAAGCCGCCTTTGGCCCATCCAAATGGTTCTCAGTCGATGTCGGCCGTGAAGGCAAGGCAGAGGCCCGGTGGCTGTTGCCAATGATCTGCAAGGCCGGTGGCATCACCAAGAATGAAATTGGCGCGATCCGCATCCAGCCCCATGAAACCTATGTGGAAATCAGCGAGCCGGCTGTGGCGGGCTTCCTGAAAACCATCGGCAGCGACATGCGCCTTGAAAATCAGGCCTCGCTGAAAGCACTCGACGGCGCGCCCCAGATCAGCGAACGCCGTGGCCCCCGACCTGACAAGCGCGACTATCAATCGCGCGACGACCGCGGCACGCGCCCCCCACGGGACGACCGTGGCCCGCGTCCCTCACGGGACGACCGTGGTCCGCGCAAACCGCGCGACACCACGCCACCACCGCCCTCTCGGCAGGACGACGTGCCCGCAATCATCCCCGGTGCCGCCGACGATAGCGCCCCCCGCAAGCCACGCAAACCGCGTGCTGAAAAGCGCGACCATGATGGCGCCGTCAGCGCCAAACGCGGCTTTGACAAGCCCAAGGGCGACAAAAAGCCTTTCAAGGGCAAATCAGACGGCAAACCCTATAAGGGCAAGGGCGATGACCGCCCCCGTGGCGAAGGCAAACCGTTCAAGGGCAAGCCCGGTGGCAAACCCGGTGGCAAGCCTTTCTCCAAGGGCAAGCCGGGTGACAAACCCGCCGGAAAGCCCCGCGCCAGCGCCGCTGACACCTCCAAACGGTTCACGCCGCCGGGCGGCAAACCGGGCGGGCGCAAGGGCCCGGGCAAGGGCGGCAGCGCGCCGCCAAAGCGTCAAAAGCGCTGAAAACCCGAACAGAGCGCCACATTTCCGCCACATTTCTGCCGCCGCAGCGGCAGATTTTCATGGTTCCTTAACCTTATCGCCCGGCAAGAGGCGTGGGGATGACCCCCATCAACAGGCAACCCAAGGACAAGATCATGGCCACTGCTCCGCAAGCCCCAAAACCCGCCCCGGCAGCGCCAAACCCCGCGCCTGCCCCGGTCAAGACCAGCGCGCCGAAGCCGCCCGTCTTCAGGGACTACGCCAGCATCTGATTGCTGGTGATGCACGCCCCCGGTGCGCTTCTCCCTGCGCGCCGGTCACGCTCGGCCAGCGGCGACAGCTGCGTATCAGCCCGCCGCCTGCTGGCCCTTTTTTCCCGTCGTTGTTAGGGTGCGCCCATGACGGCAATCTCCACTATCCGCAATCTCGGCCCTGCAATGGAACAGGCCTTTGAAAAGGTCGGAATTACCACGGCTGAAGAATTGCGCGCACTCGGCGCAGATGCCGCCTATGCCAAACTGCTGGCCGCCGGCACCAAACCCCATTTCATCGGCTATTACGTGCTGCACATGGCGCTGCAAGGGCGGCCCTGGAATGACTGCAAGGGTGATGAGAAGAAGGCCTTGCGCAAATCCTTCGACGCGCTCAAGGCGCAGTCCTTTGATCAGGATCGCTCCGAGCTCGAGGATTTTCTGAACCGCATCGGCGTTGTCCCCGCGCGCGACTAGGCGCGCGGGAAATGTATATTTTTCAGTAATTTAAGGCGCGATCTTTATGCGATCTGGTTCAGCGGATCACCCGACGGCCAAGTCCCCGTTAGATCATTGGGATCATTGATATCGTCAAAGATCGTGTCATATCCCATGTCTTCCAACGCGGCCAAAGTCATCTCTGACAGGAAGTTGCTGCCGTCGATGTAGCCGGTCATGATTTCGCCGTTGAACGCGTCCTCGTCCCAATGGCCGCCTGCAGTTCCGCTGCCGCCATGGGTTTCAATCGGAACACCAAAGACAAAACCGTCCGCCGCATCCACCGATGGGAACTCAGTCTCATAGACCGCATTGGCATTATCACCGGTAAAGCGCAGATCGCCGCCGTTGATCGACCCTTCGGTCAGACCCATATAGCTCCAAAGCGTGCCAAATCCCATCGCATGCAGCATCTCGTGGAACACGATATCGTCCCACAAACCGCGATCATTGTAGCGCTCTGCATCGGCAATATCGAAGTCCATGTCGCCTTTACTGGGCAAATACCCCGGGAACCGCACCGACCTCGGCCCGGCAGAGCCTAAGGTACCACCTGCCCCGTCGATGTCTTCCAGCGACGCTGAAATGGTGATGTCATCCACGCCATAGTGATCGGGCAGATCGCCCAGAATGATGCTGCTGAAATAGTCAGCCGCATCCACAAAGGCCTGTTGCAGCGCAATCGTCCACGTGCCGGTAAAGTCGATCGTGACGTTATAGGACGTGTCCGCCGGACCGCCACTTGTATAAGTCGTCAACAGCACAGGATCAGGGTCCGGTACGGGATCGGGGTCGGGATCCGGCACTGGATCAGGGTCCGGCACGGGGTCGGGATCGGGCTCAGGATCAGGGTCCGGCACGGGATCGGGGTCGGGATCGGGCACAGGATCAGGGTCCGGCACAGGATCGGGGTCGGGGTCCGGCACAGGATCAGGGTCCGGCACAGGATCGGGATCGGGCACAGGATCAGGGTCCGGCACGGGATCGGGTTCCGGTTCGGGGTCGGGTTGATCCTTCGGCTTGCCCTTTTCGGGCTTTGGATCAAAACACTTGTTCACGCCTTTCTTCGAAGGGTGTTCTGTGGATTTCCCGGCACTGTCCTGTGGCGTGAATTCAAATTCGTCCGGTGCGTCGCTTTCTTCACCGGCCGGTGTGCCGTCGGGCTCAATCAGGCCGGCCTGTAGTGCCGTATTGTAGTCAACAAACGTGACCCGGTCATGGGTCCAAGTCTCAATCACCAGCGAGTGATCCGCGTGCGGCAGATGTCCCGCCCCATGATCATGGTCATGGTCATGGTCGTGGTCATGGTCAACGCAGCACAACTCACAGCCTTCGCAGTCATCACTGTGGTTCTGCCAATCCACGCGACTGTGATCATGATTACCCATCATCTCAGACATCATCGCGGATTTCTCGCGGTGCATCGCCCAACGGTCTTGATCCTCTGGCGCCTGCGCACCCAGGATTTCAATTTCAAAGTTGTCACGTTCCAGCGTCATTTCTTGCTCCTGCAACTGACCAGATCAAAGTCAGAATGTGTCCGGCACCGCAGCAAACACGCGGCGCACGACCCAATACACGAGCCAAATGAACAATTACTTTGCGCCCCTTTACCGACGAAAACGTGGCAGATCGCGTTAAAAAAGTGGCAAGCGCGTGGCATTTGGCGAGATTTTGCCCCGCCCTCGGCAAAGATCTGCGCGAAAATGTGAAACTTCTTTACATTGGAACTGCTGACCGGTATGTTAATGCCATGAACATCGAACAGGATCTTGACTTCGAACTGGCCCGTCTGCGCAAGACCGCGCGGCGGATGGATGCGTTGTTCTATATCCCGCGCACCCGTATTTCGATTGGCTTTGACAACCTGCTGGGGCTGATCCCGGTGGTCGGTGACCTCATGGCTCTGATCCCGGGTTTGTGGATGGTCTGGAAGGCACGAAAACTTGGCGCCACCCCCGGCGCGCTGGCCTATATGCTGTCAAACCTCGCCGTCGACTTCTTCGTCGGGATGATCCCGATCTTCGGCGACATCTTTGACGTGCTCTACAACGCCAACATCCGCAACTACCGCGCGCTGGAACGTAACCTCAATCACCGCGCCGCCGGTGCCCGCATGGTCCATGACCCGGCCACCCTTGCGACCGAACCAAAAGGGCCGCCCCTGCATGGGACGGCCCTGATTGCGTAAGGGGGCAACCTGCCCACCACGTGGCGCTTAGCCGACCAGCTCAAGACCGGAAAAGAAGAACGCGATCTCTTCGGCAGCCGTCTCAGGTGCATCAGACCCGTGGACAGAGTTTTCGCCGATCGACAATGCAAACTCCTTGCGGATCGTGCCCTCTGCGGCATCAGCCGGGTTGGTGGCGCCCATCACTTCGCGGTTCTTCATGATCGCATCTTCGCCTTCCAGAACCTGCACGACAATCGGCTCCGAAATCATGAATTCACACAGCTCGTCAAAGAACGGGCGGTCCTTGTGAACACCGTAAAACTGCTGTGCCTGCGCCAGCGTCAGCTGGATGCGCTTGGATGCCACGATCCGCAGACCTGCTTCCTCGAACTTCGCGGCGATCTGGCCGGTCAGGTTGCGCTTGGTTGCGTCGGGTTTGATGATCGAAAAAGTGCGTTGGATAGCCATGATATGCCTCTGATAACAAAGGGGCCCGCGGCCCCGGGGAATTGAGATTGCCGCGCCCTACCATGCCGCCCGCCCCTTGAAAACCCCGTGAATGGGCTGTCAGCGCGGCATCCAAACGCCTCAGCCCGGACAGGTCGCGACCCTGCGCGTCGCGTGGCAGATTTCAGGACCGGGAATGCGCGGTAGCGCGCCTTTGTTTCACCGCTTCCCTCCCTGCCCGCGCTCTGCTAACCCGCGCCTATGCTCAAGATGACAGACATCACCTACGGCGTCGAAGGCCGTCACCTGATCGAACACGCATCCGTGACGATCCCCACCGGCCACAAGGTTGGCCTTGTGGGTCGCAACGGCACCGGCAAGACAACGCTCTTTCGGGTGATCCGGGGCGAGATGGTGCTGGATACCGGCACCATCGACCTGCCCCGCGGCTGGAAAATCGGTGGTGTCAGCCAAGAGGTGCCCGGTAATGAGGTCTCTCTGATCGACACCGTGCTGGCCGCTGACGTCGAACGCACTGCCCTGATGGCAGAGGCGGAAACCGCGACTGACCCGAACCGCATTGCCGAAGTCCAGACCCGGCTGACAGATATCGACGCATGGTCAGCAGAGGCGCGCGCCGCCACGATCCTGCGTGGTCTGGGTTTCACCAATGACGAACAAAAACAGCCCTGCTCGGCCTTCTCGGGGGGATGGCGTATGCGCGTGGCCTTGGCCGCGGTGCTGTTCTCCGAACCCGACCTGCTGCTTCTGGACGAACCCACCAACTACCTCGACCTCGAAGGCGCGCTTTGGCTTGAAAACTACCTGACCCGCTATCCGCATACGGTCATCATCGTCAGCCACGACCGCGAGCTTCTGAATCGCTCCGTGGGCGGCATTCTGCACCTCGAAGACAAGAACCTGACCTACTACACCGGCAACTACGACAGTTTCGTCAAGCAACGCATGGCCAAACGCGCGGTGCAGGCGGCTGCGGCCAAGAAACAGGCCGCTCAACGTGCGCACCTGCAAAGCTTCGTGGACCGCTTCAAGGCCAAGGCGTCGAAGGCCAAACAGGCCCAGTCCCGCGTCAAGATGCTGGAAAAGATGGAAACCATCCGCACGCCCGAAGACGCCGCGCGCACCGTTTTCACCTTTCCCAAGCCCGAAGAACTCAGCCCGCCGATCATCGCAACCGAAGGCGCCGCTGTCGGCTATGGCAACCACATCGTGCTGCACGATCTGAACCTGCGCATTGACCAGGATGATCGCATCGCTTTGCTGGGCCGCAACGGCGAAGGCAAATCAACCCTGTCCAAGATGCTGTCTAACCGGCTAGACATCGCACGCGGCCAGATGGTCACCTCCAACAAACTGCGTATCGGCTTCTTCGCCCAGCATCAGGTCGATGAACTCCGCGTGGATGAAACCCCGCTGGAACACCTGATCCGCGAACGCGCCGCCGAAGGCCAATCCAAACTGCGCGCCCGTCTGGCGGGATTCGGTCTTGGCCCCGATCAGGCAGATACCGAAGTGGGCCGTCTCTCTGGCGGGCAAAAGGCGCGCCTGTCGCTGTTGCTCGCCACCCTGCCCGCGCCGCACCTGCTGATCCTCGACGAACCCACCAACCACCTCGACATCGAAAGCCGCGAGGCGCTGGTCGAGGCGCTGACCGCCTATACAGGTGCGGTGATTCTTGTCAGCCATGACATGCACCTTTTGTCGATGGTCGCGGATCGTCTGTGGCTGGTCAAAGACGGCCACGTCAAACCCTACGAGGATGACCTGCCGTCCTACCGCAAGATGCTGCTGACCCCGGACAAACCCGCCCCCAAGGACAAGCCCAAACCGGTCAAGCCCAAGGCCACCCGCGATCAGATCCTTGCGCTGAAATCAGACGTCCGCAAAGCCGAAGAGCGGGTCACCAAAATCTCGGACATGCGCGACAAGCTGGCCAAGAAACTCGCCGATCCCGTGCTTTACGAAGACGCTCGCAAGGGCGAGCTTGCCACCTGGAACCAGAAATACGCCGAAATCATGAATGGACTGGACCGCGCCGAAGCCCTCTGGATGGCAGCACTGGAAAAACTGGAAAAAGCGCAAACCTAAGCCTGTGCTTCCAAGGTCGACTTCGCGCGACAAAGTGCCAGTTCGCTGCATTTGCGCCAAATCTGCTTGGGTGCAAGCAGGCAGGTCTTTGATTGATCGAGGTGTCACTCACACCTACATCTTAACGGCACTTAATCGATAATACGTCAGCGAAAAGAAGAAGCGCCCCTTTTCCGAGAGTTCCAGCTGTTCATCAAACCAAGCAGTTGCCTCTGCCTCAGGCATATGGCCATTTTCAGCCGCATAGCGCGACATCAGATGCATCAACATAAAAGCGATGCCATCACGCCGCAAAGTCACATCACAAAAAGTAAACGGTTCGACTTCCACAGCTGAAAATCCAGCATCTTTTGTCAATCTGGGCCAAAGTGCAGCCACGCGGGCTTCAGTGTAGTGGTGATCCCATGCTTCTTGGACACGCCGCATTCGGTCGGTGTCTTCCGAAAACCAGTCAAGTGTTTTGCAGCCCGTGTCCACAGCAATGAATCTGCCGCCAACGCGCAAAACGCGGTGAGCTTCGCGAATAGCCGAAGGAATATCTGGCAAATACTCGAGCACTTGCACAGCCACTGCCTTGTCGGCTTCACCGTCTCGCAAAGGAAGCTGGTCAGCAACACCATCCTTGATTTGAGCCGACGGAAATGAGGCACAGCGGCCTGATGCCAGTGCGCGCATATCTTCACTGGGATCAATACCAATGACCTGGCCTGTTGTGCCAACAGCGCGCGCAGTTTCTTCGGTCAGCAGTCCATTCCCACAGCCAATATCAATGACCGTATCACCCTCGGCAAGGTGGAGGGCATCATAGGCTTTGCGTCTTCGCCGCGTGACGTCACCTCCTTGATACGCGATTTCAAGCAGTTTTGCCGTCTCTTCATCAAACTTGAGCATGACCAACCTCTGATATGCGTACACGAGAGAATATATTGTGGATTGATATTAGCTGATTTTCACGCGCTTCGCAGCATCATGCACTTTGGTCTCTCTGCCGCCTCAGGCTCACACCCGCAATAATGCAAGGCCAGCCCAAGCCCGCGTACCAGATAAGGCAAATCCGCTCTGGCAATTGGCGGGCCGCTACAGCATCTTGCGCCCGACACCTCCGCCAAAGGCCCGGGCCATGACCGAACTCGCGACCCTTATCACCGTCTTTTCCACGCTCTTCATCATCATTGACCCGCCGGGTCTTGCGCCGATCTTTGTGGCCCTGACCCAAGGCATGTCTCCGGCAGAGCGTCGGACAATCGCACTGCGATCCTGCATCATCTCGGCCGTGCTGATGTTGATGTTCCTCTTTGTGGGCGAGGCTGTGCTGAATTTCATCGGCATCTCGATGCCCGCGTTTCGCATCGCAGGCGGTGTCCTTTTGTTCCTGACCGCGCTCGAGATGTTGTTCCAACGCCGTCAGGCACGGCGCGAGGACAACGCCGAAGAGGGTGCAGCCGAACATAACGACGACCCGTCCGTCTTTCCCCTAGCCCTGCCGCTGATTGTGGGACCGGGCGCGATCACGACGATCATCCTTTTTGCGGGTCAAACCCAGACTGCGCTGGACATGGCAACACTGGCGGCCGTGATGCTTTCGGTGCTGGTGATCGTGTTTCTGGCGTTTCTGTCGTCATCCGCGATCGAGCGGGCGCTGGGAAAAACCGGCCTGAATATCCTGACCCGCGTGCTAGGCATGTTGCTCGCGGCATTGGCAATTCAGTTTATTCTCGATGGCATCCGCCAGTCTTTTGGTCTTGGCGGCTGATGCCTATATCAATGCGATGAACAGTGACCAACTTCTGAATCTGACCTATCTGGGCCTGCTGGGCCTTGTAATTGGCGGCAGCTATCTGATCGCCAACCGGCACAACATGGGTCAAATGGCGCAATACGGGGCGATCTGGGGCCTGATCTTTGTGGGTGTCGTGGCCGCCTATGGTCTTTGGGGCGATGTCAGCCGTGATCTCAGCGGCGTGCAAAGCACCTCTGACGCCGGTGTCATCACCGTGCCACAGGCGCGTGACGGGCACTATTACCTGACGCTCGATATCAACGACACGCCGGTCAATTTCGTCGTGGATACAGGGGCTTCCATGATGGTCCTCACCCAACGGGATGCCGCCCGCATCGGCATTGATCCCACCGAACTGCGCTATCTGGGCAGCGCCAATACCGCCAACGGTGTCGTGCGCACAGCCGATGTTTGGCTGGACACCGTCGCCCTTGGCCCGATCATCGACACTGATTTCCGCGCCACCGTAAACCAGGGCCAGATGGAAGGCTCGCTTTTGGGCATGTCCTATCTTGACGGCTTTTCCGCGATCCAGTTCTCTGACGGCCAACTGACCCTTCGGAGATAGCCATGATCCGCGTTCTTCTACTTTGCCTGTCACTGGCCGCTTGCGCAGGCTCAAACGCGCTGCCAGAGGATTTCGACTCAAGCTTTGCGTTCTAGCAATCTGAATTTTCGACAAAAATTCATGAGCCAGCTTCGGCCTTCTTGATCCAGCGACCATCGTCCTGCGCCCAGTATTGTGCTGTGCAGCCCTCTGCTGTCAGCGCCTTCCATTGCCCCCTTGCGGTGTCCAGTGCCGCCCCGTCGGCCCCGTCAAAAATCACGCAAACCCGCTGCGACAGGCCTACCTCGCTGGCGGTCACGTCCGCACCGCCCACGCTCATCACGCAATCAAATCCATCCGCAGGCTCATTGCCCAGCAGAATCGGTTGATCCGCGTCATGCGGTCCCCCTGACAGCCCATGCGGTAAAAACCCATCCGGGTCGCCGCCCCACAGCACCTGATCCAAGCGTTCCAACAGCGGCGCAGGCCCGCGCACCAGCACCCGCCAACCCGCCTCGCGCGATTTGCCCAGCAGCATCGGCAATGTCGCCTCAAGCGGGCTTTCGGTCAGATGGTAAAAGAACGCAGCGCCCATGCTAGCCCTCGAACTGATCCGCGATCAACCTGTTCAGCGCCGCCACGCCCCAGCCCGTCGCCCCACCGGGGGCCAGCGCCGTGCCGCTTTTGATATGCGCCACACCGGCAATATCCAGATGACACCACGGCATGTCGTCATTCACGAATCGTTGCAGGAATTGTGCCGCCGTGATCGACCCCGCAGGCCGCCCACCTGTGTTCTTGATATCGGCAATCCTGCTCTTGATCAGCTTGTCATAGCCCGCGCCCAAAGGCAGCCGCCACGCGCCCTCACCCTCGGCCTCTGCGGCCTTCAGGAACTGACCCGCAAGCGCGTCATCGTTGCTGAAAACCCCTGCGTTTTCATGGCCCAGCGCGATGATGACTGCCCCCGTCAGCGTCGCAAGGTTGATCATGCCCTTGGGCTTGAACCGCTCTTGCGCGTACCACAGCACGTCCGCCAGCACCAAACGCCCCTCGGCGTCGGTGTTGATGATCTCGATCGTGGTGCCCGACATCGCAGTCACCACATCACCGGGACGTGTTGCGGTACCGCTTGGCATGTTCTCGACCAGCCCCACCAGCCCGACCACATTGGCGCGGGCTTTGCGCAGTGCCAGCGTGCGCATCACCCCTGCCACCACACCGGCCCCGCCCATATCCATCGTCATATCTTCCATGCCAGCGGCGGGCTTCAGGCTGATGCCACCGGTGTCAAAGACCACCCCCTTGCCGACAAGCGCGAACGGGTCCTCGTCCCCGCCACCATTCCACTGCATCACCACAACCTTTGACGGGCTGGCAGAGCCCTGCCCGACACTCAGCAGCGACCGCATCCCTAACTTTTGCAGGTCAGGCTCCTCAAGGATTTCGACCTCCAGCCCCAATTCCTGCATCGCGGCCAGCCGGGCAGCAAAGTCATCGGTGGTCAACACATTGGCTGGCTCGTTGGTCAGATCGCGGGTGAAAAACACACCCTCAGCGACGGCCATGCCGGTGCGCGCTGCCACGGCCACGCCTTCGGGTTTGGACACCATCAGCGTCACCCGCCCCTTTGGATCACTGTCTTTCGATTTGTGAACGTCAAAGTCATAAGCGCGTAACGCGATGCCCAGCGCCAACTCTTCGGCGCGGCCCAAGGCACCTGCAACAACACACAGCCCCGCCTGTCCCAGCGCTTTGCCCAAGGCCGCCCCGGCCTTGCGTGCTGCGGCCACATCCGGGCGCTTGGCCAGCTTGACCACCAGCACCGCCTCTGCCGCCATGCCCGCAGGAAAACCCATGCGCAGCACGTCACCTGTGCCTGCCTTCTCGAACCGCTCGCTTTCAACCAACCGGGCCAATGCCTTGCGGGTCAATGTGTTCACCTTGCGCGCACCGGCATCCAGCTTGCCGTCGGGGGTCACAAAGACCGCCACCAGCCCGGACAGATCGCCCAGCGCATCCAGATCAACGGCCTCAATGCGGATATCGACAGGTGTGGTCATGGATGCAGCCTCTTGATTGGTTCGGTCTGCCCCAATCCCTAGCGGTCCCCCGCCGCAATGACCAGTTTGCAGTTTTGTCCGGCACTCGCATGCGCTAGTTTGCGGGCAAAAGAATGGGGTGCGGGCGTTTGCCGCGATTTGACCGATACTTGCTGGCGCAACTGATGATGCTGTTTGGCTTCTTCAGCCTTGTGCTTGTGATGGTCTACTGGATCAATCAGGCGGTGCGGCTCTTTGACCAACTAATCGCTGATGGCCAGTCCTTTGGCGTGTTTCTGGAATTCTCCGCCCTGTCCCTACCCGGTGTGATCCGCCTTGCTCTGCCGCTCGCAGCCTTTGCCGCCTCCGTCTACGTCACCAACCGGATGAGCACCGAATCCGAGCTGGTTGTCGTGCAAGCCACCGGCTATTCACCGTGGCGCATGGCCCGTCCGGTTTTGGTCTTCGGGCTGATCGTGGCGGCGCTGATGTCGGTTCTGATGCATCTGCTGGTGCCGCTCTCCAGCGGGCAACTCAATGACCGCCGGGCCGAAATCGCCCAGAATGTGACGGCCCGCATCCTGACAGAGGGGCAGTTTCTTGAACCCGCCCCCGGCATCACCGTCTATATCCGCGAGATCACCCCGGCGGGCGAGCTGCGTGATGTGTTCCTGTCCGACCTGCGCGACCCCGCGGCAGAGGTGACCTATACCGCCGCACAGGCCTATCTGGTCCGCGCCGCCGATGACGCCCAGCTTGTGATGGTCGACGGGCTGACCCAAACCCTGCGCACTGGCACCGGTCGGCTCTTTACCACCTCGTTTGACGACTTTGCCTACAACATCGGCGAGATGATCGCCGTCACCCCCAATGACAACCGCACCGCGCGCGAGCTGATGACATGGGAACTGCTGTCCCCCACCCCCGCGCTTGAGGCGGAAACGGGCCGCACCGCAGCGCAGCTTGTGGCCGACGCCCATGACCGTATCTCTCAATCGCTCTTGGGCACCGTCGCGGCCCTTCTGGGATTTGCTTCACTCATCGTCGGCGGGTTCAGCCGCTTTGGGGTCTGGCGGCAGATCGTCGGTGCGATCTTTCTGATCATCGTCATCAAGGCGCTGGAAACCACGGGTCTGAACATCGCACGCACCAATCCATCGCTGTGGTTCGCCAGCTATCTCGCGGTGGCCGCCGGGGCTGCGATCATCGCCGTTCTGCTGTTCCTCGCCACGCGCCCGTTTCTGTTCAAACGCAAACCGGGGGCGGTCGCATGATCCTTGATCGCTACTTTGCCCGCCGCTTCCTGCTGATCTTTGCAGGCGTGTTCTTCATCTTTCTGCTGATCTCGGGCTTTGTCGGTCTTGTCGATCAACTGCGCCGCTTTTCGGGGGCTGATGCCACGTTCGGACAAATCTTCCGTTTGTCGCTTCTGGCCGTGCCACAATCCATCTACGGCATCCTGCCGCTGATTATGATCATCTCGGCGATCTCGCTCTTTCTGGGGCTGGCGCGCAGCTCTGAAATGGTGGTCACGCGGGCCGCCGGGCGCTCTGCCCTGCGCGCTCTTGTACCGCCGGCGACCATGGCGCTGATGATCGGCCTTGTGGCCGTGGCCGTGCTGAACCCCATCGTGGCCGCCACCTCGCGGCAATACGACATCCGCGCCAATCTGCTGCAAGGCGAAAGTCCGATCCTGTCCTTGGGCGAAACCGGGCTTTGGCTGCGGCAGGGCGATGACACCGGCCAGACCGTGATCCGCGCCGCTGGGGCCAATCTCGGCGGCACGGTGCTGCAGGACGCGAGCTTTATCACCTTTGCCCCCTCTGGCGGCCCAATCGCGCGGATCGACGCCGCAACTGCCACACTGGCTGATGGCGCTTGGCAATTGCGCGACGCCAAGCGCTGGCCACTTGCCCCCGACACCACGCCAGAGGCGCAGGCCACCACCGCCGCCACGCTCAGCATCCCTTCGACCCTGACCCCTGACCAGATCCGCAACAGCTTTGGCACGCCCTCGTCCATTTCGATCTGGGATCTGCCTGCGTTCATCGACCGTCTGCGCAGTGCGGGCTTTTCTGCCCAACGCCACACTGTCTGGTTCCAGATGGAGGCAGCACTGCCGCTCTTTCTGGTCTCGATGGTGATGATCGGCGCCGCATTTACCCTGCGCCACCAACGCGGCGGACGCACCGGGCTTGCCGTGCTTCTGGCGATCCTGCTCAGCTTCGCGCTCTACTTTCTGCGCAACTTCGCGCAGATCCTGGGTGAGAATGGCGATGTCCCCGTAACACTGGCCGCATGGGCCCCGCCACTGATTGCTATGGGCCTCGCCATGGGCCTCTTGCTGCACCGGGAAGAAGGCTGATGCGCTGGCGCTTTCTGACCCTGATCCTGTTCCTGCTTTTGCCGTTCGCAGCACAGGCGCAAGTCCCTGCGACCCTGATCGCGGACAGCGTCACGGTCGAAGGCGGCAACCGTCTGGTGGCCAGCGGCAATATTGAGGTTTTCGCAGATGGCACCCGGCTGACCGCCAGCCAGATCACCTATGACCGCGCCGCTGACCGCCTGATCATAGCAGGTCCGATCCTGATCACTGCCCCTGATGGCACCATCCTGACCGCCGACCGTGCAACGCTCGACCCACGGTTGGAAAACGGCATGCTGCTGGGCGCGCGTCTGGTGCTGAACCAACAGCTGCAACTGGCCGCAAACCAGATCGACCGGACCGAGGGGCGGTTCTCGCAGCTTTACAAAACCGCCGTCACCTCCTGCAACGTTTGCGAAGGCCGTGCCCCATTGTGGGAAATTCGGGCCGAGCGGATCGTGCACGACGAAGACGCAGGCCAGCTTTACTTTACCGGCGCGCAATTCCGCGTGGCCGGGGTGCCGCTGGTCTACCTGCCACGTGTGCGCCTGCCTGACCCCAGCGTCGACCGCGCCACCGGGCTTTTGATCCCCCGCATCCGGTCCACCGACCGGTTGGGTGTCGGGCTCAAGCTGCCGTACTTTGTGACACTGGGCGATCACCGCGACCTGCTGATCACCCCCTATCTCTCTGTCGAAACCCGCACGCTCGAAGCGCGCTATCGGCAGGCCTTTGCACGTGGCGACATCGCGGTCTCTGCCGCCATCAGTGACGACACCCTGCGCCCCGACGAACGGCGCGGCTATGTCTTTGCCGAAGGTCTTTTTGATCTGGGCCGCGGTTACCGGCTGGCCTTTGACGCCGAAGCGACAACCGACGATGCCTATCTGCTGGACTATGGCTATTCGTCCAAGGATCGGCTGGACACCGCCGTGTCCTTGACGCGGATCACCGATAACGCGCTGCTGGATGCCAGCTTTACCTACTACCAGACCCTCCGCGATGATGAGCTCAACCGTTCTCTGCCGCCGATCGTGGCGGATGTGCGCTATGACCAACGCTTTGCCGCCGCAGGCGGAACGCTGACCCTTGGGGCCTCGGGCAATGCGATTGTGCGCTACGGCGCGGGCACCGGGGATGACGGGCGCGACGTGACCCGTATCGGCGGTGCGGCCACATGGGACCGCACATGGGTTGCGGACGCCGGGCTATTGACAACGGCCACCGCTGATCTGCGCGCCGATTGGTTTCTGGTCAACGATGACCGCAGCTTTGACCAACACCTGCACCGGGTCGTGCCGACGCTGGGACTGACCTTGCGCTACCCGCTGTCCAAGCAAACCGCCAACGCCGCGCATCTGATTACACCTGCGCTGGCGCTGGCCTGGTCAGAGCATTATGGCGACACCCCACCGAACGAAAGCAGCACCCGGCCCGAATTTGACCCCGCCAACCTGCTGTCCCTCACCCGGTTCCCCGGTGATGACGCGGTCGAGGTGGGCGGACGCGGCGCGCTGGGGCTGACCTATACCCGCGTGGGACGCGGCGGCAGCCACACCGCCCTGACCTTTGGCCGCATCTTCCGGTCCGAGACTTCAGATGCCTTCACCATCACATCCGGCCAGCGTGATACCCGGTCTGACTGGCTGGTCGCGGGCCATGTCCTTTTGCCGCAAGGGCTGCGCGTCGCAGGCCGCAGCCTGTGGTCGGATGACTTTCGCCCCGTGCTGGCGCAGGCGCTGGTAGATTGGGACACCGAAACGTTGAACCTTGGGGCGGCCTACATCTATCAGATCGCCGATGGCGAGGTCGGGCGCTCTGCCACCGTGTCGGAATGGTCCGTCGATGGGGCGGTGCGCCTGTCGCCCAGCTGGGCCGTCAGCTTTGACGCCCGCTATGACATCATCGCCGACGCACCGGCCACCGCTGGCCTCGGTGTGGAATGGCGCAACGAATGCGTGACTGTCGATCTTTCGGTCTCGCGCCGCTATACGTCTTCCACTACGGTGGACCCATCTACGGATTACGGGTTATCGGTGACCCTGGCGGGCTTTTCCGCCGCCAGCATCACCGGCAGACCTGTCGCCCGCTGTACGCATAACTGACGACCCAAAGGACCTTGACGATGCGCCTTGTGACCCTCCTGCTCTCGCTGCTGCTGGCCCTGCCAGCTGCCTTGGCCTCTGCCCAGAATTTTGCGCCTGCCATCACGGTCGACGACAAGGTGATCACGGTCTTCGAACTGGAACAGCGCCGCAAACTGCTGGAACTCTTCCGCACCCCCGGTGATCTGGACAAACTGGCGCGCGAACAATTGATCGAGGACCGCCTCAAGCAAATCGCCTTCGACCGGCGCGGCCTTGCCATCACCCCCGAAGCCCTGGCAACCGAGGTCGAGGCCTTTGCCGGTCGTGCCAACCTCAGCACCGAACAATTCACCGCTATTCTGGCGCAAAACGGCGTGGCCTATGAAACGCTCGAGGAATTCGTGCGCATCGGTGCCAGCTGGCGGGACTACATCCGCTCGCGCTTTGGCAATGCGGTGAACATCACCGCCGCTGACATCGACCGCGCGCTGGGGCAATCCGGTGCCGGGGCCGACGGGATCGAAGTGCTCTTGTCCGAAATCATCATCCCCGCACCACCGCCACGGGCAGCGCAGGCCAACGCGCTGGCGCAACAAATCTCGCAGACCACGTCGCAAGCGCAGTTTTCCAGCTTTGCGCGCCAGTATTCAGCGCTGCCCTCGCGCAATAACGGTGGGCGTCTCGGCTGGCTGCCAATCTCGAACTACCCGCCACAACTGCAAAACCTGATTTTGGGCCTGTCCCCGGGCGAGGTCACAGCCCCCATTGGCATCACCAATGGCGTCGCACTCTTTCAGATGCGCGGCGTGCGCGAAGTGGCGTTTTCCGCACCGGCCCCCGCCAGCATCGAATATGCCGCCTACTACATGCCCGGTGCCGGCACCGACGCAGGCCGTGCGGCAGCGGCCCGGCTGGCGCTGAATGTGGACGTATGCGACGATCTTTACGGGGCCGCTCAAGGCCAGCCGTCCGAGGTGCTGGAACGCAATACCCTGACACCTGCCGAGATCCCGCAGGACATCGCGCTGGAACTGGCCCGGCTCGACCGGGGCGAGGTCAGCTATAACGTCACCCGTGGCGACAACATCGTCTTTGTGATGCTCTGCAACCGCTTGACCACCGGTGGTGGTGGCGACCGCGAGGCTGTGGCCAACCAATTGCGCAGCCAACGCCTTGCCGGTTTTGCAGCCGCCCTTCTGGAAGACCTGCGCGCCTCTGTTGTCATCAACGGCTGATGTCCCGGCCTCCCATCGTCATCAGTTGCGGTGAACCCGCTGGCATCGGGCCAGAGGTGGCTGTGGCCGCTTGGGCCGCGCTGAAATCAGAGATCCCGCTTGCATGGATCGGTGACCCGTCGCATCTGCCGCCTGGCACACCCAGTGATTTCCCGGTGATCGCGCGCGACTTTGGCGCACCGCGCACCCCCGGCGTCGCCAATCCCGCCCATGCGCAAGGGGTGATCGACGCCATCGCTGATGGGGTCGCAATGGTGCAATCCGGTCAGGCCCGTGCGATCTGTACCGCACCCATCCACAAGGCCGCCCTGCAGGACGGCGCGGGCTTTGCCTATCCCGGCCATACCGAATACCTTGCCGCCCTTGCAGGCGACGTGCCGGTTGTGATGATGCTGGCCTGTAACGCGCTGCGCGTTGTGCCTGCGACCATTCACATTCCCCTTGCCGCTGTCCCTGCGCAACTGACCGCCCGGCTGTTGACCGACACCGTGCTGATCACCGCGCGCGCCTTGCAGCGGGACTTTGGCATCGCAGCCCCCCGGATCGCCATCGCAGGCCTGAACCCGCATGCCGGTGAAGACGGCAAGATGGGGCTGGAAGAGATTGAGATGATCACCCCCGTCCTGACCGCCCTGCGTGCGCAGGGGCTTGATCTGCGCGGGCCAATGTCAGCCGATACGATGTTTCATACGGGCGCACGTGCGGGCTATGACGCGGCGATCTGCATGTACCATGATCAGGCCCTGATCCCGATCAAGACGCTGGATTTTGCAGGCGGGGTGAATGTGACCCTTGGCCTGCCCTTTATCCGCACATCCCCCGATCACGGCACCGCCTTTGACATTGCAGGCACCGGTCAGGCGGATGCGACGTCAATGATTGCCGCTTTGCGCATGGCCGCGCAAATGGCCGAAACGCAGGGGCGGTAGTGCGATTTTTCGTCGAAAAATCGGCGCCTCCGGCGGGCATATTTGTTTTCAAAAGAAAGACCACGCCCCGTGATTGATGACCTGCCTCCACTGCGCCACGTGATTGATGAACACGGGATCGCAGCCAAGAAATCGCTGGGTCAGAATTTTCTGCTGGACCTCAACCTCACAGCCAAAATCGCGCGGCTGGCCGGTGATCTGACCGGGACAGACGTGCTTGAAGTGGGGCCCGGTCCCGGTGGGCTGACACGTGGGTTGCTAGCCGAAGGCGCGCGCCGGGTGCTGGCGATTGAAAAGGACCCGCGCTGTCTGCCTGCGCTCGATCAGATCGCGCAGCGCTATCCGGGCCGGTTGCGCGTGATTGGTGGCGATGCGCTTGACGTGGATGTGGCGCAACACCTGACACCGCCTTACAAGATCGCCGCGAACCTGCCCTATAACGTCGGCACCGAATTGCTGGTGCGCTGGCTGTCGCCGCCTGATTGGCCGCCGCAATGGTCGTCACTGACGCTGATGTTCCAGCGCGAAGTGGCGCAGCGGATCACCGCACAACCGGGCAGCAAGGCCTACGGCCGCCTTGCGATCCTTGCACAATGGCGCAGCGATCCCCGGATCGTGCTTGATCTGCCGCCCGAGGCGTTCAGCCCGGCCCCCAAGGTATCATCAGCCGTGGTGCATTTGACCGCCCTGCCCGCACCGCGCTTTCCCGCAGATGCCGCTACCTTGTCACGGGTTGTGGCCGCGGCGTTCAACCAGCGCCGCAAGATGCTGCGCTCTGCGCTCAAATCCGTCTCTCCTCAGATCGAGGATCATTTGATCGCCGCAGGCATCAAACCGACCGAACGCGCCGAGCAGGTCGGGCTAGAGGCGTTCTGCGCCCTCGCCCGTAGCCTCGCCGGATGAGGGACGTGCGCGTGCGACAATCATGCAGTTCCGGCTGTGGCGCGGCACCATATCGCAACTGACAACTTCGAACCCGGCGGTGCGCACCATCCGTTCCAGCGCCGCGCTTGTCACCATCGACATATGCGGTTTGCGGCCCATCATCCGGCGCAAAAGATCGGGTAGCTTCAGCGCCTGCGTCGGGCCAGCCACCGTTACCGTCCGTGTGATCAACAGGCCACCGGGGCGCAGCAGCCAGTGCATCCGCTGCAAAGCGCGTGGCACGTCATCCAACAGGTGCAGCAGATCAATCCCCAGCACGATGTCCTGATTGCGCGGCAGGCTCGCGTCTTCGGTGCCAAGGCTGACACAGCGCACATTGCCAAGGCTGCGGGTCCGTGCGGCTGCCACGGACACCAGATCTTCGGCGGCATCGCTGCAGATATAGCTGTCCACATGCGGCGCGATGTCCATCGCCAGCCGCCCGTCGCCACCCCCCAGTTCAAGCACCTGATCGCCCGGTTTCACAAAACTCAGAATACGCTCTGCCGTCGCATGTTGTGTCGGACACACCGCATCATGCGTATCCGCCCGCTGGCCCAATTGGGCCAGTGAAACCTTGTCTGGCATTCAGTCTCTCTCCCTGTCGGCCACACACACGGCCAGTCTCCCACGTTTGACTTACCCAAGGGTAAGCCATGTGAAAACCTGACTTTCGGACAGGTCAAAGCAAAACCCCGCCAATTGGCGGGGCTTGCGGTTATTCTGCAGCTTCGGGGGTGTTGCCGGAATCCTGCGGCGGCGCACCGCCGTCATTCTTGGGCGGGCGCGGCTTGCGTTGGCGCGGTTTGCGCTGTGGCTTGCCGCCCTCCGGGTTCGGCTGATCCTCTGACCGCGCCTCGGGTGTCTCGACCAATCCGCTATCTGGTTGATCGCCGCCACCGGCTGCGGCCTCTTCCTGCGCGCGCAGACGTTCGTTGCGCTCGCGGTCACGCTCAGCCTGGCGCTGGCGGTTCTGTTCTTCCTGCTCTTCGCGCTTGGCCTCAACCTCGCGCTGCGCCTCTGCCAGCAGGCGAGTGTAATGCTCTGCGTGCTGGGCGTAGTTTTCCGCATCCACCCGGTCGCCTGACAAGACGGCATCCCGGTGCATCTGGTTGTATTTCTCGATGATCTGCTGCGGCGTGCCGCGCACCTTTCCATCAGGGCCCGAGCTATCGAAAACCCGGTTGATGATATTCCCGCCTGAGGGACGGTTGTTGCGGTTCTTGTTCCGCGACCGCGACTTCGAAGATCTCATGATGTGCTTTCGTCAAGCCTGTGGCAAATGTTGCGCTTTGAAGGGCGTGTCGCAGCAGTGCGATCCAAGGGCCCAAGCGTTTTTGGCGACTTGCCGCGGTGAGCCGATGCTCAACCTGCGACGCCCTTCAAAAAGCATGAAGTCTGACGCAACACAAGCCCAAATCCCTTAAGATGTCGCTAAAACACCCTGACTGCGCGGTTTTTCACCGCTTACGACCCGGTCACGCCCGTCTAGATCGGGTGTCACGGCGATGTTTGCGAATCCCGCATCCGCCAACATCTCGCGGACGGCATCGCCCTGCGTCGGGCCGATTTCCAGCAATAACCGCCCGCCTCGCGTCAAATGTGCCTGCGCCTGTGCGGTCAGAATACGGTAGGCCCCCAGCCCGTCACCCTCGTCGGTCAGCGCCATGCGCGGTTCAAAGTCGCGCACCTCGGGTGCCAACCCCGGCATTTCGTCGGCGGCGATGTAAGGCGGGTTGCTGACAATCAGGTCGAAATCCGCGCCCTCCGGCAGGGCGGCAAACCAGTCGCCTGCGTGAAACTGCACCCGGTCCGCCACGCCCAATCGCGCCGCGTTGCGCCCCGCAACCGCCAGTGCAGCGGGCGATGCATCGGTGCCAACACCAAAACTCGCCACACCAGATTCCGCCAGCAGCGTGGCCAGAATGGCACCCGATCCGGTGCCCAGATCCAGCACCCGCAGGAACGGACGTTTCAGCGCCTCGGCCACCAGAATTTCGGTTTCAGGCCTTGGGTCCAACACGTCGCCGTTGACCTCGAACTGGCGGCCGTAGAACGCGCGCAGGCCCGTCAGATGTGACACCGGCACACGACGCGCCCGCGCCGCCACCATGTCCATGAACGCCGCTTCCTGCGCCACACCCAAAGCGTCCGGCAACACCAGCGTCACCCGGCTGGCGTCGATGTCCAGCGCGTGGGCCAATATGCGGCGCGCATCGCGGGCGGCATCGTCAATGCCCGCATCCTTGAGCGTCGCAATCGCCGCGGCCAACGCCTCTTGTGCGGTCATGCCTCGCCCATCTCGGCCAGCAATTGCGCCTGCGCATCCGCCTGCAGCGCGTCAATCGTTTCATCCAGATCGCCCTGCATCACCTGCCCCAGCGAATAAAGCGTCAGGTTGATCCGGTGATCCGTCATGCGGCCTTGCGGGAAATTATAAGTCCTGATCCGCTCTGACCGGTCGCCCGACCCGACCTGAGACTTCCTGTCCGCCGACCGTTCCGCGTCCACCTTCTGGCGTTCGAGATCAAACAGTCGGGTTTTCAACACCTGCATCGCAATCTCGCGGTTGCGGTGCTGTGATTTTTCGGAACTGACCACAATGATCCCTGTGGGTTCGTGCAGGATACGGACGGCGGAATCGGTGGTGTTCACATGCTGCCCACCTGACCCGCTGGCGCGCATGGTATCAATCCGAATGTCGCCAGGGTTGATCTCGATATCCACGTCCTCGGCCTCGGGCAGCACGGCCACCGTCGCGGCAGAGGTATGGATACGCCCCCCGCTTTCGGTCTCAGGCACCCGCTGCACGCGGTGCACACCGCTTTCATACTTCAACCGGGCAAAGACCCCCTCGCCCGCGACCCGCGCCGTCACCTCTTTGACGCCGCCCAACTCGCTTAAGGATTGTTCGATGATCTCAAACGACCAGCCCTGCTTTTCGGCATAGCGCTGATACATGCGCAGCAGATCTGCTGCAAAAAGCCCCGCCTCATCCCCGCCCGTTCCGGGCCGGATTTCCAGCAGCGCAGGCCGCCCATCAGCGGCATCTTTCGGCAAAAGCGCCAGTTGCACGTCGCTTTCGGATTGCTCTAACGCAGCGCGCAGGTCCGGCAGCTCCATCTCTGCCAACTCTTTCATCTCGGGATCGTCCAGCATCGCCTCGGCATCCGCAATCTGGCTCACCAGCCCCTGATAATGCTGCACCGTCTCAACCACAGGCTTCAACTCGCTGTATTCCTTGGCGAGCGCTGCGATATCGCCCCCATCCACGCCGCCCGACATCTTCGCCTCCAGAAACTGGAAACGGTCGATGATCTGGTGCATGCGGTCGGTGGGTATCATCCCTTGCAGATGCCGCCTGCGCCCGGTTTCGTCAAGACGGCGTCACAACCAGCGGGCCAAGCTGGGACAGCCAACCAATGATCCGATTGCGGTTCACCGCCAAATCCGCAGCACCAAACTTTGACCGGCCATAGATGACCAACAGCCCATCCTGAAACGCCACCGTGGTAAAATCAGGAAAACCCCAGATCAGGCTGCGGGTCTGAAACACCAGCATATTCTGATCGACGCCGCCCGCGATCAACTGCGTCCGTGGCGCTGCAATTGCGGCGCTTTCCAACGCGCGCAACACGCCCTCTTGGGTGGTCTGCACCTCACGCGCCGCCAGATAGCTGCGCGGTCCGGTGATGCTTTGCACGCCATCAACAGGCGGGATGTCCACCCAATTTGCAGGATCAATCGGCGCAAACCGCACCCAAAACGCGGCGCAAATCAGAAAAACGCCGAGAAGCGCAAAGATCTTAGGAAACAAAGCCGTCCGCCCTTTTACTGCTGGCTACCGATATTGCACGCCGGGCAGGATCGACAAGAGTTCAAACATCAGGTTCGCCCCCGTCAGCGCGGTGTTCCCGCTGGTGTCGTAAGGCGGCGACACCTCCACCAGATCGCAGCCCACAATGTTCAATCCTTTCAACCCCCGGATTAGCTCCATCGCTTGAGGCGTGGTCAGCCCGCCGATCTCTGGTGTGCCAGTGCCGGGGGCATAGGCCGGATCAAGTGAATCGATGTCGTAAGTGATATACGTCGGGTGATTCCCGATCTGCGCGCGGATACTTTCCCCCAATGGCGTCAAAGACTTATGCCACAAGGTTGGTGCCAGATACTGATTGAACCCCCAGCCCGCAGCCTCGGTGAAATCATCCGCAGTGTAGCCCGTGCCGCGCAACCCAATCTGATGCACCTTGTCGGCCACGATAATCCCTTCTTCATAGGCGCGGCGGAAGACCGTGCCGTGGGTCTCGCGCTCGCCGAACATCTCGTCGTTGACATCCGCATGGGCATCCACATGCACCAGCGCGACAGGTCCGTGTTTCTTGGCAATCGACCGCAGGATCGGCAGCGTCATCGTGTGATCCCCGCCAAGGCCCATCGGAATCACATCATGAGTGAGGTGTGCATCGTAAGTCTCTGTAATAATGCGAATTGTGTCGCTCAGGCTAAACGTATTCACCGCCACATCACCCAGGTCCGCACAGTTCAGCGCATCAAAAGGCGCGGCCCCGGTCTGAATGTTATAGGGCCGGATCATCGCGCTTTCCTGCCGCAGCTGTTTCGGCCCGAACCGTGTGCCGGATCGCCAGCTTGTGCCAATATCCATCGGCACCCCGATAAACCCCACATCCAGCCCCTCAGCTGTCACCGCTTCTGGCAGCCGCATAAAGGTCTGCGGCCCGGAAAACCGCGCCAGATCGTTCCCCGAAATCGGCATCGCTGGCATCATTTTTTCCTTTTGTTCCAAAGGTTCAGGCAAATCAGTTCCATCGCCACATGCGCCCCTGCGATCGCCGTGGCCCCCGTGGTGTCATAGGGTGGAGAGACTTCAACCACGTCGCCCCCCACCATGTTGATCCCCGCCAGATCGCGCAGCATCGCCGCCGCCTGCCAACTGGCCAGCCCGCCCCAGACCGGCGTGCCCGTGCCGGGCGCAAAGGCCGGGTCCAGCGCATCAATGTCAAAGGTCAGATAGGTGGGGTGCTGACCGACAATTTCCTTAATCCGATCAACAACATACGCGCTGCCCTTCTCGTGACAGGTCCGCGCGTCAATATAGGGCATCCCGCAGTAATCCTCGCACTCGGTCCGGATGCCGACCTGCACCGACCGCGTCACATCCACCAGCCCCAGTTTCACGGCCTTGTACATGAACGTCCCGTGATCAATCCGTTCCATGTCGTCATCCGCCCACAGATCACTGTGCGCATCAAACTGGATCACCGACATCGGCCCGAATTTCGCCGCGTAAGCCTTAAGAATCGGGAGCGTTATGAAATGATCGCCCCCCAGCGTGATCGACCCGACCCCGGCCTCCAGAATGCCCGCGATATGCGCCTCCAGCAGGCCAGGAAAGCTGGGTGTATGGGCATAATCAAAGGCCACATCGCCGTAGTCCACGACAGCAAACTCGCTCAGCGGGTCAAATCCGTCCCAACCATAGGGCGGATCATAGGGTTGCAGGCATGATGCCTCTCGGATCGCGCGCGGGCCGAACCGCGTGCCGGTCCGGTGCGTCACCGCCTGATCAAACGGCACCCCGGTGATCGCCAGATCAGCCCCGCTCAGGTCTTTGGAATAGGTCCGCCGCAGGAACGACACCGCCCCGCCAAAAGCGTTTTCATACCCCAACCCCGAAAGCCCCTTGCGGGTGAAGGCCAGATCAATCTGCTTTTTTGCATTATCCAGCGTCACAAAGTTACCCCTTCACCGGCTGCGCCCGTTCAACCAATCGCGCAAAGAAGGACGCGCCATAAGCGGCTGTTTCATCGTCAAAATCATAACCCGGGTGATGTAGCCCGGCAGTATCCCCATTGCCCACGAACAAATAGGCTCCGGGCCGCGCGTTCAGCAGATAGGAAAAATCCTCGGCGCCCATCTCGGCAGCGGCGCCCGTCTCTACGCCCGCGTCGCCCGCAATCTCGCGCGCGACCTCTGCGGCAAAGGCCGCGCGGTCTGGGTCATTCACCGTCGCGGGATAACCGACCTCATAGGAGAATTCTGCCTCCACCCCATAGGACGCCGCCTGCCCGGCAATCACCTCTGGCAGGCGCTTTTGCACCATCTCTTGCGTCCCCTTATCAAAGGTTCGCACCGTGCCGTTGATATAGGCCGTCTCGGGGATCACGTTGTTGACCGTGCCCGCGTGAATTTGCGTCACCGAAATCACGATCTCCTTTCGGCCATCGTGGTTGCGGCTGACAATCGTCTGGATCGCCTGCACCATGCCCACCGCGGCAACAATCGGGTCAATGCATTCCTGCGGATAGGCGCCATGTCCGCCCTTGCCGGTGATGTGGACATCAAACGTGTCCACCGCCGCCATGATCGGCCCCAGCGTGGTATAAAACTGCCCCACCGGCGTGCCGGGCGCATTGTGCAGCGCATAAACCTCGCCCACGTCAAACCGGTCAAGAACCCCTTCCTGCACCATCACATTGCCACCGCCGCCCTCTTCCTCGGCTGGCTGAAAGATCAGCGCCACACGGCCACTGAAATTGCGCGTCTCTGCCAAATATTGCGCGGCCCCCAGCAGCATCGTGGTATGCCCGTCATGGCCGCAGGCATGCATCATGCCGTCCACTTGACTGGCGTAGTCCAGCCCGGTCTGTTCCGCCATCGGCAGCGCATCCATATCCGCGCGCAACCCAATGGTCGGCCCCTCACCCTGCCCGTTGATGATCGCCACAATCCCGCTTTCCGCGATACCTTCGTGGATTTCATCGACCCCAAAGGCGCGCAGCTTTTCGGCCACAAAACCCGCCGTCTTGTGACAGTCAAACATCAGCTCTGGCATGGTGTGCAGATGCCGCCGCCAGGTCTTCATCTCTTCGGCATATCCCGCAATCCGGTTCACAACTGGCATGGCCTTCACTCCCCTGGCTCGTTAGCCTCAGACAACACCAGCAAGGACGCTTTCGCAATGCCCGACAATGACCCCCTGATCCATGATCCCAACGGCGGGATGCCGCGCCTTTTGGAAATCATGCGCCGGCTGCGCGACCCTGACACCGGCTGCCCCTGGGATATTGAACAGGATTTCGACACCATCACCCCCTACACGATTGAAGAGGCTTACGAGGTCGCAGACGCCATCCAGCGCCGCGACTGGGCAGAGCTTGAAGGGGAGCTGGGCGATCTGCTTTTGCAATCCGTCTACCACACCCAAATGGGGGCCGAGGCCGGGCATTTCACCTTCGATACCGTTGTACGCAACATCTCTGACAAGATGGTCGCCCGTCACCCGCATGTCTTTGGCGACGAATCGCGCGACAAATCCGCCGATCAACAGACCGCCGACTGGGAGGCGATCAAAGCGCAAGAGCGCGCGGGCAAAAAGGAAACCCGCACGCTTGACGGCGTAGCCCTTGGCCTGCCTGCCCTGATGCGCGCCGTGAAACTGCAAAAACGCGCCGCCCGCGTCGGCTTTGACTGGCCCGATGTGCGGCACGTCGTCGACAAAATCACCGAAGAGGCCGCCGAACTGGTCGAAGCACGCGATACCCTTACCCATGAGGCTATGACCGAAGAATACGGCGATATGCTCTTTGTGATGGCCAACCTCGCCCGCCACCTCAAGATCGACCCAGAGGAAGCCCTGCGCGCCGCCAACGCCAAATTCACCCGTCGTTTCGAAGCCATCGAAGACGCGCTCGCCGCCCAGGGCCGGAAACCTGCCGACAGCGATCTGGCTGAAATGGACGCGCTCTGGGACGCCGCGAAAGCGGTAGAGAAACGCAACTGACGCAGGGGATCAGCACATGGACATCACAACGACCCGCGCCATCGTCACCGGCGGCGCCTCCGGCCTTGGGGCTGCCACCGCCAAGGCACTGATCGACGCCGGCGCACAGGTCACGATCTTTGATCTGGCCGCCCGTGGCGCCGATTATGCCGCCCAGATCGGCGCTTTCTTTGCCGCGGTGGACGTTACCGACGAAACCAGCGTTGCCAAAGGCTTGAACAACGCAATTGATGCCATGGGCGGGCTGAATGCAGCCGTCAATTGTGCAGGCATAGCCACCACCGAAAAGACCCTCGGCCGTGATGGCCCGCACGCGCAATCCAGCTTTGACCGCACGCTCAAGATTAATCTCTCTGGCACCTTCAACATCTGCCGTCTCGCTGCCGCGCGCATGGATCAAGGTGGTGTGCTGGTCAACACTGCCTCGGTCGCAGCCTTTGACGGGCAAAAGGGTCAGGCCGCCTATGCCGCCTCGAAATCCGGCATCGCGGGCCTGTCCCTGCCAATGGCCCGCGATCTGGCGCGGGGCGGCATCCGCGTGCTGGCCATCGCGCCGGGCATCTTCCGTACCCCGATGCTCGAAGGTCTGGGGCAAGAGGTCATGGATGGCCTCGCCGCTGACGTGATCTATCCGCCCCGCCTTGGCGACCCATCCGAATTTGCCGCCCTCGTGCGCCACATCATCGAAAACGACTACCTCAACGGCACCACCATCCGCCTCGATGGTGCGCTGCGGATGCCATAGGCGATGTCCTTCGTCGTCAGACCGCTTTCTGACCCCGGCGTTGCGCGAGCGCTTTGCGACAGCATCCTTGCTACCCTGCCCGACTGGTTCGGTCCCCGTGACATTTATCAGGACTACCTTGAAGACGTGCAGGACCGCCCGGCCTTTGCTGCATCGCTCGATGGCAGTGATCAAGGCATCATGGCCCTAACACAAACATCCGCCGCCGCGGTTGATATCCACCTGATGGCTGTCGCGCCTGCGGCCCACGGCAAAGGCCTAGGCCATGCGATGGTGGGGGAAGCCCAGACCTTTGCGCGCGACCGTGGTGCCGCATTCCTGACCGTCAAAACCCTCGGCCCCTCACGCGACAATGCGGCCTACGCGCTAACGCGGGCGTTCTACCGCCGTCAAGGGTTTGAACCGGTTGAAGAATTTATCGACTTCTGGGGCGAAGGCTATCCAATGCTGCTGCTCTGTCAGTCGACGCGCTGACCCTCAGCCTTCGCCTGCCGCTTTGTCTTCCAGCTCCAGCCACTCGTCTTCCGCCGCGGCAAGCGCCGCTTGCCGTTCCACCAATGCCTCTGTCGCCTTCTGGAATTTCACAGGGGCCTCTGCGAACAGCTTTGGATCAGCCAACAAGACCTCCAGCTTGCCAATTTCGGCGGTCAGCCGGTCGATCACATCCGGCAACTCCGCCAATCGGTGCTTTTCGGTGAACGACATCTTTGCCTTGGGCGCGGCCACCTCAACCTGCTTTTCCTTCTTGGCCAAGGGCTTGGTCGCCACCTTGGCCTCTGCAAAATCGCCGCCGCGCTGGCTGCGATAGTCGCTCCATCCGCCCGCATAAACCACCGCTTGCCCGCGTCCCTCCATCGCGACCGTGGTCGTGGCGACCCGGTCCAGAAAATCGCGGTCGTGGCTGACCAGCAGCACCGTGCCGTCGTAATCGCCCAGAATGTCCTGCAACAAATCCAGCGTTTCGATATCCAGATCGTTGGTCGGCTCGTCCAACACGATCAGATTGGCGCTTTGCGCCATCAACCGCGCCAGCAACAGCCGCGCCTTTTCGCCACCAGAAAGCGATTTCACCTGCGCGCGGGCCTGCGCGTCATCAAACAGAAAATCCTTGAGATAGCTAACCACATGGCGCGGCTTGCCCTGCACCATCACCTGATCGGACTTGCCAGCCCCCCCAAGGGCCGGATCATTGACCAGCGAATCCCAGAGCGTCGCCTCAGGATCCAACTGCGCGCGCGCCTGATCGAAAACCACCACATCCAGATTGGTGCCGTGCTTGACCGTGCCCGCATCCGGTTGAACGTCGCCCAGCAACATCTTGATCAACGTGGTTTTTCCAACGCCATTGGGTCCGACAAAGGCGACCCGGTCACCGCGCTGCACCGTCAGATCAAAGCCCGTCACGATGGATTTACCGTCAAAGGATTTCGCCAGCCCCTTGGCCTCGATCACCTTGCGACCCGATTGCTGGCCTGCCTCAAACGTCAACGCCGCATTGCCCTGCCGCTTGATCTGCGCGGCGCGCTCGGCGCGCAAATCCTGCAACGCCCGCACCCGCCCCATGTTGCGCTTGCGCCGGGCCGAGATACCCTCAACTGCCCAACGCGCCTCGGCCTTGATCTTGCGGTTCAGCTTGTGGCGCTGCTGATCCTCTTCATCCCACAGCTTGTCGCGCCAGGCCTCAAACCGGTCAAAGCCTTCTTCTGCCCGCCGCACCTGCCCGCGATCAATCCACAGTGTCGCGCGGGTCAGTGCGGACAGAAACGCGCGGTCGTGACTGATCAGCACGAAACCAGCCCGCGTCTGCGCCAGCTCCGCCTCCAGCCATTGCACCGCTTCGATGTCCAGATGATTGGTCGGCTCGTCCAGCAACATTAACCCCGGCGCTTCCGCCATCAACTTGGCCAGTGCGGCGCGCCGCCGCTCGCCACCCGATGCGGTGGCCACATCGCCTGCGGGGTCAAATTTCAGGCCCTCTGCCACCATTTCGACCTTGTAGGCGTCGGCTTCTTCCATGCCGCTGACCGCATAATCGCCCAAGGTCGCAAACCCTGCCATATCAGGGTCTTGCTCCATGTAGCCCACCGTCACACCGGGGGCTGCCACAACACTTCCGGTGTCGGCCTCTACCAACCCGGCCATCACCTTCATCAAGGTCGACTTGCCTGACCCGTTGCGCCCCACCAGCGCCACCCGGTCGCCCGGCTGCACAACCAATGACAGGTCTTCAAACACGGGATCGCCGCCAAAGGTCAGGGCGATGTCGGACAATTGCAAAAGCGGAGTACGGGCCATGCCGCCCAGCTAGAACGCGCGCAAGATCAGCGCAAGTCCTTCACGTCTTCTGGCTAAAATAATCCCCGTGCTGCAGGCCCAATTTTTCGTCGAAAAATTCCTATGCCAACATCGCACGCAGCGCCGCCGCCCGCCGCGCAGGCACTTTGGCCATCTCAAGCCCGGTGAACACATGCAGCGTCTGCATCTCCCGGTCGATCACCGCGTGATCGCTGACCCATCCGCCCATGCCCAGATAACTGCGCAACAGGGGCGGCATCGGCTCCCGATCAGGACCGCCAGTGACCGCATCCAGCCGCACAACCTCGCGCGCCCTGATCCCCGGCGCGATCTCTGGCGGGGCCAGATGCCGGTCTGCCAGCCGCTGAAACACCGCCCTGTAAGGCCCCGGATCGACCCCTTCAAAGCTCGCACAGCCAAAGATCAGGCCAATCCGCCGCGCATCCACCACCTGTGTCAGCACACCCCACAAAAGCCGCAGCACATCGCCGTCTTGCGCGCCCGGCGCGATACAGAACCGCCCCAGCTCCAGCATCGGCGCGCCAAAATCGGCCAAACGGCGCAGATCATAGCGCGCCCCGCCATAGGTCTGGGCCAAATCACCCCCTTCAACCACCCGGATGCGGCAGGTCGCCACCAACCGCCCGCCATCGGCGATCATCAGATGATCGCATGTCTGATCATAGCTTTCCGCATCCAGCCCTTCGCAACCAAAGAAGCACCGATAGCGCAATTGCTGGCAGGCCACGATATCCGCGTCACTTCCAGCCTGGCGGACCCCATATCGGCCCATGCGAAACGCAATCGTCATAGCAACTCACCTTGCGGGTTGATCCGCGCTGACTAGATTAAGGCCACGGGCTGAAAAAGGAATATGACAGTGGTTGAAAAAGTGACCAAAACAGATGCCGAATGGCGCGCGGACCTTTCGGACATGGCCTATAAGGTGCTGCGCAAACATGGCACCGAACGCGCCGGCACCCATGACAACTTTCCCAAAGACCCCGGCACATTTGCCTGCGCGGGCTGTGGGACGCCGCTTTTTGCGCAAGACACAAAATTCGAAAGCGGCACCGGTTGGCCGTCGTTCTACGCGCCCCTTGATGCTGAAATGGTTGGCGAAAAAGAGGATCGCAGCTTTTTCATGCGCCGCACAGAGGTGCATTGTAACCGCTGTGACGGACATCTGGGCCATGTCTTTCCCGACGGGCCACAACCCACCGGCCTGCGCTATTGCATCAATGGCGCGGCGCTGTCGTTTGAACCCGACAACACCGACTAAGCAACCCAGCACACCGGCCCCTTGGGCCGGGTGCACCTAGTTTTCACCGATGAAGTCAGCGGCGTTCACACGCCCGATGTTGCCCAAAAGCTGCCGGATGAACGTGGTATCGGCAATGTTATCGTCGGTGACGCGCCGCGACAGCACGATCACGCGCCCATCTTCCAGCCCGAACCGCTCGATATTGCGGACCACTCCGGCGCTATCAAAACGAATGGCCAGCACCTCGCGCGAAATCTCAACGGGGGCTACGGCACCGTAATGGCGGAATTTGCTGGCGACATAGTAATAGTCACCGCCCGCCGGCACACCACCCGCACTGGGCGGTCCCACCAGTTGCGCCACAGCCTCGCGGCTGTCCTGTCCGATCACGATCCGGTCCAGATCTTCCTGAAACGGGATAAAGCCGTGATTGCGGATGACCGGGTTGCAAGCCACCGCCAGGATCAGCACACCCAACGCCATCACAGACCGCATCCGCGCACTCAAGCCAAGTTTCATTCCGGTCTGCCCTCTTGCCTCGGCCGATATGGCCTTTTATCCCCCCTACAACATCGCAGTGCCCCAATTCAAGAATGGAACCATTCCCTTGGTGACCTTGCCCAGCACGATCCTGCGCCTCGCAGACCTCACAAACCGCCGCGCAACGACCTTTGCGCTGGTGCCTTCGGGTGATGAAATGCGCGCAATTGCGGCACATCTTGACCTGCGTGGCCTGCGCAAACTGCGTTTTGCCGGTGAAATTGCCCCGCTGGGTGACACCGACTGGACCCTGACCGCGCAACTGGGCGCCACCGTGACA
Source organism: Yoonia sp. R2331 (assembly GCF_041103235.1). NCBI lineage: Bacteria > Pseudomonadati > Pseudomonadota > Alphaproteobacteria > Rhodobacterales > Paracoccaceae > Cognatiyoonia > Cognatiyoonia denitrificans. The sequence continues at coordinate 1,244,083 of NZ_JBGCUN010000001.1, read as the reverse complement.
CAAGATTGTGTTGTGACACTTGATGCGGTGAACACCCGCATTGATACCCCCGTGACCCGGACCTATGCCGCCGATCTGGTGGAACCCGACGCAGCAGAGGTCGAAATGCCCGAAGACGACACGGTCGAACCTTTGCCCGCAACCGTGGATGTCGCCGCGGTGATGATCGAGGCGCTCTCGCTCGCCCTGCCCGATTTCCCCCGCGCCGAAGGTGCCAACCTTGGTCAGGCGCAGTTCACCGAACCGGGATCCACCGCGATGTCGGACGATGATGCCAAGCCTTTTGCGGGCCTTGCCGCCCTGCGTGACAGCCTTGCGGATGACGCCCCGAATGACGCCGGCGAAGAGGGTGAAAAATAGCCCCGAAAAAGGGTTGCGCTGAAAAGGAATCGCAGTATGTTCCGCCAACTTCTAACACCCCCACTCGACAGGGCCGCCCCAGTGGCATAAGACCCCGCAGAGTTCTTGAAAATCCGGGCCGCTATGGCCCCCCAGACGATAGGTGGCGATATGGCCGTCCAGCAGAATAAAGTCTCCAAGTCACGCCGCAACAATCGCCGCGCGCATGATGCATTGGTGGCTGCAAACCCCAACGAATGCGACAACTGTGGCGAGCTGAAGCGCCCGCACCACGTTTGCCCCTCTTGCGGTCACTACGCCACGCGCGAAGTTGTGGCACAGGCAAACGAGATTGATCTGGACGACGACGCAGCCTAAGGGCTGAGACAGGCAGCATCCCATGACCAACGGCCAGACGGACCACAATCCGACGCCTGCGTCAGCTGCCCACGTCCTCTCTGTTGACGCCATGGGTGGCGATTCCGGGCCTGCAACGGTGGTTGCGGGCCTTGCGCGTTTTCTGTCCAAGAACCCGCGCGCACAGGCGATTTTGCACGGGTCCGAAACCAAGCTGCAAAAGCACGTCACCAAACACCGGATCGCGGACCGGGTGACGATCCGCAACACCACCGATGTGGTCAAAATGACCGACAAGCCAAGCCAGGCGCTGCGCTCGGGCAAGCAGACCTCCATGTGGTCCGCGATCGAGGCGGTGCGCAATGGCGAAGCGGGCGTGGTGATCTCTTGCGGCAACACCGGCGCGCTGATGGCGATGTCGATGCTGCGCCTGCGCAAGGCCGAAGGCGTGAACCGCCCCGCCATCGCCTGTCTCTGGCCCAGCCGTAATGCCCAAGGCTACAACGTCATGCTTGACGCGGGTGCCGACATCCGCGCCGATCAGGACGACCTTTTGACCTATGCGCTGATGGGCGCATCCTATGCCCGCAACGCCTTTGATCTGGCCCGCCCGCGCATCGGCCTGCTGAACGTGGGCGTCGAAGAACATAAAGGCCGCGCCGAACTCAAAGTCGCACATGAAATGATCGGCTCTGCCGCGCCCAAGGGCGAATTTGAATATATCGGCTTTGTCGAAGGCGGCGATCTCCCGTCCGAGCGTGTAGACGTCATCGTCACCGATGGGTTCACCGGCAACGTGGCGCTGAAAACCGGCGAAGGCACCGCCAACCTGATCTCTGAATCGCTGCGCTCCGCGTTCAAGCGTAACCCCCTGTCGATGCTGGGGGCGCTGATGGCCCGTGGCTCGCTGAACTGGCTGCGCAAACGGATCGACCCGCGCCGTGTGAACGGCGGCGTGTTCCTGGGCCTCAACAAGACCGTGATCAAAAGCCACGGCTCTGCGGATGCCACTGGCGTTGCCGCCGCACTTGCCCTTGGCTACCGCCTCGCACAATCGGGCTTTTCGGACAAACTGGCCGCACGGGTTGCCACAGCCGCCGCCCTCGCCCAAGATACGATCCAAACAGGTGCACAAGACACCGCAAAGGATACAGGCAAATGACAAGACGCGCTGTGGTCAAAGGTGTCGGGCACTACCTGCCCGAACGCGTGGTGCCAAATGCCGAGTTTGAAAAATCGCTCGACACGTCCAATGAATGGATCATCAGCCGTTCCGGCATAGAACGCCGTCACTTCGCAGCCGAAGGCGAAACCACCTCAGACCTGGCCACCCACGCCGCCAAAGCGGCCCTTGCCGACGCTGGCATTGACGGCGCAGACATCGACGCCATCGTGTTGGCGACCTCCACCGCCGATATGACCTTTCCCTCTGCGGCCACGATGGTGCAGGCCAATATCGGCAACACCAAAGGGTTTGCCTTTGATGTGCAAGCCGTTTGCGCGGGCTTTGTCTTTGCGCTGACCAACGCCAATGCGCTGATCGCCTCCGGTCAGGCCGACCGCGTGCTGGTCATTGGCGCCGAAACCTTCAGCCGCATCATGGACTGGACAGACCGGTCCACCTGCGTGCTCTTTGGCGACGGCGCTGGCGCGCTGGTACTCGCGGCGGAAACCGGTGATGGCACCGCCGCCGACCGCGGCGTGCTGTCAACCGACCTCAATTCGGACGGACGCTTCCGCGACCTGCTCTATGTGGACGGCGGCGTTGCCACTCAAAACACCGGTGTCCTCCGCATGGAAGGCAAAGAGGTGTTCCGCCACGCCGTTGAAAAGCTTGCACAAACCGCACACACCGCCCTTGATAAAGTAGGCCTGGGTGCGGATGACGTCGACTGGGTCGTTCCGCATCAGGCCAATATCCGCATCATCCAATCCACCGCCAAAAAGCTGGGCGTCGGCATGGATCGCGTCGTTGTCACCGTGCAGGATCACGGCAATACCTCTGCCGCATCCATCCCCTTGGCCCTGTCCGTGGGCAAGGCCAACGGCCAGATCAAACCCGGTGATTTGATCGTGACAGAGGCGATCGGCGGCGGTCTGGCTTGGGGTGCCGTGGTTCTGCGCTGGTAAATTGAGCAAAAGCCCACCTTTAACGCCGCCATCCAAGCCCTTGTTATTGACTCTGAAAATCCCCTCCGCCTAAGGTCTTTCGAAACCGCAGGGGGAAATTATGGCCGATAAGACTTTGACACGTATGGATCTCGCAGATGCCGTCCACAGCCAGGTGGGCCTGTCGCGCAACGAAAGCGCTGATCTTGTTGAACGTGTGCTGACCCATGTCTCTGATGCGCTGGTGCGTGGCGAGCAGGTCAAAATCTCGTCCTTCGGCACCTTCTCGGTCCGTGAAAAAGCCGCCCGCGTGGGCCGCAACCCCAAGACCGGGGAAGAGGTGCCGATCCACCCCCGCCGCGTTCTGACCTTCCGTCCAAGCCACCTGATGAAAGATCGGGTTGCGGCAGGCAACAAGAAATAACGACAGGAGCCGCCCGTGGCCAAAGCCCGCGACGCCTTCCGCACCATCTCTGAAGTCTCTGACTGGCTGGATACGCCCGCCCATGTGCTGCGTTTCTGGGAAAGCAAGTTCGCACAGGTGAAACCCGTCAAACGCGCAGGTGGCCGCCGGTACTACCGGCCAGAGGATATGCAGCTTCTGGGTGGCATCAAGATCCTGCTGCACGAACAGGGCATGACGATCAAAGGCGCGCAGAAACTGCTGCGCGAACAGGGCGTCAAACATGTGGCGGCCCTGTCACCCGATCCCACCGCATCTGCGCCAGAGGTGAAGGCGGCGATGCCGCCACCGGCACAGGCCCCGGCGGCTGAACCGGCACCCGTCGTTCCGGCAGATGTTGAACCACCGGCCCCCGCCCCTGTCACCGCAGCACCTGCGGCAGCACCGGACCCAACGCCTGTGGCCGACAATGTCACACCGCTGACCGCCATGCCGCCGCCCACAGCCCCTGCAGAACCGGTCAATACGCCCGCAGCCCCTGCAGCAACGGCCCCTGAACCGGCCCTCCCGCGCGAGGCGAAAACGCCCGCAGAACCGCGCATTTTTGCAGCCCTCCGCGACGCCAGCGACGACCGCTTGCGCGCCAAGGCTGCCCAGATCGCACCGCTTGTCGCACGGCTTCAGGATGTGCGCGACCGGATGCGGCAAAGCTGACACTTCGGGCTTGCCCTGCCGCGATTTTCGGGTAAACACGCGCTCAGTCGGGCTATAGCGCAGCCTGGTAGCGCGTCCGTCTGGGGGACGGAAGGTCGCAGGTTCGAGTCCTGCTAGCCCGACCAATCAAACCGCCCGCGTCCGTCGCGGGCGTTTTGCTATCGTGGGGGACGACATGGATCAGGGCGTTTTAGCCGATCACCAGATCACAGACCTGATCACCGCAGGCGCGATCACTGCGACCGCCCCCATTGCCGATGGCCAGGTGCAACCCGCCTCGCTTGATCTGCGCCTTGGGCCCGTAGCCTACCGCGTTCGCGCCTCGTTTCTGGCGGGGCAAAGCCGCACAGTGACCGACCGGCTGGCCGACTTTCAGATGCACGAGATTCCGCTGACTGATGGCGCCGTGCTCGAAAAAGGCTGCGTCTATGTGGTGCCCCTGCTGGAATCGCTTGATCTGCCGCAGGCCATGACCGCCGCCGCCTCTGCCAAATCTTCTATCGGGCGGCTTGATCTTCTGACCCGGATCATCACCGACCACGGGACCGAATTTGACCGCGTGCCTGCGGGCTACTCCGGCCCACTTTATGTTGAGATTTGTCCGCGCAGTTTTTCTGTCGTCGCTCAAACCGGGCAGATGCTCAACCAGATCATCTTTCGCAACGGCGACACCCGCATGTCGGACGCCGCCCTGCGCGCCCTGCACGCCGATACCCCCATCGTGGACGGTGATCCGGTCATTTCCGACGGTCTTGGCTTTTCGGTCGACCTCAAACCCGACAGCGGCACGCTTGTCGGTTACCGTGCCAAACCGCACACCGGCGTTGTCGATCTGGGCAAACTCAACCACTACGACCCCGCCGATTATTGGGAACCGGTCCATGCGACCGACGGCTGGATCATCCTTGACCCCGGTGCCTTCTACATCCTCGTCAGCCGCGAAAGCATCGCGATCCCGCCGATGCAAGCGGCTGAAATGGCCCCCTATCTGGCCATGGTCGGAGAGTTCCGCGTGCACTACGCCGGGTTCTTTGATCCCGGCTTTGGCTGGGCTGGGGCCGGTGGCACCGGCTCACGCGGCGTGCTCGAAGTGCGCTGCCACGAAGCCCCCTTTGTGCTGGAACATGGTCAGGTTGTCGGGCGGTTGATCTACGAACAGATGGCCGCCCTGCCCGCCGCACTTTATGGTGTTGATATCAAATCGAATTATCAGGGTCAGGGGTTGAAGCTGTCAAAGCACTTCAAATCCCCCTGACCCGATCGGTGCACGCGCTGGGGGAGGATCAGCTGCGCACCAGATAAAGCCGCCGTGCCGGTTTAGGTGTCGGGACTGGCACATTGATCCACATCTGCCAGCACTGCGATTTGCCGCATAAGGCCGTGACAATCATGATGCCCTCCGCACCGGGCGCAGCCGGTCGTAAATCAGGAAAAAGCCATAGGCGTAGGCCACGTAGAACAGCGTCAGCCAAATGTTCAGCCCAATGGCCTGACCGAATGTCAGCCCGCCAATCGCCATCGCCAGCGGCAGCGTGACGCTGACGGCAGTCAACTCGTACAGAACCGCGTGCAGAACCCGCACCGCGTTGGGTCGGTCGCTTGCGACACGCCCGGTGCGGCGGCCCTCGATCCGGTCAAAGATGAACCCGTAAAGCGGGGCCCAGATCATCACCGCCAGTGATATGGCGATCATCAGCGCCAGGCTTTCGCTGGCGTGCCCGCCGTAGAACGCCATGAACAATGGGGTGACGCAGGCAATGCCAATCGCCTCAAAGGCGCAGGTCTGTAGAATGCGCTCGCGCAGGGTACGTGTGGCCAGCATGGTGAAAATCCCAATCTTTTCGGTATCTTGCAGCGCCGCTTGGGACTGCATCTCTTGGGATTTAACTTAACGCCCCCCTGCCTGCGCAACAGTGGGGGTTTCCATACTCTGGCCTGCTTCGGGGTCAGGAATACCCGACCAAACCCGTGCCACCTGCGCGATCAGGCGGCCGCTGTCAGTTTTTTGTGGTCCAGAAACGCTTGATTGCGACCGGCGTCCTTGGCCCGATACAGCGCCAGATCGGCGCGCTTGATCACCTGATTGGGGCTGTCGTCGCTGACCAGCATCGCGGCAACCCCAAAGGATGCTGTGACCGGTCCCAGATGCGTAGGGTAGCCCGCAGCGCCCGCGACTTTCGCCGCAATCGTGCTGCGCAACCGTTCGGCCAGCGTCGTGGCCTGCGCCTCGGTGTCAGCGCCGGTGACCACCAGAAACTCCTCTCCGCCCCAGCGGCCCACGGCGTCACCATTGCGTAACTGCGCCTTTGTCAGGCGGCCCACTGTCGCTAACACCCGGTCGCCCGCATCATGGCCCAACCTGTCGTTGATCTGCTTGAAATGGTCCAGATCAAACAGGATCACATGGCATGGCTTGTTCTCGGTTTGAAACCGGGTCCACTGGGCCTGCAAGGCGGCCTTGATCCCATTGCGGTTCAACACCCCTGTCAGTTGGTCCATCGTCGCCATGCGGTGCAACTCCGCGCTCAGCATCCGGCGTGCGCGTTCGGCGCGCTCTTGCTGAAACCCCGATGCCAGCGCCACTGTGCAAGTGCTTAGCAGGATCACCCCGATCACAAGGGCCTCAGCCGGGATCAGCCTGTCCGGCACACCGACCATCCGGTGCAGTACGATCCCCCCCAACAGCGGCACAAAAAACCCAACCACCAACATCACACGGGTCCGAAGCCCCACCGGCCCGGCCAGCAGCAGCACCCGCGCAAAAGGCCGATGCGCGTAAAGTGTCAACACCGCCAAGGCCGCCGGCACCAGGGCGATCAGCGTCGACACCGCCATCTGCCCTTCAAACAAATCCGCCCCAAAGCTCAGCGCCAGCACGTCGCAAACCAAAACCGCCACGCCCATCAGCGCCAACGCCAGCCCGGCGCGGCCCGCGTGGCGGCGGGTGATGGCAGAGGCAAAGAACAAGGCCAGAACCAATGCAGTGTCTGATCCCATGCCAGAGAATGACGCCAAGATCGGCGCAATAATGGCCCCCGCCTCGCCGCCTGACGCCACGAAAAGCCGCATGGCCAAAAGCACCACCAGCCCGCACAGCATCGTGCCAGACATCGCATAGCGCCACACCGGCGTCGGGCGTTGCGGGCGATAGCTTATCAACCCACCGGCCAGAAAAAGCAGGCCCACAGCGGTGGCCGGATGGGTCACCGCGTCGCCCATGATCGCGCGCACAACATCTTCTGGCGCCACAAAGGGCAACAGCAACCCGGCCAACCCCAGCAAGACTGACATCGCCGCCAACGGCCGCCGCAGCCGTTGCGCTAACAGAATGAACCGATAGCGACTGTGAAAATCGCCCGCGGGGTCAACATACATATCCAACACACTTCCCGTTTTGGCAGGAGTGCTAGGTCGTTATGAATGACGAAACGTTAAGATCAGGCAATCGACTAAAATGCGATCTTTAATCTTCTTCGAACATATCCACCTGATCGGTGTCGTCCTCGGATGCCTCTTCGGGGTCCGGTAAGGCACCGGGTGGCGGGCGGTTTTCCAACAATCCCGCAGAGCGTAGTTCCTTCAGCCCCGGCAGGTCGCGGGCGTTTTCCAGCCCAAAGTGATCAAGGAACCCTTGGGTCACCACAAAGGTCACAGGTCGGCCCGGCGTCATCCGTCTGCGGCCAAAGCGGATCCACTCCAGCTCGATCAATTGATCAATCGTACCGCGGCTGACGCTCACGCCGCGAATTTCCTCGATCTCGGCCCGTGTCACAGGCTGATGATAGGCCACAATCGCCAGCGTTTCGATCGCCGCGCGGCTCAGCTTGCGGGTCTCAACCGTTTCCTTTTGCATCAGGAACCCAAGGTCAGATGCCGTGCGAATAGCCCAGGCATCCCCGACCTTGACCACGTTCACCCCGCGCCCCTCATAGCGTTTGCGCAGATGCGCCAGCGCCTCTGCCGGGTCCGACCCATGCGGCATCCGCCCGGTCAGTTCCGTCACCGTCACCGGATCAGCCGTGGCAAACAGGATCGCCTCGACCATGCGTTCCTGTTCGCCCATGGGCGGGGCCTCGAACAGGCTGTCGTTTTGGGGGGCGTCAGTCATCTTGAGGCGCTCTTTTTCGAATTTGAATGGGGGCAAAAGTGTCGGACTGGCGGATGTCGATCTTGCCTTCTTTCGCCAGTTCCAGACTGGCGGCAAAGGTGGCGGCGGTCGATGACCGGCGCTTGGCGGGGTCCATTTCCCACCCTTCGGGCAGATAGCTGGAAATGTCGGTCCATTCGCCCGCAAAACCGATCAACTGGCGCATCCGGTCCAGCGCCTGTTCCATCGTCATCACCGCCTCGCGGTCCAACACGAAGGGGCGGAATTCATCCTTGGTGCGAATGCGTGCATAGCCCTGCATCAGGTCCAGCAACGTTGCGGTATAGGTCACGCGCCGCACGCGTTGCACGTCTTCGGTGATACCTCGGGCAAAGAAATCACGCCCCAATTGATCCCGCGCCATCAGCTTGGCCGCCGCCCCGCGCATCGCCTCAAGCCGTTCCAGCTGGAACGCAAGGTGCGCGGCAAGTTCCTCGCCTGATGGTCCCTCTTCAGTCGGGTCAGGCGGCAACAACAGGCGCGATTTGAGGAACGCCAGCCAGGCGGCCATCACCAGATAATCGGCGGCCAGTTCCAGCCGCAATTCCTTGGCCTGTTCGACAAAGGCCAGATATTGCTCGGCCAGCGCCAGAATCGAAATTTCGCGCAGGTCCACCTTTTGCGTGCGGCTCAGCGTCAGCAGCAGGTCCAGCGGGCCCTCAAACGCGCCCACGTCCACGATCAGCGCCTCGGCGGCAAGCCGTTCGGTCACGCTGACTGCGTCTTCCTGAAACTCCGATGGCACTGCCCGATACCCTTACGCCAAAAGCGCTTCAAGTTCGGCAATGGCGGCGGGAATGTCAATCGGAACCGGGGGTTTGCGCTGCGCTAATGCCCGCTCTGCGCGGGCCATCGCCGCATCACTCATCTGCCCCGCTGTGGCGGCAACCGCTTCCACCTCGGTCCGGTCGCCATTGCAGTGCAACACAAGATCACACCCCGCGGCCAGTGACGCCTGCGCGCGGTCTGGCACTGTGCCGCGCAGCGCGTCCATCCCAATATCATCGGTCATAATCAACCCGTCAAAGCCGATGTCAGCCCGGATAACTTGCATCATCTTGGTACTTGTGGTCGCCGGCTGGCCCGGATCAATCGCGTCAAAGACGATATGCGCGGTCATCCCCATCGCCATGTCATTCAGCGCCACAAATGGCGCAAAATCCCGTTCTTCCAGCGCCTTACGCGATACTCTTACAGTGGGCAATTCCTTGTGGCTGTCGACCGTCGCGCGACCATAGCCCGGAATATGCTTCAGGATCGGCAGCACCCCACCGGCCAGATGCGCCTCTGCACAGGTGCGCGCGGCCTGCACCACCGTGTCCACGTCGCGCCCATACAGCCGGTTGCGCATCACCGGGTGTGCTGCGTCTTCCAGCAGGTCGGCAAGTGGCGCGCAATTGGCGTCAATGCCCACGTCATGCAGTTCCGCAGCGATCAGCCGGTTGCGCAGCCACATCGCCCGGATCGGGTCGCGCGCGCGCTCCATCTGATCCAATGCAGGCAGATATTCGCGCCAATGAGGCGCGCGCATTCGCTGCACCCGCCCGCCCTCTTGGTCGATCATGATCGGGGCGTCACGCCCCACGGCCTCGCGCAGATCGCCGGTCAGGCGGCGCAGCTGGTCAGGCTCAACCACATTGCGCGCAAACAGGATGAACCCCCAAGGGTCCGCATCGCGGAAATGCGCCTTTTCCCAATCGGCAATCTCGGGCGCTTGCGGCCCGACGATAACAGCGCCATGCGCCACTTAGCGCACGACCACAGGGATACAATCGGCATTGCCAGCCTCGAGGGCGGCACAGAACCGGCGCGCGTCGCTGAGGTCAGCAAAACCCTTGGCCCGCAGGCGATAGAACGCCTTGCCGTTGCGTTCGGCCTCTTGGATTAATTGTTCCTTGCCGCCCAGATAGGCGCTGAAGCGGCCTTCCAGCCCAACCCAGGCTTGTGCGGCGGCTTCAGGTGTCGGGAAAGCGCCCAATTGCACCAGCTTGGTGCCCGTGGGCAAGGCGGCGGTGGTCACTTCGGCCTGCGGTGCAACGGCCTCTGCCACGGCGGCGGCCACGGCACTTTCCGGGGTCACAGCCAAGGCGGCCGGGCGCAATGGCGGCCGCAAAGAGGTCGTGACACCGGGAATGCTGCGGTCGATGATCGTCACCACCGGCGCACCATCCAGCGTCACCGTGGGTTCCACAACTGCGGCGTCATCCAGCGGGGCCATCGGCTCAACCCCTGCGGCCAGCTGATCCACAAGGGCCAGAATGTCGTCCGTCTCAAGCGGGTCCGCAGGCGCATCAGGCTCCGCATCGGTCAGCGCGGCGGGCACCTCAGCGACTTCAACGGCGGGATCAGTTGGGACCACCTCGTCAGCTTCGGCCATCGGCTGCACGGTCAGGTCTTCCTCGGCCAGATCGGTGACCGCAGGGGCCAGCACCAGCCGATCCTCGGGCGCTGCAGCCGCCCCTTCGGCGGCCACCGCGTTTACGGCCAACCCGGTGTGCAATGCGACTTCTCCACCGGGGTTCTCCGGGGCCACACGCATGGCACCCTCCATTGCGCGCACCACCGGGATGCCGGTCACGTCGCGCATGATCAACTGATAGCCCCAGACGCCGATCCCGGCCATCAGGCCAAGCGACACTGCCGCGCCTGCATAATTCGCGAAAACACCCGCCTTGCGGGTCAGGGGCACGTGTTCTGCGCCCTCTTCATAAACTGCCATGTCCGCCTCACTGCACGGGGCGTTTGCCGCCCTCGATTGGTTACCTCAGCTCACCCGGACACGTGCGCTTTAGCGCATCTCTTCCGCCGGGGTCACACCAAGAATACCAAGGCCGGAGGCCAAAACAACCTGAACCGCGCGGATCAGGGCGATTTTCGCCTGTGTTGTGGCAATGTCACCCTCCTGCAGGAACCGCAGGCTGGTGTCGTCATTGCCCCGGTTCCACAGCCCGTGGAAATCCGACGCCAGATCATACAGGTAAAAGGCGATCCTGTGCGGCTCATGCCCCTTTGCGGCAATCTCAACCAGCCTTGGCCATTCCGCCACCCGCTTGGCGACCTTCAGCTCGGCCTCATGCGCGGCGCGCGTCATATCAGCGCCCGCCAAAGTCGCGTCATCCACGTCCACCTCTGCCTTGCGCAACACCGAATTGATCCGCGCATGGGCGTATTGCACGTAGAACACCGGGTTGTCCTTGGACTGCTCGGTCACCTTGTCGAAATCGAAATCCAGCGGCGCGTCGTTCTTGCGCGTCAGCATGTGGAACCGGGTTACATCCGACCCCACCTGATCGACCACATCGCGCAGGGTCACGAACGTCCCTGCCCGCTTGGACATCTTGAACGGCTCCCCGTTCTTGTACAGCTTCACCAGCTGGGTCAGCTTGATATCGAAATCGACCTTTTCATCCGACAGCGCCGCGACAGCCGCCTTCATCCGCTTCACGTAACCGCCGTGATCGGCACCGAAGACATCAATCATCGCGTCAAAGCCGCGCACAACCTTGTCATAGTGATAGGCAATGTCGGGCGCGAAATAGGTCCAGGCCCCGTCCGATTTCTTCACCGGCCGGTCCACATCATCCCCGTAAGCGGTTGACTTGAACAAGGTCTGCTCGCGCGGTTCCCAATCCTCTGGCAGCTTGCCCTTGGGCGGCTCAAGCGTGCCGCGATAGATCAGACCCTTGTGGTCCAGCGACTGGATCGCATCCTCAATCCGACCGGTGCCATAAAGCCCCTTCTCGGAAAAGAAGTTGTCCATCTTGATGCCAAGCGACGCCAGATCGCTGCGGATCAGATCCATCATCGCCTCTGTGGCATAGGCCCGCACGTCTTCCAGCCAGAACTGCTCGCCCTTGCCAACATAGGCGTCACCCACCTTGGCCTTCAGCGCCTCGCCCACCGGGATCAGATAGTCGCCGGGGTAAGTGCCATCCTCAAACGCGACCTCTTGGCCATGCGCCTCAAGATACCGCAGGTACACCGACCGGGCGAGCACATCGACCTGCGCGCCACCGTCGTTGATGTAGTATTCGCGGGTGACGTCAAAACCTGCGTAATCCAGCAGGCTCGCCAATGCGTCACCAAAGACCGCACCCCGTGTGTGACCCACATGCAGCGGGCCGGTGGGGTTGGCACTGACATATTCCACCATCATCTTCTTGCCCTGACCCATCTCGGACCGGCCGTAACCAGCCGAAGAGGTCAGAACATGACCGATGAGGCCACCCCAGACGCCCGGCTCCAACCGCATGTTCAGAAACCCCGGCCCGGCAACCTCTGCCACGGTGATCCGGTCATCCTTGGACAATTCACCGGCCAGCGCCTCTGCAATGGCGCGCGGGTTCATCTTGGCAGGCTTGGCCAGCACCATCGCCGCATTGGTCGCCATATCGCCGTGGGCGGCATCGCGCGGCGGCTCAACCGTTATGGCGGCGCGGTTCAACCCGGCAGGCAATACGCCCGCGCCCTCCAGCGTATCAAGGCAGGTCATCACAAGCGCACGGATATCGGCAAAGACGTTCATCAGGGTGGTTCCTTGGGGATTGAAGGGCCGGTTTACCACGCGCGGCACACGCGTCAATCAGCGCGGCACCGGAATCAGGTGGAAAAGTGGGCCAAACTGTGTTAAGAATAAGGCATTGATTAACCTTTGTTCGGTGACAGTAATGTACAAAACGATTGCGTCCGGCCTTTTGGCGGGCATGTTTCTAGCAACTTCCGCAGCACAAGCAGCAGATGTGAACCTCAACGATTGGGTGGCAGAGAATTACCCCCCAGTCAGCGGATTCTCGGGTGCCAACTGGATGGTGAATGGGCCGGGCGGTGAATCCGTCACCCAAACCATCAACGGCCAACCCACAATTTTTTATGCGGATACGCAGGCGCAAGGGACGCAAGTCACCGGCAAGGCCAGCGTGATCACCAACAGCGACAACGACTTCTTTGGCTTCGTGCTGGGCTTCAATCCCGGCGACACCATGAACAGCGCCGCGGATTATCTTCTGGTGGATTGGAAACAAGCCGACCAGAATTTCAACTTTACGGGCGGTACAGCCAATCTGACCCCCGGTTCGACCGCAACAGCTGGCCTTGCGGTGTCGCGCGTGTCCGGCATTCCAACAGCGGATGAACTTTGGGGCCACTTCGACGGCGCAGGCAATGCGAATGGCGGGGTTCAGGAACTGGCCCGCGCCTCGACCTCTTTGGGCAGCACCGGCTGGAACAACTTTGAAGAATACGAATTCTCATTCGACTTCGGCCCGAACAATCTGGTCATCAAGGTCAACGGGGTGGAGCAATTCAATCTGGCTGGCAGTTTCTCGAATGGCCGGATTGGCTTTTACAACTTCAGTCAGGACACAGTGAAGTATTCCGCTTTCACCACCGATCCCGGCTCTTTTGCTGTGCCACTACCCGCCTCTGCATGGCTGCTCATCGCGGCCTTTGGCGGGCTTGGTCTGGCGAAACGACGCAAGGCCTGACGGTCTTCGATCCCGCCTGCTCACGGGCACTTTAATGGAACGTTAAAAACGCCCCGGTTTCTTACCGGGGCGTTCATCATTTTATCCAACTGATTCAACGCGACAGCCTAGGTGTTAACGTAAATTCAGGGTTAGAGGCTGCATGGTTTGTGCATGGGATGTGCATACTATGTGCATCACCCAAAATCACCGTGCGGTGGGGTCAACCGTCCAGCGTGATGCCCTGTCGGCCTGCCAGATCGGTGAAATATTGCCAGGCCACTCGGCCCGACCGTGACCCACGTGTGGCCTGCCATTCGATCGCTTCGGCGCGCATTGTCTCGGCGTCGATCTTGACCCCGTGCGCCGCGCAATACCCTGAAATCATGTCCAAATATTCATCCTGGGTACAAGGATGAAAGCCCAGCCAAAGCCCAAACCGATCACTGAGCGACACCTTCTCTTCCACCGCTTCCGATGGGTTAATGCCTGATTGACGTTCATTCTCTATCATATCGCGTGGCATCAGATGCCGCCGGTTCGACGTGGCATACAGCACCACATTCTCTGGCCGCCCCTCAATCCCGCCGTCCAGAACCGCCTTCAGCGATTTGTAGTGGGCATCGTCATGCGAAAACGAAAGATCGTCACAGAACAGAATGAACCGCTCCTGCGCGTGGCGCAGCAAGCCTAACAAACGGTTAATGCTGGGCAGGTCTTCGCGTTGGATCTCGATGATCTTGAGGTCTTTGAAATCCGCCTGAACCGCGCCATGTATCGCCTTGACAAGGCTCGATTTTCCCATGCCACGCGCGCCCCACAGCAGGGCGTTGTTTGCAGGCATGCCACCGGCAAATTGGCGGGTATTGGCAAGCAGCGTGTCGCGTGACCGATCAATACCCACCAGAAGGTCCACATCGACGCGATTCACCTTTGGCACCGGCACCAGCATGTCAGGATCGGCCTGCCAGACAAAGGCCGTCGCCATCCCGAACTCAGGTGCCTTCGCCGGTGGCGGCCTCAGCCGTTCCAGCGCCGCTGCGATCCGCTCCATCGGATCACTCACGCCTTGGGCTCCTCGTCCTCGATGTCGCCATAAAGGTCTTCATCTTCGTCCAAAATCCCCTCTGCGCGCATCTTGGCAACCTTCTGCCGTTCAACCCTTGCAACCAGTTGGATCGAGACCTCATAGAGGCCATAAACCACAACGAAAAGAATGACTTGGCTGATCATATCGGGCGGTGTGGCAAGGGCGGCAAGCATCAGAATACCGACCACTGCGTACTTGCGTGTGTTGCGCAATCCCCGCGCCGACACCAAACCGGCCTTGCCCATCAGGGTCAGCAAAACCGGCAGTTGAAAGCATAAACCAAATGCCACGATGAATTTGATCGTCAGGCTCAGATAGGCCTGCGCTGATCCTTGAAACACGGTGCCCGCCGCCTGGGTATCAGACGGAACACCATCAATCAGGCTCTCAGTGCTTTGAAAACCAAGGAAAAAGTCAAAGGCCAACGGGGTGATGACGTAGAACGCGAAGGACGCGCCCAACAGGAACATGAAGGGCGAGGCAATCAGAAATGGCAGAAACGCGCCCTTTTCCGATTTGTACAGGCCCGGCGCGATGAACCGCCACAACTGGAAAGAAATGATCGGAAATGACAGCACCAATCCCCCCAGCAAAGAGATTGATATTGCTGTGAAAAATCCCTCTTCGAGCTTGATGAAGATCAACGCGCAATTGGCCCCGTCACGCTCCAGCGCGTCGCACAGGGGCCGCGTCAGAAACTCGAAAATCGGACGCCAGACCGTAAAACAGATCACCATGCCAACGATAAACGCCAGCACCGACCGGATCAGCCGGGTCCGCAACTCGGCCAGGTGTTCGATCAGTGGTGCTGCGCTGTCATCCATGTCTTCGCTGGAACTCATTGCGCATCACCTTTTTCTGGCGTCGCAGCAGGGATTTCAGCCGGTTTTGCGGGTCGATCGACCGTCACCTCGGGTGCCGCAGCAGCAGCCTCTTTGGCCTTGCGCGCCTCAACTGCCTTGGCGCTGGCGTCCAGCATCCGGTCCTTGGCAGCTTGGCGTTCTTCCGACAGCTTCGCCGTTTCGCTGCCGGGCTTAAAGGCTGACCCGGTGGCCTCGCGCACTTTATCCAAACCGAATTTCTGTGGGTTTGCAGCGGCTTGCACTGTCTTGCTTATGTCCTTCACGCCACTTTCATCAGCGGCGGCTTCCATCGCGCGGGAAAACTCGCGCGCCATGCCCTTTGCCTTGCCCGTGAACTGTCCAAGCGCACGGAACATGTTGGGCAAGTCCTTTGGACCAATCACAATCAGGGCGACGATGCTCAACAGCACCATCTCGCTCCAGCCAAGGCCGAACATCGCAGTTCCCTCCGGGGCTGTGGCTTAGGCTTTGTCTTTTTCGCTCTCGGGCGTCACGTCGCGTGCTTCAGCCATGCTGTCTTCCAGCTCGGCCTTGCCATCGTCGACACCTTTCTTGAAGGCGGTGATCCCTTTGCCGACTTCTCCCATCAGCGACGAGATCTTGCCGCGACCAAAAAGCACCAGCACCACAACAGCGATCAGCAGAAGGCCGGGCAATCCAATGTTATTGAGCATGATATTCTCCTCAAGCAGGCCACACAGCCCGCATTTGCATCAATCCTTGGGTTCTAAATAGGGATGCAACATCCAGTTGGAAAGCCGGAAAACCGGGAAATCACCCCTCACAACCCCCTTTTTTTCTTGGCTTTTCGCAATTTTGCGCCAATAAACTGTCAACTGACAAAAATATGTCACAAGACGAAGGAATCGCAATGCGACGTGCCGACCGGCTGATGCAGATTGTGCAGCTTCTGCGCGATGGTGACCTGCACAAGGCCGGTGACATCGCCGCTGCGACCGGTGCATCGCTCCGCACAATATATCGGGATATGGAAACGCTCGCGGCCTCTGGCGTCCCGATCGAAGGCGCGCGCGGGATCGGCTACCGGGTCACTGCCGCCGTTACCCTGCCCCCGTTGAACCTGACAATCACAGAGGTGGAGGCCCTGCATCTTGGCCTCGCCTCTGTCGGGCAATCAAACGACGGAGAGTTGGCGGCAGCGGCCCAGACCCTGAGCGCCAAGATCGACGCGGTGATGCCAGAAGACCGCAGTCGCGCGCCCGCCACGACCAACTTTGCCATCTACCCTTTTGCCGATGCTGCAAAGGGTTTCCAGCACCTTCCGACGATCCGCGCCGCGATCCGGGCGCGGCAAAAGCTGCAACTGACGCTTGCAGATCGCCACCGGACCGTGCGGCCATTGCAGCTGGACTATTGGGGGCGGCTATGGACCTGCGTGGTTTGGTGTGAAACGACACGCGGCTTTGATGAATTGCGCGTTGATCAGATCACAGCGCTGCGCACCTTGCCGGGATTGTTTGTGGATGAGCAAGGTAAATCCCTCAAGGATTTCAACCAGATCAAGTCTGCGCGTTAAGGGTCAAAGCCAATCTTGCGGCGCAATCAACGGTCGGAAATAGGCAATCGGTCGCGGTGCTGCGCCATCCCCCCAAGGGGCCACGCCGTGGATCAGATGCCGGTGCAGCAGCGTCGCTTCGCCCATACGGGCGGGCAGCGCGACCCGCGCGCAGGTTTTAAAAACTTCGCGCCGCGCGTCTTGATAGATCTCGGTCACATCCACGTCGCCCCAGCTCGCCGGGTCAATCCCGTCAAAGGCGCGGGCGAAAGCCGCTTGCATGATCTTGTGCGACCCGCGCCAGACCACCAGCGGGCTATCCGCCGTGTCAGCCAGCGGTAGCCCAAGGATAAACCCATGCGGCTCTCGCAGATGTCTGCGACGCGCTGATCCCTCGGGCAGTAACCCATCCATGTGTGCAGCGTCGCGATTGCGTCGGAACCGGTGCGCGGTCTCGCTTTCATCAGTGTCTTTCTGCGGGTAGCCCGGATAGACGATGGACAGTTGGGCGCGGTGCCATTCGGCCGGCGGGGTGACCAAAGAGGACCATGGCCCGTCCAATGGCACACCGTCTATTGCGCCATCCTTGGTGTTGGGCAGCGCGTCAACGCCGACAAACCACGTCCCTCCGTGGCGCTTCTCGCTTCGATCAACCCGGTGCGCAGCCTTGGCAGCAGCCCTTGCCCACTGGTCGACGCGCGGGTCTTGCCCGAAGTGAACACACCCGTCCGCCGCCCAATCTACCACCCTACTGCCTTGCGCAGCATATTCAGCGCGACAAAGATCAGGAACACACCAAACACCCGCTTGAGCGGCCCCGCGTCCAAGCGGTGCGCCAATGCCGCCCCCCACGGCGCTGTGACCAGAGTCATCGCGATCACCAACACGAATGCCACAAGGTTGACTGATCCAAATGTCAGCGGCGGGGCCACGGCGATCGGCGTCATCAGAAACCCGATGACTGCAGGCACAGCGATGATCACACCAAACCCTGCTGCTGTTGCCACAGCACGGTGAATCGGCACGCTGTAAAGGCTCATCACCGGCACTCCAAAGGACCCGCCGCCTATGCCCATCAGCACTGACAGAAACCCCAGGACGGGCGACAGGACCAACCGCATGACCCCTTGCGGCATGGCCGCGCCCAAGCGCCAGCCCGCTTTGCCGAAAGTCATATACAGCCCAACGATCACAGCGAGCATCCCAAAAATCGCCTGAAGCGCGCCAGACCGAAGCGCCGCCGCCGTCACCACCCCCAAAACAGCGCCGACCACAATCCCCGGTGCCCAGCTTTTCAGGATGTCCCAGTCCACCGCGCCCTTTTTGTTGTGCGACAGGACCGAACGGATTGAGGTGACGATGATCGTCGCCAGCGAGGTGGCAAGGCAAAGCTGCATCAGTTGCGGGCTGTCAAAGCCCAGCACACTAAAGGCATAGAAAAACGCAGGCACCAACACGATACCGCCACCGACACCCAAAAGCCCTGCCAGCACGCCCGCAAAGGCCCCAATCAGCAGGATCAGCGCGGCCATGCCGGCCAGCAAGCCAAGGTCTTCCATCAAGCGGCCTTTTCTGTGACGTGACCCAGTGCTTGCAGCACAACATCCGTTCCTGCACCGTCACGATGCGATTCCTCTGACAGCGTCCGCCGCCATCCACGCGCTCCGGGACGGCCTTGAAAAAGACCCAGCATGTGACGGGTGACATGATGCAAGCGGCCGCCGCTGGCGATATGGTCCGCGATATAGGGCAGCATCAGGTGCACCACGTCTTCCGCGGACCGGTCCAGACCGCCGCCAAAGATACGACGATCTGCGTCCAGCAACACGCTGGCCGGGTTGTGATAAGCCGCGCGCCCGATCATCACGCCATCGAGGCCGCCGTCCAAGAATTCTTCTGCAACCTCAAGAGTTTCGACACCGCCGTTAATGCTGATATGCAGGTGTGGAAAGGTCGCCTTCATCTGTCGCACAAGGTCATAATCCAAGGGCGGGATATCGCGGTTTTCCTTGGGGCTAAGGCCCTGAAGCCAGGCCTTGCGCGCATGGATCGCAAAGCGATCAACCCCAGCGGCACTGACCCGCGCGATAAAGTCCGGCAGCACGTCTTGCGGATTCTGATCGTCCACACCGATCCGGCATTTGACCGTCACGGGCACCGAAACTGCCGCGCGTATCGCCGCGACACAATCTGCCACCAGCACCGGGCTTTCCAACAAGACCGCACCAAAGGACCCCGATTGCACCCGATCAGATGGACAGCCGCAGTTGAGATTGACCTCATCATAGCCGAACCCTTCGCAAATCCGCGCAGCCTCGGCCAGTTGTGCCGGGTTTGATCCGCCCAGCTGTACAGCAACGGGGTGTTCGGTGGCATCAAAGCCCAGCAACCTGTCGCGGTCGCCGTGGATCACTGCAGGTGCGGTGACCATTTCGGTATAAAGCAACGCGTGCCGGGTCATGGACCGATGCAGCACCCGGCAGTGCCGGTCTGTCCAATCCATCATCGGGGCCACCGAAAGGCGCGCGTTATGTGCCACAGCATCGTTCATGCGCAGCGATATAGGCGATGCATAGCGCCCTGACCAGCCACGCAAGCGTCTGAGCTTGCGATCAAGACCTAAAGCAACACCGCCTGCCCCGTCGCCGCGCTTTCTTGCGCCGCAAGGCCCATCGCTACCGCGCGCGCACCGTCGTCCACCGTCACTTCCACGGTACCCTCCCCCCGGATCACAGCGTTAAAGCGCTGATGCTGGTAAAAGGTCGACCCGTTGTGATCGCCAGCTTCCAAAAGGGCGGGATCAACCGGGACTTCGCTGACAATCGGCCCTTTGGGTGCACGCGGGCTGATCACCAATTGCGGCACAGGTGCGGGGCCAAGCAATTGCGGCCAGAACCTGCCCGGCCCCGGCACTAACGCCTCAATCTTACCCTTTGGACCCACGGCGCTGATTTCTTCCTGATACTTTGAGCCTTCCGCAAACATGCACAATTCCAGCATTGCGCGTTTGCCGCCTTCGAAATCCAGAATGACATAGCCATTGTCCCAGATATCCGGTACCCGACCGCCATAATCCTCGTCCTTGTGGTTCAGTGTCTGCCCCGCACTGGCCATGACCCGCACAGGCTCTGCCTTGAGGATCAGCCGCATCAGATCAAAGAAATGGCAGCACTTTTCCACCAGCGTCCCGCCGGTATTGGCGTTAAACCGGTTCCAGTCGCCAATCTTGGGCAGAAACGGAAAGCGATGCTCGCGCACTGTCAGCATCGAAATGCCGCCTGTTGCCGCCTCGACCTGATTGATCAGCGCCTGGATCGGCGGCATATAGCGGTATTCCATCGCGACCCAGACCGGCGCGTCATAGCTATTGGCAAAATCCGCCACCTTCGCGGCATCCGCCGGATCGGTATAAAGAGGCTTTTCGCATAAGATTGGCAATGTTCTTTTGGCGGCAATCTGGTGCAATTGGCCCACATGCAGAAAATTGGGGCTGACGATGACAACTGCGTCCAGCTCGGGGTGATCCATCAACGCATCGACGCTTTCGGCCACGGTGGCGTTCTGCGCCAGCACCGCCGCTGATTGCGCCAGTTCATCCACCGGATCATAGACAACGCTGACCCGCCCCTGCGGCAACAGGTTGATATTCTGGATGTGCTCGCGGCCCATCATACCACAGCCGATCAGGCCATAGTTCACCATCTTCATCGGTCGTTACCCTTTTCCCATGCGCGACACATAGCGCGCCTTCGTGTTGTCAAACCATGTGCGCGAAAATTCAACTGGCGTGCCATCTGCTGTCCAGCCAATCCGCTCGATATATCCGACGGCAAAGCCTGCGCGTAAGTGAAAGCTGTCAGGTGTCCAGCGCGGCAGTTGCGCGACACCAATCCGATCCTCAACGCTGGCGATCACAACACCCAGTTCATCGCGGTAAAATTCGTACAGGGAATCGGATAAATCTCCAACCGTGACCGCCGCACGTTGCGCACCGTCCAGCCAGATTTCTTCCAGTGCAATCAGGTCGCCATCGAGGCGTCGCAAGCGACGTATGCGGTGCCCTTCGCTGTCCGGCCCAAAGGCCGGTGCATCCTTGGGCTTGGGCATCCGTTCGACCGACAAGACGTCTGCGGTCGGCAAACCACCACCGCGCACCTTTTCGAGCCGGAAAAACGCATAGACGCTTTTGACATCCGGTTTATGCCTGACATAGTTGCCTGAACCTTGCACCCGATCCAAAAGCCCCTTGGATTCGAGATCAGCAAGGGATTTGCGCAGCGTTCCAACAGAGATGCCAAGCTCTGCCGCCATCTCGCGCTCGGGCGGCAATCGCGCGCCGTCGGCAAGATGCCCAGCTGCGATTTCACGGATCAGCATCTCGCTGACGGCGACGTATTTGGGCAGCGCCGAAGCCGTTGCCATCCCGCTGACCTCCCTGACTGCGGAAAATTGATACACTATTGTTTCACTCAAAAACCCGTGCTAGGCAAGTCCCAAGTTGAGATTCTTTTGGGGGAAGCCGACACCATGGATCAAGTGGTCCCAGTCACAAGCGCAGACCTAGACGCCGCAGAGGTATCATGGTTTTCCGCTTTGTGCTCAGATGATTACCAGTTCCTCGGCGTGCCAGACGGCGCGCTGCGATCATCCTGGGAGCACTGCCGCGACATCGCACTTGAGGCCGAAAGGCAAGGCTTTCGCAATATCCTTGCGCCGTCTTCTTATCAGGTTGGTCAGGACACCTTGTCCTTTGTGGCCGGCATGGCCCCACTGACCGAAAGGATGAATTTTCTGGCGGCAATTCGCTGCGGCGAAGTGCAACCAATCATGCTCGCGCGGACCATCGCCACGCTTGACCACATGCTCAAGGGGCGGCTGACGCTGAACGTGATCTCGTCAGATTTTCCGGGCGAGGTGGCAGACAGCGCCTACCGCTACAAGCGCAGCCATGAGGTGGTCGAGATCCTGCGCAAGTGCTGGACTCAGGATGAGGTCAGCTATGACGGCGAGATCTACCAGATCTCCAAGCTCAGCACCGATCCTGCACGCCCCTATCAGCAAAACGGTGGCCCGCTACTGTACTTTGGTGGCTACTCACCCGCCGCGATGGAGCTTTGCGGGGCGCAATGTGACGTCTATCTGATGTGGCCCGAGACGCAGGAGCAGCTGGCCCAGCGCATGAAGGACGTGCACGCATGCGCGGCCGCGCATGGCCGAACGCTGGATTACGGTCTGCGGGTGCACATGATCGTGCGCGACACGGAACAAGAAGCCAAGGAATACGCCGATTACATCGCCTCCAAGCTGGATGATGAATACGGCAAGCTGATCCGCGACCGCGCCCATGACAGCATCAGCCTTGGCGTGGCCCATCAGGCCCGCGCGCGCGAGCTGGCGGACAAATACGGCTACACCGAACCCGGCCTGTGGACCGGTGTCGGGCGCGCCCGCTCTGGCTGTGGTGCCGCACTTGTCGGGTCGACCGATCAGATCCTGTCGAAAATTGAGGCTTACAAAAAGATGGGCATCCGTGCTTTCATCTTCTCAGGCTACCCGCACATCGACGAGGCCAAGCATTTTGGCCAACGCGTCATGCCCGAACTGAAAACCTGTTCTTTGCCGCACGCTCATGGGCGTGTCCCGGCAGAAACACCCGCTACGCCTTTGGGCACAGGAGAGCGTCGCTAAATGGATCGCGTCCAGATTACACCAAACCTTGATTTCAGCCGCATCGTCTATGGCATGTGGCGACTGGCAGAGGCAGATGACACGTCAGCCGCCCACGTGCAGGCCAAGGTCGAGGCCTGCCTAGCCCAAGGCATCACGACGATGGATCAAGCCGACATCTATGGCGGCTATGAAGCGGAAGAAGTGTTTGGGGCAGCCCTGAAAGCCGCCCCTGCCCTGCGCGACCAAATCGAGATCGTGACAAAATGCGATATCGTGGCCCCTGCAGGTCGCTATGCTGATGCGCGGGTCAAATACTACGACACGTCTGCGGCACACATCCGTGCCTCGGTCGATCATTCGCTGCGGCTGATGAACATCGACCACATCGACATGCTGCTGGTGCACCGCCCCGATCCTTTCATGGATCATCTCGAAACCGGCGCTGTTCTGGACGAAGTTGTGGCCGCGGGCAAGGTCCGCGCCGTTGGCGTGTCGAATTTCAAATTACACGATTGGACCCTGTTGCAATCGGGTATGAAAACACAGCTTGCGACCAACCAGATCGAACTCAGCGTCACCGCGCATCAGGGCTTTACGAACGGTGATGTGGCCTACTTGCAGGAACGCGCCAAGCCGATCATGGCGTGGTCACCCTTGGGGGGCGGCAGCCTTGTCACCGGTGAAGGCGATGCCGCAGTGCGCACCACCATGACCAAGGTTGCACAAGACAACGGCGTCGATCTTGGTGCGGTGGCAGTTGCGTGGCTGCTGGCGCACCCAGCCAATATCATGCCAGTGATGGGGACCAATAACCTCAAGCGCATCAATGCCTTGTCAGACGCAATGAAGGTCCGAATGGATCGCCAGACCTGGTACGAAATCTACACCGCAGCGCTCGGTCAGGAGGTCCCATAATGGACGCAGGCACAATCGCCACATTTGACCCATCAACCGATGCAAGTAGTTTTCGCGGCGCGCTCGGGACTTTTGTGACCGGCGTCACCGTGGTCACAACGGACAGTCCCGAAGGCCCCGTGGCGATTGTCGCCAACAGCTTTGCCTCAGTCTCGCTTGATCCGCCGCTGGTGCTTTGGTCGCCTGCGAAGTCGTCCAAACGGTTCGAACATTTCGCAGGCTCGCGCCGCTTTGCAATCCATGTCCTTTCTGCTGATCAGCGCGACATTTGCGCCGCCATCGTCAAATCCAAGACAGCGATCTCAGAGGTGCCAACACAGCTTAGCCACTGTGGCATGCCGCTGATCGACGGCGCGCTTGCTACGTTTGAATGCAATTTGCACACGACGCACGACGCAGGCGATCATGTCATCATCGTGGGCCTCGTCACCAAGGCCCATCACACCGACGGGGAGCCGCTCGTGTTCCATGCCGGCAAATACGGAACGTTCAACACCACTCCCTAAGCCTTTCTTTTGAATAGAAATATGCCCGGGGGTTTTGGGGGCTGGCCCCCAAGATAAAACGGAGCGTTTGGGGGCTAGCCCCCACCAAAAAATGAAGCGACCGCGCTAGCGGTCACCATATAACAGGGGAGGAGCCGCAATGTCGGTCCTGTTTGGGGTCCTTTGGCCCTTAGAGCGGTTCAATACCGCAATACTCGCCATTGGGCGGTTCATCTCGGTTGCGGCCCTCGCGATCATGGTCTGCTTTATTCTGGGGCAGGTTTTCTTCCGTTACGTGCTCAACGACGCGCCCAACTGGACCGAAGAAGGGGCGCGCTTTGGGATGCTGTGGATGACCGGGCTGATGGCACCTGTTGCCTACCGCATGGGCGGCTTTGTTGCGATCGACATGCTTGAACGCGCCCTGCCCCGCCTGCTGGCGGGCATCCTGTCGCTTGTCCTGATGGCGATCACCATGTGGGTGCTCTTCATTTTTTGGGAACGCGGGTTGAACAACCACCTCGACACGCTCTCGGGCCGTGGTTGTTCGTCCACACTGCGCTGGCCCTTCGGGATCGAGATCGGCAAATGCGGCGAGAAATTTCAGAACCGGTTCCAATACGCATCGCTTTGGGTGGGTGTGAACCTGCTGATCCTGGTCAATCTCGAGCTCATCATCCGACAACTCATTACGCTGGGGGGCCGTGGCGATGGCCTGACCTCCTTTACCTCTGACGAAGAAATTGCGGGGTCGTCCTGATGCTTCTTTGGTTCCTTCCGCTTTTCCTTGTCTTGATCATGGTCGGCCTGCCGGTGGTCTTTGCGCTGCTGGCATCCCCAATCGCACTGATCCTGATGGAAGGCGACACACGTAATGTTGTCGCCGGGCTTTATCGCAACCTTTACAACGGCATGGACAGCTTTCCGCTGATGGCCTTGCCGTTCTTCATGCTCGCAGGCGAAGTCATGAACCGGGGCGGCATCACTGTCCGCCTCGTTGAATTCTCCCAAGCCTTCATGGGCCACCTGAGGGGGGGATTGGCGCACGTCAACATCCTCTCCTCCATTCTCTTTGCGGGGCTTTCGGGTTCTGCCGTAGCGGACACCTCCGCGCTGGGATCAACCCTGATCCCCGCGATGGAAAAGAACGGCTACACACGCCGGTTTGCCGCCGCGATTACCGCCGCATCATCCGTCATCGGCCCGATCATCCCGCCCTCGGGCATCATGATCATTTACGCTTATGTTATGGGCGAAAGCGTCGCGGCCCTGTTCCTTGCGGGCATCGTCCCCGGCATCATGGTCGGCGTCGGCCTAATGGTCATGGTCCGGTTGTTGGCGGACCGCTATGACCTGCCCAAAGCCGAACGGATCGTCACCAAGAACCAGTCAATCACACCGGTGGAATACTGGGTCAGCTTTGCGCTCTTGCGCCTGAACCTGGCGTTCATCCTTTATGCGCTGGGTGCACTGGTAATCCGGCTGACCGGGGCAGAGACCTCCCTGCCCGCTGGCTGGACCACCTTGATCATGCTGATACCCGCGCACTTTATCCTGATGGGATATCGCAAACGGTGCAGCCATGATTTCCGCATGGTGGCGAAAAAGGCCGTGGCCCCACTGCAGACGCCCATCATCATTCTGGGCGGTATCCTCGTGGGCATCATGACCCCGACAGAGGCCTCGGCCATGGCGGTGTTCTACGCGCTGATCGTGTCTTTCTTTGTGTTGCGCTCGATGAATGGCCGTGACCTGTGGCAGGTGCTGACCAAATCTGCACTTTCCACCTCTGCGGTCCTGCTGCTGGTGGGGGCCGCCGTCAGCTTCAAAACCGTGGTCTCGCTGTCCTATGCGCCGCAGATCATGTCGGACTACATCCTGTCGCTTTCCGAGAACCCGCTGATCCTGTTGTTCCTGATCAACATCCTGCTCTTCATTGTGGGCATGTTCTTGGATGCAGGGCCTGCGATCATCATTCTGGGGCCAATCCTGGGGCCGATCTTTGTCGACCTTGGCGTGCACCCCGTCCACTTTGCCATCATCATGTCGGTCAACCTGACCGTCGGTCTGGCAACCCCGCCCATGGGCTTGGTCTTATTCGTGGCGAGTACCGTCTCGGGCGAAAAGGTCGAAACGATTGCCAAGGCGATCCTGCCCTTCCTTGCGGTCGAGATTTTCGTGATCTTCCTGATTACCTACGTCCCGGCCATCTCAATGACGATTCCGCGCTTGACGGGGTTCGTTCAATAAAGGGACAGTCGTCCCCATAACCGACCAATGAACAGGGAGAGAATAATGCTCAAAGGTCTACTGAAAGGCGCGCTTGCCGCCACGCTGTTTGCCGGGGCCTCTGCGGCCTATGCCGATGGCCATCAAGAGTTCACGATCCGCGCGACCGCGAACTCGAACGAAAACGACGAGGACTATGACGGTCTGGTCGTCTTCAAGAACTACGTCGAAGCTGCCTCAAACGGCCGCATCGGTGTGGAGCTTTTCATCGGCACGCAACTGTGCGCCACAGGTGCGGAATGCATCGAAGGTGTCTCTGAGGGTTCGATCGACGTTTACGTGTCCACCTCTGGTGGTGCGGCTGGCATCTTCCCTTATGTGCAGGTGCTTGACCTGCCCTACCTGATGGCTGACGACCGGATCGCCGAAGAAGTGCTGACCAGCGACTTTGTCCGCACCATGCGCGACATGGCCCTGGCTGACAGTGGCGATTCCGTACGCCTGATGACCATCGGTAACACCGGTGGCTGGCGTAACTTTGCCAACACGCAGCGTCGTGTGGCGATGCCATCCGATATGGAAGGCCTGAAGATCCGGACTGTTGTGGCAGACCTGCCGCAGGAATTGGTGCGCGCATTGGGTGCCTCTCCGACTCCAATCCCGTGGCCCGAACTGTTCACATCGTTCCAGACCGGCGTTGTTGAAGGGTCCAAGAACGGCATCACCGACATCATGGGCATGAAATTCCCGGATGCGGGCCTGCAGTACGTGACCCTCGACGGTCACGCCTACATGGGTGCGCTTTGGTGGATGAGCAACGAAAACTTCATGGCGATGCCAGAGGACCTGCGCCGCGTTGTGGTCGACGGTTTCTCTCAGCTGCAGCAGGCCACTTTCGCCTCGCCCAAGCGCAAGTCGATTGAAGCCTATGAGGCCTTCGTCGCGGGTGGTGGTGACCTTTACGTCCCAACCCCCGAAGAGAAAGCCGCATTCGCAGAAGCCGCTGCCCCTGTGCAGGACTGGTTCCGCGCAAATGTTGACGGTGGTGACGCGATCCTTGACGCGCTGATCGCCGCTGTGGCCGATGCCGAAGCCGCACTGGCTGATGACTACGCCAAAGACCTAAACTAAGGATCATCTGATCCTCAAGACAGGGCCGTCCTTCGGGGCGGCCCTTTTTTGTGCAAGGGGTGGCCTTGCGCACCATGTTTTTGCTCAAGCATCCCCTTGTTCGCCGCCATCGCCTTGCGTCACGCTCTGCGTGTGCTAGCTCTTTGTCACCACACAACAGGAGAGCCGCCATGACCACCTATACCCCGCCCAAAGTCTGGACATGGGATGCCGAGAATGGCGGCGAATGGGCCAAGCTGAACCGCCCAATCGCAGGTGCAACACACGACAAAGATTTGCCCGTTGGTGACCACCCGCTGCAGCTCCATTCCCTGGCGACCCCCAATGGCGTCAAAGTCACGCTGATGCTGGAAGAGTTGTTGGCCGCAGGCCATGCCGCCGAATATGACGCTTGGATTATCAAGATCACCGAAGGCGATCAGTTCGGATCGGGTTTTGTCGACATCAACCCCAATTCCAAGATCCCCGCCCTACTGGATCGGGACACCGGCCAGCGCGTGTTTGAAAGCGGTGCGATCCTGCTTTATCTGGCCGAGAAGTTTGACGCGTTCCTGCCCGCAAGTGGTGCGGCCCGGACCGAGGCGCTGAACTGGCTCTTTTGGCTGCAAGGCTCTGCCCCCTATCTGGGTGGCGGCTTTGGTCACTTCTACGCTTATGCACCCGAGAAATTCGAATACCCGATCAACCGCTTCGCAATGGAGGCCAAGCGCCAGTTGGATGTGCTGGACAGGCATCTGGCCGACAACCGCTATCTGGCTGGTGACGACTATACCATCGCCGACATGGCAACCGCCCCTTGGTATGGGCGCACGGTCATGGGTGCCAGCTATGACGCCGGTGACTTCCTGTCTGTGCATGAATACACCCACGTGATCCGCTGGATGGATGAGATCTATAACCGCCCGGCCTATCAGCGTGGCATGATCGTCAATCGGTCCTGGGGTGAAGATTGGGAACAATGCCCCAATCGCCACGCGGCCGCTGACATCGACGCGGTGCTGGCGAAAAAGCCCGACTAACGCGGGACCAAATAGTCGGCGGCAGCGTATCCTGTGACACCGGATGCGCCCGCAAGCGAGACTTTGCACCAGCGCTGACCTTCTTCAGTTACGCAATCAAAGCGCTGCAAGCTTGTTCCATCCGGCAAGCCCAGCAAGACCCTGAACCCCAGTCCGGGGCCAGCGCGTAGCTTTAGCATGTCCACGCCTGTGCCGCTGACCTCCACCTCGTCACCCGTCACAGCAGCGCAAGCGCCAAGCCACAAAACGACGCCCAGAACTGTTAAGCTGCGCACCTGCATCACCTCTTCCGTGTTTTTCTTCATGCTCACCCTGACAGATACACCGTCATTAGGCACGTGTTGGTTGGGGCAAGGGTTAAGAAAAGAACGGCCAGCGAAAATGGATACGATCACCGTTGAACTCACGGCCGCCATTGCAAGAACAACTGCCAATACGGTCACTGTTGATGTGAAAACAATAAATGATCCTGCAAATGGCATGATCCCGCAACCAATGGTGATAAAGCCACCCCGGCATAGTTACGACAATGGAAAGCGCGAGATCGCGATACCACTGAGAAAGAAGCGCCCCCTCGCACCCCGACCAACGGATAGAAGTATACCGCAAAATCACCCTCTGAAAGAAAGTTGCGAAAAATCGCCCCTTGGCGACATTTTCTCCACGCGGGCAGTTGACCCCTGCCGCACTGCCGCATAGGGTCCGCTCCATGATACAGATTGTACTAGTCGTAGGAAGTATGCGCATGGGCCGGTAACGGTTGACCCATTCAGGTTCCCATGCGCCCCCGAAACTTCGGGGGCTTTTTTATGACTGGCGCTCAAAAGGACAAAGAAGATGAGCAAACAGATGACCGGCGCGAAAATGGTGGTGCAGGCCCTGATCGACCAAGGTGTCGACACGGTCTTTGGATACCCCGGTGGCGCAGTCCTGCCGATCTATGATGAGATCTTTCAGCAGAACCACATCCAGCACATCCTTGTCCGCCACGAACAAGGGGCCGTCCATGCCGCTGAAGGCTATGCGCGGTCGACCGGCAAACCGGGCGTGGCGCTTGTGACCTCTGGCCCCGGTGCTACCAATGCGGTGACCGGCCTGACGGACGCGCTGATGGACAGCATCCCGATCATCGTGCTCACCGGTCAGGTGCCGACGTTCATGATCGGCTCTGACGCATTCCAAGAGGCCGATACCGTGGGCATCACCCGCCCTTGTACGAAACACAACTGGCTGGTGAAAGAGACCGACAACTTGGCCGGTGTCTTGCACGAAGCGTTCCACGTCGCCACCTCTGGCCGTCCCGGCCCTGTCCTGATCGACATCCCCAAGGACGTGCAGTTTGCCAGCGGGACCTACACCGAAAAGGCCAAACGCAAATCGCACTACGCCCCGCAGGTGAAGGGCGATATCGATATGATCACCGAACTTGCCAAAGCGATGGAGAAAGCAAAACGCCCAGTGTTCTACACAGGCGGCGGTGTCATCAACTCCGGCCCCGCCGCGACGCAGCTTTTGCGTGAACTCGTGGCGGCCACAAACTTTCCGATCACGTCAACCCTGATGGGGCTGGGCTGTTACCCGGCCTCTGGCGACAATTGGATCGGAATGCTGGGCATGCATGGCCTCTACGAGGCCAATATGGCAATGCACGACTGTGATCTGATGATCAACATCGGTGCGCGCTTTGACGACCGCATCACTGGCCGGATCGACGCCTTCAGCCCGGGTTCGAAGAAAGCGCACATCGACATTGACGCATCGTCCATCAACAAGGTGATCCACGTTGATATGCCGATCCTTGGCGACTGCGCCCATGTGTTGGAGGATCTGCTGAACGTTTGGAAATCCCGCGGTCGTAAAACAGAAAAGGAAGGGCTCGCCAAATGGTGGGGCCAGATCAACGAATGGCGCAGGGTCGATTGTCTGGCCTTTAAACAGGAAGGCAAAGTCATCAAGCCGCAGTACGCGCTCGCCCGGCTCGAAGCGCTGACCAAGGACCACGACCGCTACATCACCACCGAAGTCGGTCAGCATCAGATGTGGGCCGCACAGTATCTGGGGTTCGAAGACCCCAACCGCTGGATGACCTCCGGGGGTTTGGGCACGATGGGCTACGGTTTTCCCGCGTCAATCGGTGTGCAACTGGCCCACCGCGACAGCCTTGTGATCAATGTCGCGGGTGAGGCTTCTTGGCTGATGAACATGCAGGAACTCGGCACCGCAGCCCAGTATCAGCTGCCCGTGAAACAATTCATCCTCAACAACGAACGCCTTGGCATGGTGCGCCAATGGCAGGAACTCTTGCACGGCGAACGCTATAGCCAGTCCTGGTCAGAGGCCCTGCCCGATTTTGTGAAACTCGCGGATGCCTTCGGTGCCAAGGGCATTCTGTGTTCGGACCCTGACGATCTCGACGATGCGATCATGGAGATGATCAACCACAACGGCCCGGTTGTGTTCGACTGTCTGGTGGAAAAGCACGAAAACTGCTTCCCGATGATCCCATCAGGCAAGCCGCATAATGAGATGCTTTTGGGCGAGAACGCTGATACGGCGAATGCGATTCAGGGTGCTGGGCAGGCGTTGGTGTAAATCCGTGGAACTCAATAGAGAAGACTACTTGAGAATCTTCAACCCGATCCTCGCGGAAAGATATCAAACGCTGGCAAATGAAAAATTCGATCTGGTGCACTATACAAGCGCGTCGAATGCTCTGCGCATTTTGAACGACCAACGGGTTTCATTGCGAAATGCTAGCTTGATGAATGATTTCTCAGAAATCGACCACGGGGAAAAATGTATTGTTGAAGCATGGAAGAGTGTGCATGGGCGCGGCAACGGTCAGATTCCTAACGGTGAGCTTTTTAATCTATTGCACGATATTTCCCCAGTCATTTTCCCGGCTGTTGAGCAAACATTCGACAAGGTCTTGCACCAACGGCGGATTGACTCCTTCCTCTTGAGCCTCGCTGAACATGATGAAAAATCGGAAGGGACACTTGGACGATTGTCAATGTGGAGGGCGTATGGCGGACGGACGAATGTGGCTCTCGTCCTGAACAACTTCTCCGAAACGCCCGATGAAGCTTCAGGGGCTTTCACCGTTCCCGTTACTTATTCAAATTTTGAACAGTTCTCAACTGATCACTTTCCAAAATTGGTGGCTGCTCTGAGAGACAACATCGAGACGCTAAAATGTATGTCTCCAGACCAGATCGCCAGGGCGGTCTCTTGGACCCTCCACACACTTTCAATTTCAATCAAGCATCCTGGTTTCTCTGAAGAACGTGAATGGAGAATACTCTATGCTCCGTGGCTAATTTCCGATGACGAGATCGAAAGTCGAGTTGTCGATATTGGCGGCATACCCCAAAAAGTATTTGACCTAGACCTATCACCTAATAGGAACACAGATCGTCCGTGGCGCCAGATTCCAAACCTACTAAAAAAGGTAATCATTGGCCCGACCGAGCATCCGTGGGTTCTCTATGAAGCTTTCGTAATTGAGCTGGAAAACCTAGGGATCTCCGATGCAGGATCGAAAGTCATCGTGTCAGAGATACCGATCAGGAGAAGATGATTGAACAATTCGCAAACAGCTACCCCCACCGCACGGTTAACGCCGGTTAGGACTTTCATGCATACGGTTTGTGCATGTTTTGTGCATCGGTTGTGGTTACCGGTTTAGGACAAGAAAAGGGACGAAATAGATGTCACCGCTCAAGATCAAAAAAGGCTCCACCAGCCACTCCGCCTATGACCTCCGCTCGACCTTCGGGGACGAGGTTGAGCGTCACACATTGGCGGTCATCGTCGAAAACGAACCGGGGGTTCTAGCAAGGGTCATCGGGTTATTCTCGGGCCGTGGCTACAATATCGAAAGCCTGACCGTGGCCGAGATCGATCACACAGGTCATCTCTCACGCATCACGATTGTCACCTCTGGCACGCCGCAGGTGATCAACCAGATCAAGGCGCAGCTTGGCCGGATTGTGCCGGTGCACGAGGTGCATGATCTGACCGTTGAAGGCGCTTCGGTGGAACGTGAACTGGCGCTGTTCAAAGTCGCAGGCAAAGGCGATCACCGGATCGAGGCGATCCGTCTGGCCGATATCTTCCGCGCCAATGTGGTCGATAGCACATTGGAATCATTCGTCTTTGAGATTACGGGCACACCTGAAAAGATTGACGCTTTTGCAGACCTGATGCGCCCTCTGGGCCTGCAAGAGGTCGCGCGCACTGGCGTTGCCGCCTTGTCGCGTGGTGTGGAGTAGCACCCCCATAAACGCGCAACTGCCCGGCAGGGAGGCTCCGGGCAGTTGGCAGTTTTGACGGCCCTAAACGTGCGATTGGGGCGACACGTAAAGGGCCTGGGCCGATCAGCTACATAGGCCCGATCAGCCGTCCATTGCAGGCAGGATGCCCGCTTCTGTGGCCGCGGCAATTTCGTCCGCGTCCAGCAGGCCATCGCCCGAGACATCAAGTGTTGTGAAGTCTTCTTCGGTCATCTCAGGCATGGCCGCCTGAAGCTCTGGGAAACTGTACATACCGTCGGCATCCACGTCGATCGCCGCATCCTGCGCAATGGCAGGCAGAGCCATAAGAACAAGGGCTACGGGGAGTGTCAGGATTGTCTTGGCAGTCATGTTGGATTTCTCCTTTGGACATCGCACCAGACGTCATGTCGGTGCTGCAGCGAACATGGATATGGCATCGGTCGGGTGCCAGATGATGGCCCCCAATGCCCTTAGAACCGGCAGCACTGCGCCAAATCTTAGCCCAACACTCGGCATCCTCGTGCCGGGTGTGGAGCGGGATTTGCCAACCGGCAATTCTTGACCGACGCATTGGGTCTGCATGGGCATCTCCTCGCGCAAGAGGTCGCTGTGAAGAAAGTGAAAGTCGCCTACAAACATCTCAAACAAGGGGTGATCTGCTATTGTGATTCCACGCAATCTGCATTGAAGGACCCTCAAGATGGCCAAAGACCTGCCTCTGTCCGACCTGTCAGCTGTTCGCCGCGATGTGGCGACCGCCCAAGGGTTGCCCAACGCGCATTACGTCGATCCAACTGTTTTTGAAGAAGAAAAACACGCCGTCCTGTTTGCAAACTGGACAGGATTGGCGGTGACATCTGACGTACCAGAGAATGGCGATGCCAAGCCGATCGAGTTTCTGGGCATCCCGCTGTTGTTGATCCGCGACAAGACTGGCCAGGTCCGTGTCTTTCAAAACATCTGTCGCCACCGGGGCATGGTCTTGGTGTCAGAGCCGCGCAAGATCGAAGGGGCAATCCGCTGCCCCTATCATTCTTGGTGCTACTCGACCGAGGGCAAATTGGTCAGCACGCCGCACGTCGGCGGCCCCGGTTACAACACGCACGAGGCCATCGTCAAAGACGACCTTGGTCTGATCGAAGTGCGCAGCCACATCTGGTTCAACACCGTTTTTGTCAACATCGACGGCAACGCAGCCGCGTTTGAAACCGTACACGCCGACCTCTTGGACCGCTGGGCCGAATTTGACGTCCCGATGCATGCAGGTGGTGCCGAAAGCAGCATTGATCTTGAGGTTCAGACCAACTGGAAGCTCGCGGTTGAAAACTATTGTGAAAGCTATCACTTGCCTTGGGTTCATCCCGGCCTGAACAGCTATTCGCGCCTTGAGGACCATTATAATATCGTTGAATCGGGGCGTTACGCTGGTCAGGGCACGTTGGTCTATCGCCAGCTCAAAGGCCCTGACGACGCCGTATTTCCCGACTTTGAAGGCTTGGCCGAGAAGTGGGATGAGGGTGCGGAATACATCAGCGTCTTTCCCAATGTCCTGTTGGGCGCGCAACGCGACCATACCTTTGTCATCATCCTCCAGCCCAATGATCTGAACAGCACAACAGAACATGTTCATTTGTTCTATGCAAAAGATCAGGTGAACGAGGATATGCGGCACCGCAACGCCCATCTTTGGAAAACCGTGTTCGAAGAAGACATTTTTGTTGTTGAAGGCATGCAGAAAGGCCGCCGGGCGCCAGGGTTTGACGGCGGGCGATTCAGCCCGGCGATGGACAGCCCCACCCATACGTTCCACGATTGGGTCGCAGGCCAATTGCAGGTGCACCGCGCCAACGCGGGCTGATGACGTCACTGGATGACAGCCTGCTCGCCGCGCATGCGTCGGGCGATCATTGGGCGTTGGTCAATCTATATCTGCAGGCCGCGGATCAGGCCAATGATCTGGACGCCTCATGCTTCTATCTGACCCACGCATATGTTTTTGCACTGGAACAAAACCATCCGGCACAAAATGACATTCGCGCCCGGTTGCGGCGTCATGGACGCATCTGACCCCTTGCCCCCGACAGCGCCAGACGACACACTGCGCCCCTGAAGACAAGGAAGACCCATGGCGCCCCGCAAGATTATTATCGACACAGACCCCGGACAGGACGATGCAGTCGCGATCCTGTTGGCGCTGGCGTCTCCAGAAGACATCACAGTGCTGGGCATAACCGCCGTGGCCGGAAACGTCCCCCTGCCCTTGACCGAAAGGAATGCCCGGATCGTTTGCGAACTTGCTGGCAAGACCGACACCAAGGTGTTTGCTGGCTGTGATCGACCACTGGTGCGCACTCTGGTTACGGCAGAGCATGTGCATGGCAAGACCGGCCTTGACGGTCCACAGATGGATGATCCAACCATGCCGCTGCAGGATCAGCACGCTGTCGACTTCATCATCGAGACGTTGCGCACCGAACCGGCTGGCAGTGTCACGCTTTGCCCGCTTGGCCCCCTTACGAATATTGCGACAGCCTTTGAGCGTGCGCCGGATATCATCAAAAAGGTGCAGGAAATCGTGCTGATGGGGGGCGCCTATTTTGAGGTGGGCAACATTACACCGGCAGCCGAATTCAACATCTACGTGGACCCCGAAGCTGCCAAAGCGGTATTTGCGTCAGGCGTGCCAATTGTGGTGATGCCGCTCGATGTGACCCATAAGGCGCTGACAACCCGCGAACGCGTTGATGCCTTTCGCGCAATGGGAACCCGCGTCGGTGACATGGTGGCAGCCTGGACCGACTTTTTCGAACGGTTCGACAAGGAAAAGTACGGCTCTGAAGGTGCGCCGCTGCATGACCCTTGCGTGATCGCCTATCTGATCGCACCTGCGCTGTTCTCTGGCCGCACCGTGAATGTCGAGATTGAAACGTCATCGGATCTGACCCTAGGCATGACCGTTGCCGACTGGTGGCGCGTCACGGACCGCCCGGCCAATGCGCTGTTCATGGGGGATATGGATGCCGCCGGGTTCTTTGATTTGCTGACCGAACGGTTGGCGCGGCTATGACCACGGCATTGATCCTTGCGGGTCCACAGGACGCGCCGCGCGCTTTGGACCTGATGGCGCGGCATCATGAAGAGACGCAGCAACCCTATGATGATGCCCATCGCGAGGCTGTCGTTACCCCAATCCTCGAAGGTTCTCCTCTTGGAGCGATCTGGCTGATCGGGCCACAACGCGCCCCGCTGGGCTATGTGATGGTGACATTCGGTTGGTCTGTGCCCTTGGGCGGGATGATCGGTTGGCTGACAGAGGTTTATATCCGACCGTCCGTCAGGCGGCGCGGGATTGGGACTGAGGTGGTTCATTCTGTTGCTGTCTCGCTGCGCGAGGCCGGCATGAAGGCGCTTCACGCCCACGCCGCCGGACCTGACGACATCGCCAGCCGCTTTTGCCGCAGAGTTGGATTTACGGGATCAGAGACGGTCATCTTGATGACCGACCGGTTGTGATCGCGATCCCTTTTGACAATTCATTTGCGCGCTTGCCTGCGCAGATGTTCACAACATTGCCACCAACCCCTGTCAAAGCGCCTGCCTGGATTGCGCGGAATGATGATCTGGCGGCCCTTCTTGGCATTGACGGTGCTTGGTTCGGCGCTGATGCAGCGCGGGATGTCTTTGCAGGCAATGCAGTCGCAGACGGCAGCACCCCGCTTGCACAGCTTTATGCGGCGCATCAGTTCGGCCAGTGGAACCCGCAGCTGGGTGACGGCCGCGCGATCCTGTTGGGGGAAGTTGTCGGCACCGATGGGGTGCGGCGCGATATTCAATTGAAAGGGTCTGGTCGCACGCCCTATTCGCGCAGCGGTGATGGCCGATCATGGCTGGGGCCGGTGCTGCGCGAATATCTGGTGTCAGAGGCGATGCACGCCCTTGGTGTGCCCACGACGCGCGCGCTTGCAGCTGTTACGACAGGCGAGGACGTCTATCGCGAAACCCGCCTGCCCGGCGCGATCCTGACCCGCGTTGCGCAAAGCCATATCCGTGTCGGCACATTTCAGGTGCATGCAGCGCGTGGTGATCTGGAAGCGCTCGAAGCGCTTTATCAACACACCACCGCGCGACATTATCCTGACGCCACATCACCCGATGCGTTTCTGCGCGCAGTCGTCGCCCGGCAAGCCACGCTTGTCGCGCAATGGATGGGGCTGGGGTTCATTCATGGGGTGATGAACACCGACAATTGCAGTGTCGCAGGCGAGACCATTGATTATGGTCCCTGCGCCTTTGTGGATGCCTATCACCCCAGTAAGGTCTTTAGCTCTATCGACCAGATGGGCCGCTATGCCTATGGTAACCAGCCGGGCATTGCCGCGTGGAATTGCGCGCAATTGGCAACGGCGCTGATCCCGCTTATGCCGGATAAGGATGAGGCGATTGAGGTGTTTACCGCCAGCGTGAACACTTTTCCCGACCTTTACGAGGCGGCCCACCTTGAGGTTTTCGCTGGTAAGTTGGGGCTGACCAATCCGACGCCCGACGACAAAACACTGATCGAAGATCTGCTGGCGCTGATGGCCACAGATGGCTCGGATTTCACCAATACCTTTGCCGGGCTGGCCGGGGCGAATGCACAAGATCAATTTGCCGATCGCGATGCCTTCGCAGACTGGCAGGCCCGCTGGTCAGCCCGGCGCGCACCGGATTACGCGGCAATCATGGCGCGTTGCAATCCGCAGGTTATCCCTCGCAATCACCAGATAGAGGCGGTGATCGCCGCTGGCGTCGCAGGCGGCTTTGATCCCTTCCACGAAATGTTGGCTGTCATCACACAACCATTCGCCCTGCTTGATGGCACCCGCCAACCTTATGCTGTCCCACCGACAGAGACCGAGGTCGTCACGCGCACCTTTTGCGGCACCTAAGCAGCGCTACCGCACGATCAAACGGGCTCAGATCACCGAAGCACCATGATGTCGTGCGGGCTTTGCCCGCTCAATTTGGCAACATCCACGTGCCGTCCGGCCAGAAAGCGTGAAAGGCAAAGGCAAACATTACGTCGTGGGCCACGTCAGCACCACTGGCATCGCGCACCCGTACATTGCCAACATCGCGACCTGCCGCAATCCGCTGGCTGTCAAGCGCCGATGCCTGTCCGGCAGTCCAGCTGAGTGTGACACCCGCCTCTTCGACTTTGCCCTCTTCGGCCAACCGGGTCATCGGCCAAGCGCGATTACCGACGCGGACCACGCGCGCCAAGGCGGGGATGTCGTGCGGCGGCATCTCTCCGGAATATAGGAACGGCCGTTGCGAGCTGTCATATTGCACATATGGATTGGCCCCATACCGACGCGGAAAATTGGGTTCCTGCATTACCAGACCATCTGGGTTGCGGGCGGCAAAAAGCTCCCAACTTTCCATCCAACTGGGCAGCGTGTCCAATTCGACACCAGTCAATTCACCGACGATGCCGGTGCCAACAGCCTGCTGCCACCAGCTTTCGGTTTGGCGGTCATACATGACCATATCGGAATTGCGGAGTTTGCCAGAGACGCCAAATTCCAGCACCTGCCCTTGCACCCGGCGATCAAAGGTGATGCCAGAGTTGCACAAAGGGCAGAACGTCACCGCGACCGGCAGGCCACCCACACTATCGTTCACGATTTCATGCCATGTCAGGTAGCGGATCGGATAGGCGCGCGGTACTTCGCCCTCAATCTCGAGCGTGATGACCGGCTCCAGCGGTTGCAGACGGTTTTCCTCTGCCACGGCAATAAAATCCGGCCCGGTCAGTGCCGGGATGCCATCCTTGGGCGGGCCGCCAGATAGGATTTCGACCCAGTTTTCAACGGTGGTTTTTTCGAAGTCCGTGTTCGGCCATTCATGCACCCAGAAATCGGGATTGGCATGGGCCGGTGTCATCCACAGCAGCGTGGCGGTCATCAGGGAAATCAAGCGCATCAAAGGTCTCCGGGTCGTGGTTGTCTTACCCTGACCTTTCAAGCGCTTGCGGCATAGCCCCCTCGCGCGAACGTGAGGGGGCTATGAATAAGAAGTGTTAGTCCGTGACCCGGACTGCAGACATCATGTCGGGCTCGCCGATCACAGCCCCGTTTGGACCGTCGCCGCGTTTGATTGCGTCAACCACATCCATGCCCGACGTCACCTCGCCCACGATCGTGTACTGACCGTTCAAGAAGAGACCCGGTTCAAACATGATGAAGAATTGGCTGTTGGCCGAATTCGGATTTTGCGCCCGCGCCATGCCCACTACACCACGCTCAAAGCTAAGTTCAGAGAATTCGGCCGGAATGTCAGGCAGGCTGGACCCGCCGGTGCCAGCACGCCGCATGTCGCCGCCGGCCTTGCCAAACTCAACATCGCCGGTCTGGGCCATGAAGCCATCAATAACCCG
This sequence comes from Yoonia sp. R2331, assembly GCF_041103235.1. Taxonomy (NCBI): domain Bacteria; kingdom Pseudomonadati; phylum Pseudomonadota; class Alphaproteobacteria; order Rhodobacterales; family Paracoccaceae; genus Cognatiyoonia; species Cognatiyoonia denitrificans. The sequence goes on along the minus strand of NZ_JBGCUN010000001.1, from coordinate 1,204,939 downwards.
GTGAAAGACCACACCATCATATGCCCCATCCGCGGCGATCGCGGTGATCTGGGCCACGTGCAAAGGTGCAACATCTTCGAACAGATCAACGACGATTGTGCCGTTCGCCTCGCCCGCGATGTCGATCTCAAGCCCGGTTGCCTGCGCTGTCCCGGCGCACAGCGCCAGTGGGATGATCCACTTAAACATCGGCGGCAACCTTGACGCTGACCATCCGGTCAGGGTTCGCAGGCGGCTCGCCCTTGGCGATGGCGTCAACGTGTTCCATGCCTGAAATCACCTGCCCATAGACCGTGTATTGACCGTTCAAGAAGTCATTGTCTTTGAAGTTGATAAAGAACTGGCTGTTGGCAGAATTCGGGTTGGCCGAACGTGCCGCACCCAGCGAACCGCGTGCGTGCGGGATTTTAGAGAATTCAGCGGGCAGATCAGGCATGTCCGACCCGCCGGTTCCGGCACGGCCCGGGTTATAGTTGTTTTCCATATTGGCATGTTCGACATCGCCCGTCTGGGCCATGAACCCATCAATAACCCGGTGAAAGGCCACGTTGTCATATTTGCCAGCGCGGGCCAGTTCCTTCATCCGTTCAACGTGCTTGGGCGCCACATCGGGCAGCAGTTGAATGGTCACATCACCATCCTTGAGGGTCATGATGATTGTGTTTTCGGGGTCTTTGATGTCGGCCATGCCGTTCTCCTACACTTGTTTGTTGGGGCCAGACATATGGCCCAACGGCGCAATTGCCAAGCACACGCTGTTGACGTTCACGCATCCTTGCCGCATCTGAGCGTCACGTTGACCCAAAGGAGCGTGAAATGGCTTGGAAAACCCTTGATGAGATGGATCTGAACAAGAAACGGGTCCTTGTGCGGGTCGATATCAATGTTCCGATGGAAAACGGCGAAGTGACGGATGCCACACGGATCGAGCGCATTGTGCCGACGGTGGACCATATCCAGCACGCTGGTGGCACAGTGATCCTGATGGCGCATTTTGGTCGCCCCAAGGGCAAGGTCGTGCCAGAGATGTCGCTAGAGCATATTGCGGGAACAGTTGCTGAGGTGCTTGGCTGGCCTGTGGTTTGGGCGAATGCGGATTACCGCGATGCGGTCAAAGAACTGGAAGGTGACGAGGTTTTGCTGCTGGAAAACCTGCGATTCAATCCCGGCGAAGAAGCCAATGACCCGGCCTTTACCAAGCGCCTTGCCTCACTCGCCGATATCTACGTCAATGACGCCTTTTCAGCGGCACACCGCGCCCATGCCAGCACAGAGGCGATTGCCCACCTGTTGCCCGCCTGCGCTGGCAGACTGATGGAAGAGGAGTTGCGCGCGCTGGAAAACGCGCTGGAGACACCAAAGCGCCCTGTCACGGCAGTGGTTGGCGGCGCAAAGGTGTCAACCAAGCTGGATCTGCTAGGCAATCTGGTCGCCAAGGTCGACAACCTTGTGATCGGTGGCGGCATGGCCAACACCTTTCTTGCCGCGCAAGGCATCGACGTTGGCAAGTCGCTCTGCGAACACGATCTGGCAGAGACCGCCCGCGACATCCTTGCCAAGGCAGAGGCAGCCGGATGCAAGATCATGTTGCCCGAAGACGTTGTTGTCGCCCGTGAATTCAAGGCTGGAGCCGCCCATGAAACGGTCAACGCGGATGCTTGTCCTGCAGATGCAATGATCCTGGATGCGGGTCCCAACGCCGTTGGCGCGATTGCAGCCGCTTTGGAGGCAAGCGAAACGCTTGTCTGGAACGGCCCACTTGGTGCGTTCGAGATCGAGCCGTTCGATGCGGCCACCAATGCTGCCGCGAAAAAGGCGGCGGAACTGTCGAAAGCAGGCAAGCTGACCTCTGTTGCCGGTGGTGGTGACACGGTGGCTGCGCTGAACAAGGCCGGTGCGGCGGACGACTTCACCTACATCTCGACTGCTGGTGGTGCCTTTCTGGAGTGGCTGGAAGGCAAAGAGCTGCCCGGTGTTGCCGCCCTGCAAGGCTAATCGCACCTGATAGCGCCAGCGTTAGCGCCACCAGAATTGTAAGCCTGCCAGCCCTGCCCTAAGCACAAGCCAAGGGACATCACCCTTGGAAATTGAAGGCGGAGATTGAAAGTGCATCAGGACATGGCAGCGCAAGTGCGCAACGGGAACGGGTTTATTGCGGCACTGGATCAAAGCGGCGGCTCAACCCCCAAGGCGTTGCGGCTTTATGGCGTTAATGAAAATGCCTATGCCAACGATGCCGAAATGTTCGATCAGATCCATGCGATGCGCGCGCGCATTGCCGACGCCCCCGCTTTTACTGGTGCCAAGGTAGTTGGTGCCATTTTGTTTGAGATGACGATGGACCGCGAATTTGGCGGCCAACCCGCGGCCAAATACCTGTGGAACGAACGTCGCGTGGTGCCTTTCTTGAAGATCGACAAGGGGTTAGAGGCTGACGATAACGGCGTTCAATTGCTCAAGCCGATGCCGGGGCTTGATGCCCTTTTGGCGCGCGCCAAGGACAAGGGCATTTTTGGCACCAAGGAACGGTCTGTCATCAATGCAGCATCCGAAAGCGGGATCGAAGCCATCGTCACGCAGCAGTTCGATGTGGGGTTTCGCGTGCTGGAGCGTGGGCTGATGCCAATCCTTGAGCCTGAAATCAATATCAACATGGCCGACAAAGAGACGGCAGAAAAGATGTTGTGCGACGCGATCCTGCGGCATCTGGCACGGATTCCCGACGGGCAAGAGATCATGTTGAAGCTGACTTTGCCGGAACAGGCTAACGTCTATCAGCCGCTGGTGAACCACCCCAAGGTGATGCGGGTCGTGGCCTTGTCAGGTGGCTATGATCGGGCCGAGGCCAATGCTCGTTTGTCACAGAACAAAGGTGTCATTGCCAGCTTTTCGCGCGCGCTGACCGAAGGCTTATCAGCACAGCAAAGCGACGCAGATTTCAACCAAATGCTGAGCGAAACGATTGAGGACATCTTTGCCGCCTCTGTCGCCGGATAAAATCTGCGCATCGCACCATTAAAGGGATTCACAAGGCGATTCGTTTGTGCGATTCTACCGAAACGCAGCCAACAAGAGCTGCAGGAGAGGCAGATGAACCGGCGTACCTTGCCCCCGATGGGCCCCCTTTTGTATTTTCTTGGTGCGCTGATGTTGTGCCTCTATTTCACCTTTGCCGCCGTGCAAGGTGACTACGGCGTGTTCAAGCGCGCCGAAGTGAATGCAGAAGCGCGCGATTTGCAGGCAGAGCTTGTAACACTGCGCGCCGAGGTCTCGCGGATGGAAAACCTGACGACCCGTCTGTCGGACACTTTTCTGGACCTCGATCTGCTGGATGAGCAGGCCCGCGACGTGCTGGGCCTGATCCGCGCAGACGAGCTTGTTATCCGCTAAACGCAACACGGGGTTGTCCTGAGGTGTTGACCTAGGGGCGCATTGCGTCTCGCTTTGGTCCCGGCTATGCTGTAGCGATAGTTTAACGCTAAACTATTCTGTCGCCACCAGGGAGGACACCTATGCCACCGAAGAAAGCGGCCAAGAAGCCGAATGTTTCTGCCGAGGAATTGCTGGGCCATTATCGTGAAATGTTGTTGATCCGCCGGTTCGAGGAAAAGGCCGGTCAGCTCTACGGAATGGGCCTGATTGGTGGCTTCTGCCACCTCTACATCGGACAAGAGGCCGTTGTTGTTGGCCTGGAGGCTGCTGCAGAAGACGGCGACAAGCGCATTACATCGTACCGCGACCACGGCCATATGCTGGCCTGCGGCATGGACCCCAAAGGTGTCATGGCAGAGCTGACCGGACGTGAGGGCGGCTATTCCAAAGGCAAGGGCGGCTCTATGCATATGTTCAGCAAAGAGAAGCATTTCTACGGCGGTCACGGAATTGTCGCCGCACAGGTGCCACTGGGTGCCGGTCTGGCCTTTGCTGACAAATATCTCGACAACGGCCGGGTGACCTTCACCTATTTCGGTGACGGGGCTGCAAACCAGGGCCAAGTCTATGAAACTTACAACATGGCCGAGCTGTGGGATCTGCCGGTCGTATTCGTTATCGAAAATAACCAATACGCCATGGGCACAAGCGTCCAGCGCTCAACCAAGTCGCCCAGCCTGTGGGAGCGTGGTGCCGCCTACGGCATCCCCGGCGAAGAGGTGGACGGCATGAGCGTTCTGGCCGTCAAAGAGGCCGGTGAACGTGCCGTTGCCCACTGCCGCGCGGGCAAAGGCCCCTACATTCTGGAAGTGAAGACCTACCGGTATCGTGGACATTCCATGTCGGACCCCGCGAAATACCGGACCCGCGAAGAAGTGCAAAAGATGCGCGACGAGCGTGACCCGATTGAGCAGGTCCGTGACATGCTGCTGACCGGCAAGCACGCCACAGAGGATGATCTCAAGGCCATCGACAAAGAGATCAAAGGCATCGTCAACGACGCTGCTGAATTCTCCAAGGAAAGCCCAGAGCCTGCATTGGAAGAACTTTGGACCGACATTTACGCGAAAGAAGAGGTGTAAATCATGGCAACCGAGATCCTGATGCCCGCCCTGTCGCCGACAATGGAAGAAGGTACGCTGGCCAAATGGTTGGTCAAAGAAGGTGACACCGTATCAAGCGGTGACATCATGGCCGAGATTGAAACCGACAAGGCCACGATGGAGTTCGAAGCCGTCGATGAAGGCATTGTCGGCAAAATCCTGATCGCCGAAGGCACCGAAGGCGTCAAAGTGAACACTGCGATTGCGATCCTTGTCGAAGAAGGCGAAGACGTACCTGCCGAAGGTGCCGCCCCTGCCCCCGCAGCGGCAGCAGCCCCAGCCGAGGCCGCACCGGCACCGGCTGAAGCAGCGGCGCCAGTCGCCGCACCGGCAGATCAATCGCCTGATTGGCCTGAAGGGACAGACGTCAAATCGACAACTGTGCGTGAAGCATTGCGTGACGCCATGGCCGAAGAGATGCGCCGTGACGACCACGTTTTCCTGATGGGTGAAGAGGTTGCAGAGTACCAAGGTGCCTACAAAATCTCTCAGGGTCTGCTGGACGAATTCGGCGCGAAACGCGTCATCGACACGCCGATCACAGAGCATGGTTTTGCAGGGATTGGGGTCGGTGCGGCCTTTGGTGGCCTGCGCCCGATTGTCGAGTTCATGACGTTTAACTTCGCCATGCAAGCCATTGACCATATTATAAACTCCGCCGCCAAGACACTGTATATGTCGGGCGGTCAGATGGGCGCGCCGATGGTGTTTCGCGGGCCAAATGGTGCGGCTGCACGGGTTGGCGCACAGCACAGCCAGGACTATGCCGCATGGTACATGCAGATCCCGGGACTGAAAGTTGTGATGCCTTATTCGGCCTCAGATGCCAAAGGCCTGATGAAGACGGCGATCCGCGACAACAATCCCGTCATTTTCCTTGAGAATGAGATTCTGTACGGGCGGTCGTTTGATGTGCCGGTCATGGATGACTTCACGATCCCATTCGGCAAGGCCAAGATTGAACGCGCCGGTGATGACGTCACGATCGTATCGTTCGGGATCGGTATGACATATGCACTCGAGGCCGCAGAAAAGCTGGCAGAAGAGGGTGTGAATGCGGAAGTGATCAACTTGCGCAGCCTGCGCCCGATGGACATGCCCGCCATTCTGGAATCGGTGCGCAAGACAAACCGGCTGGTCACCGTCGAAGAAGGCTGGCCGCAAGGCAGCGTTGGCGGCTATATCGCCAGCACCGTGATGCAAGAGGCGTTCGACTATCTAGATGCCCCGGTCATCACCTGCACCGGCAAGGACGTGCCTATGCCTTATGCTGCCAATCTTGAAAAGCACGCGCTTGTAACGACCGCAGAGGTCATCGAAGCCGTCAAAAAAGTCACCTACCGTTAAGGAGAACGCGCGATGCCGACAGAAATTCTGATGCCCGCACTGTCCCCGACAATGGAAGAAGGGACCTTGGCGAAATGGCTGGTCAAAGAAGGTGACACCGTATCCAGCGGTGACGTCATGGCCGAGATTGAAACCGACAAAGCCACGATGGAATTTGAAGCCGTCGATGAAGGCGTGATTGGCAAGATCGTCGTGGCTGAGGGCACCGAAGGTGTGAAGGTCAACGATGTGATCGCCTTGCTTCTTGAAGACGGTGAAAGTGCTGACGACATCGAAGACACGACCGCAGCAGCAGCAGCGGCCCCTGCCCCTGCAGCCGCACCAGAAGCGGCACCCGCTGCGCCATCGTCCGCGCCTGCGCCTGCAGCATCTGCAAAAGATGGCAACCGGGTCTTCGCATCTCCGCTTGCGCGGCGTATCGCGGCTGACAAAGGTTTGGACCTTACTGCGATCAAGGGCTCTGGCCCGCATGGCCGCATCGTCAAAGCCGACGTCGAAAACGCGCAACCCGGTACCAAACCTGCAGCGGCACCTGCGGCCAAAGCGGACGCCGCACCGGCGGCACTTGCGGCTGGTCCATCGACCGATGTCGTAATCAAGACCTACGAAGGTCGCCCGTTTGAAGAGGTCAAACTGGATGGCATGCGCAAGACCATCGCAGCCCGTCTGACAGAGGCTAAGCAGTCGGTGCCGCATTTCTACCTGCGGCGTGACATTCAGCTTGATGCGCTGATGAAGTTCCGCAGCCAGCTGAACAAACAGCTTGAACCACGCGGCGTGAAATTGTCGGTCAACGACTTCATCATCAAGGCCTGCGCGCTTGCTTTGCAGCAAGTCCCAGAGGCGAATGCTGTCTGGGCCGGTGATCGGACGCTGAAATTCGAAAAGTCGGATGTGGCCGTTGCCGTTGCCATCGAAGGTGGGTTGTTTACTCCGGTGTTGAAGGACGCCGAGATGAAGTCTCTGTCCGCCCTGTCCGCTGAGATGAAGGACCTTGCAGGCCGCGCCCGTGACCGCAAATTGGCGCCGCATGAGTATCAAGGCGGCAGCTTTGCGATTTCCAACCTTGGGATGTTCGGGATCGACAACTTTGATGCCATCATCAATCCGCCCCATGCTGCCATTCTGGCCGTTGGTGCGGGCGTCAAAAAGCCGATTGTCGGGACCGATGGCGAATTGACAGTAGGGATTGTGATGTCTGTCACGTTGTCCGTCGATCACCGTGTGATCGACGGGGCTTTGGGTGCAAATCTGCTGCAGGTAATCAAGGACAACCTTGAAAATCCTATGACGATGCTCGCCTGATACCTCTTTGAAAACAAAAGATAACGCCGGGCGATGCCCGGCGTTTCTGATTCTTAAGCTTAGTCCAGAATGCCGAGACCCTGATCCATCGTAATCGATGGTTGGGCGCATCCCGCCTCTCCCACGATCTTGGCTGGAACACCTGCCACGGTCTTCATCGGTGGCACGTCCTGCAATACCACAGACCCAGCCGCGATCCGGCTGCAGTGGCCCACCGAGATATTGCCAAGCACTTTTGCACCAGCCCCGATCAGAACGCCGTCACCAATGGTCGGATGACGAATCTCTTCTTCTTTGCCGGTCCCGCCCAATGTCACCGAATGCAGCATTGAGACATTGTCGCCTACGACAGCCGTTTCGCCGATCACGATGGAATGGGCATGGTCAATCATGATGCCTTTGCCGATGCGCGCGGCGGGGTGAATATCGACGCCAAACACCTCTGACACGCGCATTTGCACGAAATAGGCCAGATCGTGTTGCCCGTTTATGAACAGATGGTGCCCAAGGCGATATGCCTGCACAGCCTGATACCCTTTGAAGAACATCAGCGGCTGCATCAGCCGGTGGCAGGCAGGATCACGATCATAAGTCGCCACCAGATCAGCGCGCGCGTCCTGCACGATGTCTTCGTTTGCGGTATAGGCCATACGCGCAATTTCGCTGATTGTCTGCGCTGACATCTCGGTCGAAGCGAGTTTCATCGCGAGCCGATAGCCCAATGCAACCTTGAATTCGGAATGCTGCAAGATGCCATCATGCACCAAGGACCCGACCAAAGGTTCGCGTGTAACGCTATCCTGCGCGTCCTGACAGATGCGTTGCCAAACAGGATCAATTTCGCGCAGATGTGTACGAGCTTCGGCCATAACGCCACTCCTTTGTTCAGCTTTTGCTTATCCCAGATAGGCAACGTTCGCAAAGAACAAAGGTTTGATGGGCGAAATCACGTGGTGTGATGTGGGGATTTGACCAATTGCGCCTCCAGTACAATCGACAGGCAGTGCAGGTAGTCTGCATCACAATGTCGAGGCAATTTTCCACGTGGAAAACTGCGCGCCGCATCACCCAGCGACCCTTGTCCATATTCGGGGTGAGGTCGGTGATGGTGCTTGCTATAGCGGTCCGCGATATCTGCGCGCCAGAGTATGGCGCGCGCAAGTTGTCGTCGTTCGGCATCGGGCGCGGGCATCAAGGCCCTTGCTGTGTCCTGCAAGTCACTTGGATAGACTGGGCGCATCAGGGTTGCTCGATCAAGACGCTGCGGAATGGTCCCGGCCCGTACCTGTCTGATACCTGGGCAACATGAATGGTAAAATCATTGCCGTTTGTATCGGACGTCATGTTGGCGGTGCTATAGCTCCAATTGGGGGCCAACCGTGTCACTTCGCGCAAGATCGCGTTACCCTGTCGCACCTGCACCACATAGGCCTCACTGTTCTCGCCGAGTGGCACGTCCCCCGCACCCCACATATCGCCGTCAATCCGGGTCCGCCTGATCCAGTTCACATCCAGACCGCTGCCGACTGGCAATGCCTGAAGGTGGGAGACTGGATAGGGTCGATAGCCATTGCCTTTGAACGTCAGCTCAAGATGGCGATAGCTGCGGTCACTGACGGGCCGTTTTACCGGTCCATAGCGGTAGTGACGGGGATTGCCGCGTGACGCGGTCGGGATCGTGATTTGTTCAGGCCGCCCGTTCAGCAGCACAACCTTGGAACCAACAGGCCAGACGTTGGGCATTATGCCATCTGACCCGGATTGGCCGCGCAGAAGGCCTGTCAATTCGTAGGTCCTGGGCTCGACAAGGGTGGCATCTGAAAACTGCAGGACTTCCCAGTTGTCGGTCGTGCCATCGCCTATTGCAAGGGTATTGGCGCCCGAGAACAGCACCTCAGGCGTGACGGATTGCAGCGAACCGCTGACCAATTTCACCCGAAACCTGCGACGATCCCAGATCCCCAACGGGCCGTCATGCAGGGCTGTCTGCGTGATCCCTACGGTACTGCGATACCGCATGATATCTTGCAGGATATAGTTGCTGTCCTGCGGTGACGAATAAAGCGCCACCCCGCCCGACCAGGGGCTCGCTGTCAGCGCCAGATGCGGCTCGTGCGGCACCTCATTTCCTGTCAAAAGTGGGAGATCAAGAAAGATCGCCTCGACCGGGGTAGGCGCGACAAAGGGTTTCAGTCGTGCGCCCTCTTCGATCTGCGGCTGCGGGAGATAGACCTCATGGTCCACGCGTGTCGCCTCTGCCAGCACCATTCCGGCGTCATCGGTGCGGTCGATACGGTAGTGCCCTTGATGGCCGGTATCGCGTAGGTCGACGATGTCACCCGCACCCAAGCCGGACTGCGACAGGGGTAAAGCAAAGGTTACGCTATCTTTTGCCACCCGCGCCTCGTGGGTCCAGCGCGCTGCAATTCGCGCGCCTTCGGCCCGCGTCAGGACCAGCGGGAATTCTGACCGCGCGATCGTTGTGGTCTGTTCGTCTGGATGGATCGTTTCGCTCACGGCAACGTCGTAGTCGGCTTCGGCATCCAGAAACCCGATCTGAACCCGTCCAGCGACTTCAACCGACGGCGCCCGTGTATGAACGGCTGCGGCGTCTTTTTCAGGATCAAGTGCCAGATCATCCTGCGTCAGCACCGCATCGGAAAGACCATCGCGGTTGAAGAAGACCAGCATGCCTTCGCGTTCCACTGCATCAAACCCATACGCCAGCATCAAAGGTTGCAGGGCGGCCCGCGCACTTCCCACATCCGACACCGCATAGCCCCGCACCAGTCCGTAAAGCTTGCTGACATCGTAGTCCGCCAGCCCAGCCCGTTCACAGATTTCCGCAACAACGCTTGCCAAAGTCCGAGATGAGCTTCGGCCATTCAACCAATGCCCGCGCGCGTAGTTGTCGCCGTCCGACCAAAGCGCGGCGTTTGACGGAAAGAACGGAAATGGCCGCGCGTCCCAGGCCCAAACATGGGCGCGGGACATGTCCAGCATGCGACCGGTATATTCCACGTCCGTATAAGGGTTGTTGGCACCATTGGCATAGTGACCATAAAACGCACGCAGATATTGCATCTGCATGAAGTCGTCCCGCATCCCGTTCGAGAAATACGGCAACAGGGATTCCGACGATTTCGGATCAAGAAACTTGTTGGGCTGGTTTGTGCCCTTATCAATTGCTGCACATCCAAATTCGGTGAACCAAAACGGTTTAGACTTGGGGACCCAGCATGTCGGCGTCGCCTGCCGCTGCCCGTTTATCCGATTGTGGTGGGTGTGCGACCACCACCCCGGCAAATCCTTGTAGCGCCAGACCCAGGGTTCACCATCACCGTCGGTGATGGGTGTTCTGATCTGCGCCGCCCGTGCCTCGGGAGAGTGATAGAACCAGTCATACCCTTCCCCGCCGGTGACATTAGACTGCAAGTAGGACAGATTGTAGATTGATCCCCAATCAGCGTCCGAATGGTCAGAGCCATCCCGCCAATCTGACAGCGGCATATAATTGTCGATACCAATGAAGTCGATATTCGGATCAGACCACAACGGATCAAGGTGGAACAGCTTGTCGCTTGTCCCGACCGGTTGATAGCCATGGTACTCCGACCAATCGGCGGCATAGCTGATTTTGCAATCCGGACCCAAAATCGCGCGACATTCAGATGCCAACTGGCACAGCGCCGCGACGGCCGGAAATTGACCCCCGGTGGCACGGATCTGGGTGAGCGCCACCATTTCCGAGCCGATACAGAACGCGGATACGCCACCAGCCGCTGCACACAGATGCGCATAATGCAGAATGAAACGGCGATATTTCCATTCCTCAGGCCCGGTATATCGCACTACCTCACCATCTATCTGAAAGTCAGACGGTTGCGCGGTCCCGAAGAAGTCTGCGACCTCCGCAGCAGCGCCTGCGGTTTGGTCAGGAGTGCCTTGCTGATCCGGCGCTTTTGAGGTCGTGATACGCCCACGCCACGGCAGTTTGGGTTGACCGACCTCACCCGTCCACGGGTCGGGCAGCGTATTTCCCCCCATCTGCTCCATCAAGATGAACGGATAAAACATTGGGCGCTGGCTGCGTGCCCGCAACGCCTTGATCGCATCTACAACAGAGGCATCGGACGGTGTGCCACCATAGACGGGCCGCCCATCCAATTGGGGAACGACACCCGCACTTGACCGCGTCGCGCCTGCAACGCCCCAGACCATCGGTTCGCCTTCGGCAGTCTTCTGCTCGACTTTAGGGGCCACTTCGCAGTCTGCACAGCGCAAATCAGACCCGAACCACGAGACGACAAGCGACACCGACCGACAGGCAGGCAATTCTTCAGTCAGTGCAGTGGTCGATGTGATGAAATCGCTTTGCCCCGAAGGCGTGTTTTCGTTGATCGCAACTTGCTCACCAAAATCACCGCTCAAATAGACCGGGTCTTTGGCCAACGAAAACTCCCCGGTGCCGGGGATCATCGCGACCCCTTTGACTTGCCGCGCTATGTCCGCGCGCGGACGTGGCTCATCTGGTTCTGACGGGCGCATGACTTCAAACGTAAGCTGCGGCACGCGGTTGCCAAACTGGTCCAACTGCAAGTCTTCAAGCACCACATACGCGACACCGCGATATGCCGGCGCATTTCCGTTCCCCTCAACCGCGACAATTTTAGGATCAGGTTGCTGTAGTCGGTCGCCCTTGTAGACCCGCATGTTCAGCGCCTGCGGCGAAATCTCTGTTCCATCCGCCCAGATACGGCCAACACGGGTAATCTCGCCCTCGCACAACGCGATGGCAAGGCTCACCGAATAGCTGAATTCTGTGACGGTGGGCTGCGGGCCTGCGCCCTTTCCCCCACCAGAGGTGGTTTCTGTTTCGACAAACTGCGTGGCCCAGATGACCTGACCGGGCACGCGCATGCGGCCAAACACTGACTGAACAGCCATGCCCTCGCTTGCGCCGGTCAGGCGAAAACGATCAACACGACCGACCTCGACCGGTTCAGATCCTGCGCCCAGGATGCGTTGGTCGATCGCACGGCCAAGAACAGCGCCCGCCGCGCGCCCAATCGTTGCCATCGACAACCCAAGTACTGAACCGCCAATAGATCCGCCGAGTGCCATTCCGGCTGCAGATAGGACAATCGTTGCCATGTGCGGTTACCTCTTCTGAAATTCAAAACGCGCCGCGATACGGCGGCGCCATGGGTCTGTCAGCGGGCTTTCAACCACACCATGTCGCGCATAGGCGTGCACAAAACATGGGTCGGGTTCAGCTTGACTGAGAATGCCCAGATGCTTGGCAATACTGCCTTCGCGCATCCGAAACAGCAGGATCTGGCCTGGGGTCCAATCGTCTACATCGGCACATTGCGCCATATGTCGCGACGCGGCTTGCAACAGTAGCTCTTCGCCCTGCGGCTCGCCCCAATCGGGGGAATAATGCGGCGCCTGTTCAGGCTCGGCACCGTGAACTTGCCGCCAGACACCCCGGATCAGGCCAAGGCAATCGCACCCTGCCCCCCGGACAGAGGCCTGATGCACATAGGGCGTTCCAATCCAACGATAGGCTTCGGCGACGATCTCGCTCAACGAACAAGGCTCCCGCCATCGCTGTCATCAGAAGACCGCGGCACCGACATCAGCCAGTCTTCACCGGGCATGTCCGGAAAGCCCTGAAAGTTGATAAAATTGTCGAATTTGACCCTACAAGTCTCTGCGCGCTTGTCGCATCCGGCGTCGATCCGCAGTGTATCCCCGACCGCAACCTCTGCGCGGATTGGATGCCACAGTGTGATCCTGTGGCGGTTCCCCTCCTTGCGGTCGTGCTTGATGGCACCGGTCAGGTCGGATGCCTCGCCCGTCATCACTGTCAAGATGCCTTGCTCAAACCAACGGTCCACATAAGGTCCGGCGTTCACAAGGAATGTGCGATTTTCCACTACGTCAAGAACATCAGCCGTCAACCGATAAGTGGCAGAGTTGAGGTTAAAACCACAGGCCGCATCACCCAACACCGCCGAACAGCTGCGTAGATAAGACCGCCCTTGTGGCTGGTTTAGCGCCTCGGTCAGCCCGCGCAGCTCTGCTTCGAATTGGCCTGATTTGCGTGTGATCTCGCCAATCGTGCCTGCAAAGCGAATCTGCCGGTTGTCCACCGCATCCCATTGCACAAGCCACGTCTTGACAGCCGCCCCATCGAAACGACCCGCGACAATATCGGCCTCTTTGATGACATCCGACTGCAAAAGCCCCATCGCGTCCGTGTTGTTCACAGACAATCCGGTGCTGGCAGCAAGCGCCTTGGCGCTCATACCGCTGTCGGCCAGAAAGGTGATGCCATCAAACTTCAGCGGATTATCATGGTCGGTGAAGCCAAACGTCACACCGTCCTTACGGGTGATGGCCCAACACTGACACACATGGGTCTGCCCGGTTTTGAGATGATCCAGAAGCCCCTGCACGCTCATATCCGCACCTCGACAACTGGAACGGATGGCGCCTGGCCGGCCTGAAAACTGGCAACCGCAGTGGCGATCCGATCGGAATCAAATCGGACGGGTACGTCAAATTCATAACCTGCACGCACTATTGCCCCTAGATCAGGCGGATGCGTGAATGTCACAATCCCGGTTTTGACATCTACTGTGTAGTCAATTCCGTCCTGCTTCTCGTCACCGCCGACCGAAATTCGTACAGTGCCTTCCACCGGCTTGCGAATGGGGCGTTCATAGCTTTGACTGCCCGACACATAGGTCTTGATCAGCTGCACCTTTCGGGTCGTCTCATCGCCGGTAAAGATGATCTGATCCTGTGAAGACGCGTCCTCTGACGGGCATGACGATTTGTAGTCGCCCCAGTCTTTCCAGCGAAATGCAAAAAGCTGACCTTGGCGAGCTTCAAAGAACGACACCAACTGCTCTACATCATCTAGCGACCGCAAACCCATTCCGGCGTCATAGCGCCTGCGGGAATGGGCCCAAGGTGTGTTGCGCTCTTCAAAGCCATTGGCAAGGGTGACAACCTCGGTCCGGCGCTCAGGCCCGCCAATCGCGCCAAAGCTGAGGTTTGCCGGAAATCGGACTTCGTGGAATGACATGTTTGTCCCCTTCAGCGGTTACGTTGACCACGTCCGAGGACGCGCGCCATTTGTGCAGCGATTTGCCCCTGTGAACGCTGAAACGATTGCGCATCCGGGGTTGAGATGTTCATGGTGACATTGACCGAGCCGCCCGCGCCGCCACGTACACCCAGCTTTCCGTCAGAGCCGCGTGCGAGCGGCATGATTGCCTCTGGCCCGGCTTCACCCATCAGCCCGGTGCCGCCACGCATTGGAAACGTCGTGGCGCTGGACACCACACCACCATTGGCAAAGGGCATCACCCTGCCCTGACTGAATGGCGCACCGTTCGCATAAGGCATCAGCCCCGAAACAGCGGAATTGATACCGTCAGATAGCATGCCGCCCAAATGATCCGTGATCGGGGAAATCGCCGCCGAATAGGCCGTATCAATCATCGATTGCGCGACCGAGTTCAGGGCGTCCGTCAACTTCATGCCATCAAACACCAAACCATCAAAGGCCTTGCGCAACCCGCCGGCGAACCCGCGCTCCAGGTTTCCCAGATCGCGCGTTGTTTCGCCCAACGTCACCTGAACAGCGCGCAGTTCACTATCAAAGCTCGCCGTCAAGGCAGAAGCATCGCCTAACGTTTGCTCAAGTGCGCTCACATTGGCCTCTAGGTCGTCGAACCGTTCGAAATCATCCATGTGTTTCATCCTTCTTGCCCGGCGTGTCGGGATAGCTTTGCAACAGCGCGTTCAGGCGTTCCCGGTTCAACGGTTGGTGACGCGCACCACCGCCCAGCATCATCGACAGTTCAGCCGGGCTTAGCCGCCAGAACGCATCGGGATGCAGGTGCAAATGGTGCAGGCCTGCGTGCATCAAGGCTTGCCAATCCATCCGTCATCCCATCGGCGCAAATGCACGCGCGAGAAGCGTCGCTGCCAAGCGCGCGGCTTCAATCGGCCCACCGCCAATATCTGCTGACAACAAATCCTCGGACCGGCCAGACCAGCCACCACCACGCAGCCCAGCCACGATCAGCGCCATGACATCCCGGCTTGCATAGCGCTGCTGCTCAAACCGTTGGACAAGCGCTACGAGGCTCTCTTCGTCCAACGCGTCCTCAAGTTCAGCCAGTGCGCCCAATGTCAGCTTTGCGACATGAGGCACACCATCAATGGTGATCGACACCTCCCCTGCCAATGGGTTCACCATCAGACCAGCGCAACAAACGTTAGTTCGCCGGCAGACGCCAATGACATCTCAAACGTGGCCTCTCCGTCATGCGTTCCCGCATACTCGAGGGATGAGATCTGGAACGCCCCCTCGACCGTGCCAAAGTCCGGGATGACGACCTGAAAGTCTGGCGTCTCGCCATCAAAAAAGACCTGACGCACCCGCTCATCCGTCGTGGCGTCCTTGAAAATTCCGGACCCGGAAATTGATGCCGTCTTGACACCGGCACCTGCCAAAAGCTCGCGCCAGCCGCCCGCGCTTTCCAGACTGGTCACGTCCACGCTCTCTGCGTTGAAACTGATGCGCGATGCCCGCAACCCCGCGGCGCTTTCAAACAGGCCGTCACCCGTCATATCAATCTTGATCAAAAGGTCTTTGCCGTTTTGCGCAGCCATAATGTCACTCCTTGACTGTAAGAATTGGCGCTACGTGTCGGAAACACGAGCGCGGAAAACCATATCGATACGGCGCATGTCGCCTGTTCCTACCCGCGCAGCCGTAGCGCGGCGAAAGCGCAACCCGATCAGCGTGCCGCGTGTCAGCACCAGGTCGGCATCCACGAGGGCGTCGGAAATAATACCCGCAGCCTCTTTCGCTTGCGCAAAACCGGGGCTTTCGCTCACGACAGAGATGGTAAACTCATGCCATGCGCCATGGGCCAGATTGTCGGATGCATCCCGCACCTTCTCTGGCCCAAGGGCCACATAGATGGCTGGGACCGACCCACTTGGGATCGCATCAAAGATGTTGCCGCTGACAAGGGCCACCAACGCAGCATCATTCGAAAGGCGCTGAAACACCGCCGCCTGCAACGCCGAAGAAATCGCATAGCTCATACTGCCACCTCTTCCTGCGCCTGACACAGCAGGTACCGGCCTTCGCTGTCTTGTTCCGTGACTGCATTGATTGAGAAGATGCGCGAACCTTCGCGAAACCGCTGCCCCGCATGGGGCCGCGAGGGCGCACCAACGGGTGCTGCACGCACGGTCACCTTGTATGGTACACGTGACAAGGGCAATGCGTTCACTGCCTGCTCGCGACCGGTACCTGCAATGACTTGTGCCCAAAGCTGCCCCAGCGGCTGCCATTCGGTGGTAAAACCACCAGCGTTATCTGGCACGCGGTAACTGTCTTCCAGCGTCAGCTGGCGATTTAGAACCGGGGCTTTCATTGGCCGCTTCCCATGAACAGCCGCACCGTGCGGTACCGATCAATCAGGGCAGATACGCCAAACGGCATTGTTCCTCCGTGCAGCGCCGCCTCATGCCGATATTCGTAGAAGTGCGCTGCCAACATCATCACAGCCTGCCGCAGATCAATCGGCAGATCCGTCCAATCAGCGCCATAGCCTGCAACAACCTCGACCTTCAGGCTTCCGCCCGTGGGGATACTCGGCAAACAGCTTGACGTTGCCAGAACAGAGGGGCGCTGGTCGTCCTTTTCCAATTGATACCGGTGGTCGGGGATCAGGATCTCGCTCCCGTCGCGCGCAATCAGCACCATTCGGATGATCGCGTGCACCGGTGCCAGCGGCAGCGGCTGGCGTTGTTCGTCGCGCCAACCTGTGATGGTCCAGGAAAAGTCGCGCGTCACCAAAATCTTGCCGGTCCGGGCTTCAATAGCCGCGAGCGCTGCGCGCAGGAAACCTTCAAGCATCTCGTCCTGCAGCCCATCGTCAGAAAAGCCAGAGCCCAAGCGCAGGTGGTTCTTGAATTGGGACACCGGCAACACAGTTGGTGGCACGGTCGTCAGCTCGGTTAACATCATCGAAACGTCTCCGCAGGGTGCTATTTCATCGGACGGTGGTCCCGAAGGCGCGGCGACTCCCGACGTTGCTCGGACGGATCAGAGCAGTGGGACAACGCCGGGTGATACAACGCCTCCGGGGTAAGTCGCGGACAGCTCTGCCCGCGACTTATGCTTGCGGTTTAGCTGGTGCCAAACTTCAACAACTTGATGGCCGCGTAGTCGCTCACGGCTCCACCAACGCGCTTGGTGGCATAAAACAGCACATGTGGCTTGGCCGAGAACGGATCGCGTAGAACGCGCAGGTCCGGACGCTCTGCAACGGTGTAGCCGGCGGCAAAGTCACCAAAGGCGATAGGTGTGGCATCAGACCCTGCATCAGGCATGTCTTCCGCAATCAGCACCGGATAGCCCAGCAATCGCGCAGGTTCACCCGCAGCAAGACCGTCAGACCACAAGAACCGCCCATCCGCGTCTTTCAACTTGCGAACCAGACCAGCAGTGCGGCTGTTCATCACAAAAGCAGCCCCGGCGCGATATTCGGCACCCAATGCATAGACCAGATCAATAACCGCATCCGCATCGCCAATGCCACCGTCAACGCCAGTTGGCACATAGCCAAGATTGCCCCAGGCCCAGACGCCATTGTCGACAGTTGGATAAGTCATGATGCCCATTGGCTTGTCGACACCGTCACCGTTCACGAATGCATCGGCTTCGGACCGGGCAAACTTGTCTGCAATCCGACCGGCCAGCCATCCCTCAATATCAAAGGCGCTGTCATCAAGCAGGCGCTGGCTCGCCTTTGGCAAAGCGGACAATTCATGCAGTGGAATTGTGATCCGGTCGATCTGCGGGCTGTCTGTCTCAGCCGTCGGGTCGGTCTCGGTGGCCCAACCTGCACCCAGTTCGGTGTGATCAATCAGCACATCGTAAGATGTCGCATCAACGTTCACGACGCTGGCGATGGACCGGATCGACGCCGTACTGCTCAGCGTGCTTTGAATGGCGTCTGCTGTCTGCGGATCAACCAGATAACCGCCGTCTGCTGCCACGGCAGAGCTCATCGCCTTGCCTTCTAGGCTTAGCCCGCGCAGGCCTTCGTCGTCGCCGGACCGCAAGTAGGCTGCAAAAGCCTTCTGGTGCGGTGCTTCCTCTGCAGCAGCCATCGCCAAAGCGGGGCGGCCTGCCATCATCGTCTTACGGTCAAGCTTGTTCATGCGGTCTTCCTGTTTTTGCATCTTGGCGTCAATGCCGGTTGAGAATGTCTTGAATTCGCTGACAAACCCGCTGATCGCGGTACGCAGCTCCTCGGCCGGAGACAGATCTTCCCCGGTCCGAGACTTGGTCTCGGTCTGTGTCATCTTGGTCCTCTTGTCGTGGGTGGCGCTAATCAGGTGTCGGTGCTGATCAGCTCGGATCGGGCGGCACTAAAAACGGCCGCCAATTCGCGCAATGTGGCATCAGCGGGATCATCCGCCTTGGCCGCCACCCGCGCATCGGGCAACATGGGAAACGTCACAAGTGAGACCTCCCACAATTCAAGCTCTGACAGCACGCGGCCGCCATTGGTGTCTTTGGTGGCGCGCACCGTGCGGTATCCGATGGACAATCCGTCAATTGCGCCTGCCGTGATAAGTGCTGCAGCCTCTCGTCCTTTCGCCACATCCTGCAGGATGCGTCCTTTGACCCACAGCCCCTTGCCGTCCTCGCGGATTTCGTCCCAAACGCCGATGGGTTGCGCCGGGTCGTGCTGCCACAGCATTTTGACCGTGCGGCCCTTGTCCTTCAGCGCCTTGAGCGCTGCGACATAGGCCCCTTTGCTCACGACATCACCACCTTGGTCTGTTTTTCCAAACAGCGAGGCGTAACCCGAAATTTCGGCACCATCGGTGACAGTCAGGCCGGCATCCATCTGACAGAACTTGTGCTCAAGTGTCATGTCGTCTCCTTTTTCGCGTTAGCTCTGCGGTGAAAATGTTTGAATGATTTCAAAAAGAAGCAGCGCAGCGGTGCCGCAAACCAGCATCAAGATCTGCCATTCCAGCTTCTGAATGATGCTCTCGATCCGCGTCAGACGTGCATCAACCTGGGCGAACCAGAAGTCTGTAACAGGCAGCGGTGTAGACCTGCGGCCTTTGGCTGAAATCTCGACAATATTATCCTTCATTGCCCACCTCCTGCACCGGCAGCCCAAGAAGTGCGCGCTTCTCCGATGCGGTCAGAAAACTCGCCTCTGCAATGCGCCGCCATTGCGCATCGCGCTCAATCGACAGGGCTGGAATTTGGTCCAGATCAGGGCGTAGCTCGACGACCTCTGCAGTATAATCCGAAAGCCAGTCAGCAATCGCACCACTGACCCGCGTCACCAGCGGCAAGACCGTCAGACGATAGAATGCCCGGTTGGCTTCCTGGTAGTTGGCGTAGGTGGCGTCGCCCGTAATCCCCAGCAGCATCGGTGGCACACCAAAGGCAACAGCAATCTCGCGGGCGGCCGCCTCTTTGGTCTTTTGGAACTCCATGTCCGAAGGCGAAAAGCCCATCGGCTTCCAGTCCAACCCACCTTCAAGCAACATCGGTCGACCAGCATTGCGCGCGCCCTGATGGTGGCTCTCCATCTCGCTCAGCAAGCGGTCATATTGATCAGATGATAGCTGTGCCTGCCCTTCGGCCCCTTTGTAGACAATCGCACCGGATGGTCGCGCGGCATTGTCCAAAAGGGCTTTGGACCAGCTGGAAGCCGCATTGTGGACGTCAATCGCGCCCGCAGCGGCCTGCATGGCTGACAAGCCGTAGTGGTCGTCTTGTGGATGGAACGATTTGATATGACACACCGGGCTCGCACCACCTTGCAAGGTAAAGCGATGCTTACGACCGTTGACGTTGTATTCATATGCAACCGGCCAGCCATCCGCACCAGGGACAAGGCTCATCCGGTCAGAGCGCAGCACATGCAACTCACCGGGCAAACCTTCATCACCAACGGCCTCGATATAGGCGTTGCCAGTCAAAAGGAGCTGCCCAAACAGGTTCTCCAGCAATTCGGCGCGCCCTTGCCCCGCATTCGGACGCGAAAGAAGCTCTAGAATGGGGTGAACATCATAGCGCTGTTTTTGATCTTGCAGGACCAACGGTACTGCGGCGGCAGCTTCTGCAATCAGCTTCACGGCGCGGAACCCAATCGGGTTGGACGCAAAACCGGTCTTGGTCAGTGACCCGGTGTCGCGTGCCGACCAAGCAACGCGGCCTTGCGTCGACCATGCGATCACACGGCCCGCAGCCGAGGCTTTTGTTTCCGCAACCGCCGCAGCCGTCGCGTCGCCCTTGCCAAAAAACTGGAACATCCACTTCTCCTTGCTGGCACCACATCCTGGCGCGCCGTCTTGTTCGTTCGAGCAATCTGCCCGTAAAGTATTGAAAGTTTCGATGAGCACCGCACGGTGCCCGGCACTCCAGAGAATCCAGCTACAATCCACGCACTTGCGGTGCCGCCCATGACTTGGCGGGGATCAGCATCAGCTCTGTTAACGCCCAGACAAGCGCGTCAACACGGTCGGGCGATCCTTTTCCCTCAAATCCCAGCAGCGTCATCTGGCCCATCTCAGCCTCAAGGTCTTGCAGCCCTCTGACATGGGCTACCCTGCCCTGCGCGTACAGCGCCGCCACAGGTTCTGCGCGTGCGGCTTTCCCGCGCGAGGCGTGCAAGCCTTTCACAGGTACCAATGGATCAACGCTGCGGATGACTGTCTCAACCAAATCACCGCCTTGGTTCACCTCTGCGACCAAGCGGTCTGCCTGGTGCCGGTGCAAGGCGGCTACGGCCGCTTTGGCCCAAGTCAGCGGCGCTGCCGCCGCAACACTTGCGTCCTCCAGCACATAAGCTCGCCATTCATATGGCGGCCCTTTCATCACGACACCCGCTACAATGATTCCGCAGGCATCCGACCGGGCATGTCCGCTGACCGGCGGATCAACTGCCACGACAATGCGATCCATCTCAGGTGCTGTGCTGACAACCTGCCGCGCGACATCATCCATGTCCCACAGGCCCCCTTGCACATCCGTCAACAAAGCACCGTCCAGTTCTTGCCGACCCAGCCGTGTCCCAGCATAGCGGCCCTGCACTTCCTTTAGAAAACTGGGCGCAAGGTTCGCGGCATTGTCGAATGTCGTCGCACGTGTCATCCGCGTGCTGTCAGTTTCCAACAACCTCCGCAACAACGGAACGTTGCGCGGCGTCGTCGTGACCGTCGCGCGCGGCGCCTCACCCAACCGCAACCCAAATTGCAACATATCCCAGGCTTCGTCGGGATGCGGCCATTTTGCCAATTCATCCACCCATGCCCCATCAAACTGCGGTCCGCGCAGGCTTTCTGGATCAAAAGCAGAGAATAACTGCGCTGTTGCCCCGTTCTCCCATTGCAGCATTTTGCGGCCGGCGACCCAATCAGGACGAAATGCAGGTGGCGACATCGCAAGAATCCCGCTTTCACCAAAGATCATGACCTCGCGGGCCTGCTCAATCGTCTCGCCCACCAGTGCGATGCGCTGTGCCTGTCCTTGCAAGGTCTGCGTTGGCCCTTCGACCATCGTGCGCACCCATTCGGCCCCGGCGCGGGTCTTACCCGCGCCGCGCCCACCCAAGATGACCCAGGTCCGCCAATCCCCCTCCGGTGCCAGTTGATGCGGCATCGCCCAAAAGGCAAAGAGGTAGGGCAGCATTTCCAGTTCAGCTGGCGTCAGGGTCTTCAGAAACCGCCTTTGCACCGAGCGTGGCGCGGAGGCGATCAAGCCTGCGCCCAATTTGATCCCGGATTGTTTCAAGATCGATGGGCTCATCAGTTTCTGCGTTTTTGATTTGGTCATAAAGGGCCTCTTCGGCTTTGAGCAGAAGAGCCTGCAACCTTTGCAGCTCATTCAACTTGCGTTTGACAACCTGCCCGGTCAGCACTTCTTTGCGACTGGTATGGGTGCCGTAAAAGGCCATCATCCGCCTAATTTCGCGGAACATCTCGCGATATTCCGCAAAGCGTCTGTGCACCTGCGCGTGCTTAACGCGCGGTGGGTCTGTCGTTGATGTCATTGGTCGCGCCTGTACTGGTTCCCGTCCGATACAGTCCGCAAAACGATGCCTTCCCCGCACCTTTTTGCAATCCCGACGCTACAGCAATCGCAGTCACATGGCAAAAAGGCGGGCAACACTACCGTGCGCCCGCCTCAGCATTTCGTTTACCAAGATTGCAATTTAGCCGTCGTTGTTGGCAGCCCGATCAGCCTCAATCTCACGCCACCGCGCGACATTGCGGTTGTGGTCTTCCAGATTGGTTGCAAAGGCATGACCTCCGGTTCCGTCGGCCACAAAGAAGATGAAATCTGTCGTATCAGGATCAAGTGCGGCCAGAATGCTCTCGCGGCCCGGGTTTGCGATCGGCGTCGGCGGAAGCGCTGGAATAACATAGGTATTCCAAGGGGTTTCGCGCCGCAACTCAGACTGCCGCAAGCCACGCCCCAACACACCTTCACCCTTGGTAACACCATAAATGACTGTCGGGTCAGTCTGTAGTTTCATCCCTTGGTTCAAACGGTTCACAAACACGCTCGCAACCTGCCGTCGTTCTTCCGGTACGCCCGTTTCTTTCTCAACGATGCTGGCAAGGATCAATGCTTCTTCAGGTGATTGCAGCGGCAACCCATCCGTCCGGCCTGCCCATGCCTCGGCCAAGAACGCCGTCTGCGCAGCGGTCATTTGCGCAATCAGGTCATTGGGGTTGTCGCCCGGCCGAAACTCATAGCTGTCGGGAGCCAAGCTTCCCTCAGGCGGAATGTCGTCAATCGTACCTTCCAGCACATTCAGATTATTCAGCGCCTCGCGTACCTGCCAACTTGTGACGCCTTCGGCCAAAACCACGTTATAGCTGGTGTCGCTATCCTCGCGCGCGGCCTGATACGCCTCAGGCTCTGCCTCACTTGGATCAAAGCGCGCCAGATCAACAAACCGATTGCTGGCCGGGTCAAGCTCTCGAACCTGCACCTGCTGCGAATTCACACCGACACGGTAAATGATCTCTGTCCCGCAGGTGTTTTGCCCACCACGCGTGATGATATCGGCGATCTCTTCCATCGAGGCACCCTCGGCCACGCGGAAACTCCCTGCTTTCAGATCACCGGACTTGCCTGCATAATCCACACCCATCCGAAAAATGGCGGGCGAAGAGACAGCACCTTGCGCCTCAAGCGTCTCAGCGACGCGGCGCATGTTGCTCCCGCTTTCAACCCGCAGACACATCGCTTGTGCCAAAGGTCCCGGTGCCGTGTACTGACTGCTACCCCAAGCAATCACGCCACCCGCAAGGAACAGCGCAACCACAAAGAACGTCAGTGCATTAGACGCGATATGTCGCCACATCAGGTGACTTTCCCCAAGACAAGGCTTGCGTTGGTGCCGCCAAATCCAAAGGAGTTTGACAGAGCCACATCAATCCGGCGCGGACGCTTTTCGTTTGCACAAAGATCAACTTTGGTATCCGCCGCAATCGTATCGAGGTTGATGGTCGGCGGGGCGACTTGATCGCGGATTGCCAACATTGAGAAAATCGCCTCAATCGCTCCTGCTGCACCTAACAAGTGACCCGTCATCGACTTGGTTGATGACATTGTCAACTTTGCCGCTGCAGCCTCTCCAACCAAACGTTCAACAGCGCCAAGTTCAATGGTATCGGCCATGGTCGACGTCCCATGAGCGTTTACGTAGTCGATCTTCTCTGGTGCAATGCCCGCATTGCGGCAAGCCGCGCGCATAGCGCGTTCCGCGCCCTCGTGATCTGGCGGCGGGGCGGTAATGTGATGGGCATCGCCTGACAGGCCATAGCCCAAAATCTCGGCATAAATCTTGGCGCCGCGGGCTTTGGCGTGCTCGTAGTCTTCCAGCACAACAATCCCCGCACCTTCACCCATCACAAACCCATCGCGGTCTGCGTCCCATGGACGGCTGGCCTTGGTTGGATCTTCAGCATGCGCTGTGCTCAATGCCTTACAAGCGTTGAAACCCGCGATGCCCAAACGGCAGATTGCTGCCTCTGCACCACCGGCAATCATCACATCGGCATCGCCATGCTGGATCAAACGGCTTGCATCGCCGATTGCATGAGCACCGGTCGAACAAGCCGTTACCACCGAATGGTTCGGCCCCTTGAACCCATACCGGATCGAGACTTGACCAGAGATCAGGTTGATCAACGCGCCCGGTACAAAGAACGGCGACACACGACGTGGACCTTTTTCTTCCATCATCACAGCGGTGTCCGCGATAGAGTTCAGACCACCTATGCCTGACCCGATCAGAACGCCGGTCCGCTCAAGGCTTTCAGAGTCGTCTGGCATCCAGCCCGCATCTTCAATGGCTTGCTGGGCGGCAGCCATCCCGAACAGAATAAAGGTATCGACCTTTCTCTGTTCCTTGGGCTCCATGTATTTGGCAGCGTCGAATGTACCATCTGTACCGTCACCAAACGGGACTTCGCAGGCATAGGTCGTGGTCAGACCCGTGGTATCAAAACGGCTGATCGCTCCAGCTCCGGACTGACCGTCCAAGATCCTGCTCCAGCTGGCCTCGACCCCGTCAGCCAATGGCGTGACCAGACCCAGTCCCGTGACAACTACGCGGCGCATGTTTTGCCCTCACCTCTGATTTATTGGCCCCTGATACCGCAGCCCTTTGGGCGGGGGCAAGGGCCGAGGATATAAACCGCAACTTCATGCTTAAACGCCCTTTAACCATACTCGAGTTAACACAGCACATGTTCAACAAAACGCCATTCAAATCTTCTGTCCTTGCCCTCGTTGCAGCACTGGCCATGCCACATGCCGCAAAAGCCGCGGTGGACTGTGACGCAATCAACGCGTTGTCCCGTATTTCGGACACGGTGACGTCCCATAACAACTGGCCCGTAGATCAGGTGCTTCCAAACGGATTGCGTCGCGATTTTGCGCGCTTCAACCAATCCAACATCCGGCATCTGTTTGAAGAATATCCGGATGCGCAGGCCATTCAAACCCTTGAAAATTTTGGACAAACAGCGCAAAGGATCGCGCAGCTTGCGCGCAGCAATCGTGGTGCGGACATCCATCTTTTGCTGCAATCACCTGCGATTGTTACGCTTTTTGATGACGCCAAAGATGTGCTTGATCAACTGGGCTGCAATGGCCCTCGGGCCGCGGCAAAAACGCAGCCAGAAACCGTGTCAAATGCCTCGGCCCAAGGGGGCGCATCAGATGGTTTGACAGAAGTCTCAACAGGCTTGGGGCTCGTGGTTTCGTCACGACCGATTCTGCTGATAATTTGCTTTTTGGTACTGGTCGCCGTCTGTTTTGCCAGCATTCTGATACGTCAGCGCAGCGTGGCAGTGCGGCGCAAAAGACGCCGCTTTGTGCTGAACCAATCGGTGGAGTTTTGCTGTGACGGGCCGCCGTTGAATGGCAGGATTTTGGATATCAGTTGCTTTGGCACCAAACTGCACCATTACGGCCAATTGCCGACCGACGACCAGTTCGCGATTCAAATCCTGCTCAACAACAAATGGCGGGATGGAACGGTCAAATGGGCCAACGATCACTATGCGGGGCTGGCATTTGACACGCCACTTTCCCGGGCCAGTGTGTTCCAAATTCTTAAGTCAAAACAAAAGGATAAAGCTCCACCCGCAAAAAAAACGACGCCCGCTCGGGCGCCGTCTTTAGAAAGCACTGATCTTTGACTTACTTGGAGTCAGAGATGAACTTCACCGCGTCACCAAACGATTGAATCGTTTCGGCGGCGTCATCAGGAATTTCGATGCCAAATTCTTCTTCGAACGCCATCACCAGTTCGACCGTATCAAGGCTGTCTGCGCCCAGATCATCAATAAAAGATGCACCCTCGACAACTTTGTCTTCTTCCACACCAAGATGCTCTACAACAATCTTGCGTACGCGGTCTGCGACGTCGCTCATGGCTATTCCTCACGTTCTGCTGGGCATTTGCCCGGTTTTTGGGGCCCTTGGCGGGTCGCCCGTCTCAATCTTCGTGGCCTATAGCAGAGATTTTGTTTAGCGCAAACGCTTTCCGGCATCCCCGCCACAGCATCGTCAGAACATGGCCATTCCGCCGTTCACATGCAAGGTGGCCCCGGTGACATAGCCTGCTTCGGCACTGGACAGGTAGGCGACCGCCCCCGCAATCTCGGCCGCGCTGCCCAT
Organism: Yoonia sp. R2331; assembly: GCF_041103235.1. Lineage (NCBI taxonomy): Bacteria > Pseudomonadati > Pseudomonadota > Alphaproteobacteria > Rhodobacterales > Paracoccaceae > Cognatiyoonia > Cognatiyoonia denitrificans. Next base: position 1,178,470 of record NZ_JBGCUN010000001.1, on the reverse strand, counting down.
CCGACCTGCAGGGATTTGTCCAAGGATTCCAGACTTTTGATCGTCGTTCAGCTTGTCCGTCATCGCGGTTTCAATAAAGCCAGGCGCGACACAGTTCACGGTAATGCCACGGCTTGCAACCTCGTAGGCGATCGACTTTGACAGGCCGACCATCCCTGCCTTGGAGGCAGCATAATTCGCCTGCCCGGGATTGCCGGTGGCGCCTACCACACTGGAAATATTGATAATTCTGCCCCAACGGCTTTTCATCATCCCACGAATGACGCCCTTGCAAAGCCGCATGGTCGAGGTCAGGTTCACCTCAAGCACGCTGGCCCATTCCTCATCTGACATGCGCATAAAGATGTTGTCGCGGGTGATACCGGCGTTGTTGACCAGAATGTCGACGCTTCCCATCGCCTCAACCGCTTGTTTTGGCAGGTTATTTACAGCATCTGCATCTGACAGATTGCAGGGCAGCACATGCACCCGATCCCCCATCTCTGCGGCCAAAGCCGTCAAAGGATCGACCCGGGTGCCAGAGATACCAACGGTGGCGCCTGCGGCATGCAATGCCTTTGCAATCTCGCCGCCGATACCGCCGGACGCGCCGGTGACCAGCGCATTTTTTCCTGTCAGATCAAACATCTGTGCTTCCTTCCTCAAGTATTTATTCTGTGCTGTTCATCACGGCATTGACGTCATCAGGCGTGCCAATATTGCGGGTCGCGACGTCGCGATTGATCCGCCGGATCATGCCCGACAAGGCCTTGCCAGAGCCGATTTCCCACATTTCGGTCACACCTTGCGCAGCCATCCAGTCAACGGAAGCCCGCCAACGCACGCGACCTGTGACCTGTTTGACCAGTAAGTCCCTGATTTCATTGGGGTCTGACACACTTTGCGCGGTGACGTTCGCCACCAGCGGGACGGCAGGTACGGTGATGTCGACCGCAGCCAGCGCCTCTTGCATGCGGGTGGCTGCGGGCGACATGAGGGAACAATGGAATGGGGCTGAGACCGGCAGCATCACCGCACGTTTTGCGCCGGCTTCCTTGGCCAGGTCCACCGCCCGTTCGACGGCGTTTTTATCACCAGAAACAACGGTTTGCGCAGGATCGTTTTCATTCGCGACCTCGCAGACATCGCCCTGTGCGGCAGCCTCGGCCACGGCGGCTACGGCCTCAATATCCAAGCCCAGAATGGCGGCCATGGCACCCTGACCTGCAGGGACGGCGGCTTGCATGGCGTCGCCACGGATGCGCAAGAGCCGCGCGGTGTCGGCGATGCTGATGGACCCAGCGGCGGCGAGGGCGGCATATTCGCCCAACGAATGGCCCGCGACGAACCCGGCGTCGGTGATGCTAAGCCCTTCTGATTGCAAGGCTTTCATGGCTGCAAGCGATGTTGCCATCAGGGCGGGCTGCGCATTGGCCGTCAGCGTCAGCGTCTCAATCTCGCCTTCCCAGATCAGGGTTGAAAGCGCCTGCCCGAGGGCATCGTCGACTTCTTGAAAAACTGCTTTCGCATCAGGGTATTGGGCGGCGAGCGCCTGTCCCATTCCGATGGTTTGTGCCCCCTGCCCGGGAAAAATGAATGCCCGCATTGTGCCGTCCTTTTCTTGATCGCGTTTTTACGACTAGCCGTTCATCCGCTTATGCACAATCCATACACATCGCGGCAACAACCCATGTGTATCGCGCACAGAATCTGAGCGCTGGTGCTGAATTGCGCCGCCAAGGCTGCGTGTTAGTGTGCCCTTGCACAGAACTGGAGCGCCACATGACTGCCACCCCCCCTGCTGTTTATGGATCTTTAACCAAGGTTTTTCACTGGCTGACGACCGCACTGATTTTGGCGATTATTCCGCTAGGTTTGGTTGCCAATAAGTTACCGTTTGAGACGAGCGCAGAGCTGGCGTTCAAGGCCCAGGTCTTTTCCTGGCACAAGACTTTGGGGGTGGCGGTTTTCCTTGTCGCGCTGCTGCGAATCCTTTGGGCGATCACGCAAGCCAAGCCCGGTCCCCTGCATCCGGAACGCAAGGCGGAGACGTTCCTGGCCGAGACCGTGCATTGGCTGCTTTATGGGTCGCTGGTGATCGCGCCGCTGACGGGGTGGATTCACCATGCGGCGACCGCGGGGTTTGCGCCGATCTGGTGGCCGTTCGGGCAGAACCTGCCGCTGGTGCCCAAGGATGAGGGGATCGCACATGTGTTTGGCAGCCTGCATTGGGTGCTGACCAAGGTGATGGCGGCTTCGATCCTTTTGCATATTGCGGGCGCCCTGAAGCATCAGTTTGTAGACCGCGATGCAACGCTGGGCCGGATGTGGTTCGGTCGCCGTGATATTGCCGCCGTTCCTGCCCACCGCGCCCCGGCGGCCGCACCTTTGGCAGCCATTGTGATTTTTGCGGCGGCAAGTGCGGGTGCTGTGGCGATGTCAGGCGGTGACCATGACGGCCCGGAAGCTGCGGCATTGGCAGAGGTGCAATCCGGTTGGGTCGTGCAGGACGGTGGCACAATGGCGATCACCATCACCCAACTTGGCAGTGAGGTGACAGGCACATTTGCGGACTGGACGGCGGATATCACCTTTGACGCCGATGCAGGCCCCGACTTTGGCGATGTCACCGCGCAGATTGCGATTGGGTCGCTGACGCTGGGGTCGGTCACAGATCAGGCGATGGGGCCGGACTACTTTGATGCCACGGCCTTTCCCACAGCCACGTTTGCCGGGCCAATCACATCAGATGGTGGGGCGACCTATCGTGTGGATGGGGAATTGGAGCTGAAGGGGGTGACAGCACCCGTGACACTGCTGTTTGATCTGCAGGATCAGGGGGATGGCAGTGGGCTGATACAGGGGTCAGCGGTGATTGATCGGATGACGTTTGATATTGGCGCGGGCCAGAATGATGAAGGCACGCTGGGGTTTGAAGTGATCCTGAACCTCGACTTTGTCGCCAGACCTGCGGAATAGAAAAAGGGCCGCAGGTTGCCCCTGCGGCCCGATCTTCATGACTGTTGGACGGGTTATTCGGCTTTCATCGCCTCGACCGAGATCATCACTTCGACTTCGTCGCTGACGAAGGGCGCGAAGTTGCCGACGTTGAAGTCAGACCGCAGCAGGGTCGTGGTGGCGTCAAACCCGGCCCAAGGCTTTTCGGCCATCGGGTGGTCGCCAACCTGGTTCAGTGTGGCATCGAGCACGACGGATTTGGTGACATCGTTCAACGTCAGATCGCCCGTGATCAACGCGGTGTTGTCGCCTGTCACTTCGATTGCGGTTGAGGTGAATGTCACCATCTCATCGTCGGAGGCATCGAAGAAGTCGCCGGACATGAAATGTTCAAAGCGTGCTTCCCAACCGGTCATCATGGACCGGACAGGGAAGGAAACAGAAACGGAAGAGGCGGCAGGATCTTCCTGATCAAAGCTGATTTCGCCTTCAAAGCCCGAGAACATGCCAAAGTTTGTAGAATAGCCAAGGTGGTCGTAGCTGAACACGATCTGGCTGTGGCTTGAGTCGAGGACATAGACCTCTGGTGCTGCGACGGCGGGTGCGGCCAGCAGGGCCAGAAGGGCTGTGGTGGTGGCAAGTTTCATTGATCTCTCCAATGGTGTGTGAATCTGTCGGGACAATGTGATGGCGCACCGGTGCGAGGCAATTACGCAAATCTGAACATATTGTGTTCGCGCAAAAAAGCGCCCCGGACGGGACGCTTTTGGCAGCATTACGCTGATGCGTTTGGATCAGAGTGCGGTTGGCACAATCGTCTTTTCGGCGCGCCGTGGGACGGCGTCCATCATCATGTCGCGGCCCAACCGGTCACGCAGTGGTTCCAACGCGTCAATGCGGCCACCCACCACGGGCAGCGTCTGGGCAGTGTTGCGGTAGCGCAGGACCAGCACCGCCTGATTGCGCGGCGCATTGGCGCGGTCGAGGAAGACGCCACCGATACTGTCAAAGCCGTAGCGACCAATCAGCGTCGAGCGGCCAGCGCGGTTGCGCACAACTTCGCGGACTTCGCCCAGCGAGGTATCAATTTGCAGTTCGGATTCGGTGCCACGGCTGGCGAACCAAAGCAGGTAAGCGGCCAAACCGAAGAAGATGACAGCGGCCATCGCACGGATCGTGAGATCAACCGCCCCTGCCAGCACCTCTGGCAGCAACAGCAGGCCAAGGCCCGCGGCCACAAACGCGGCGCCAAAGAACATTGAGGCGGCCTGCAGCACGACCGTCCCGATCTTGGGGCCTTCGGTGTTGCGGATGATATAGCCCCAGTAGGTTTCGTCCACGGCGAAGGATTTCTTACGGGGCGCCAACTCGGCATCAATCGTAATCGGACGCACAACGTTTGACACATCTGACATTGCTGCATTCTCCAATAGGTATCGATCAAAATCTGATCCTAAACTGGGGCAAGAAATGGGCAGGCACGTGACGCTGTTAAGGTTTTGTTAACTTACGTTAAGGAAACCCGAGACATGCAAATGGGCTTGCGTGGACAGGCGATCGCTGTATAAGCCCGCTACCTTCCGCGAGCTTTTATGAACTGCGCAGTCTCTCGTGGGTTGGGTGCGGAAGCGACAACGCCCATCCCTATGAAATGCGCCGAGAAATGAATGGAGCCCACATGCCGCTTTATGAGCATGTTATGATTGCGCGTCAGGACCTGTCCAACACGCAAGCCGAAAGCCTGATCGAACACTTCAGCACCGTCCTTGCGGACAACGGCGGAAAAGTCGTTGAAAACGAGTACTGGGGCGTGAAGACGATGGCCTACAAGATCAACAAGAACCGCAAGGGCCATTATGCCTATCTGCGTTCCGATGCACCGGCACCTGCCGTGCAGGAAATGGAACGTCTGATGCGTTTGCATGATGATGTGATGCGTGTGCTGACCATCAAGGTGGATGCACACGAAGAAGGCCCCAGCGTTCAGATGCAGAAACGTGATGAGCGCGACAGCCGTCGCGAGCGTCGCTAATCGTTGATCAGGAAAGGACCATAACTCATGGCTACTAAACCGTTTTTCCGTCGTCGTAAGTCTGATCCGTTTGAGGGCGACAACGCCCCGAAGATCGACTACAAGGACACACGTCTGCTGCAGCGCTACATCTCTGAGCGCGGCAAGATCGTCCCTGCCCGTATCACCGCTGTTGGTGCCAAGAACCAGCGTAAGCTTGCCCAGGCAATCAAGCGCGCGCGTTTCCTGGCCCTGCTGCCCTACGCTGTGAAGTAAGGAGACACCGCTATGGAAATCATCCTGCTTGAACGCGTCGCCAAGCTTGGCCAGATGGGCGAAGTTGTGTCGGTCAAAGAAGGTTACGCCCGTAACTTCCTGTTGCCACAGGGCAAGGCGCTGCGCGTCAATGCCGCCAACATGGCCCGGTTCGAGGCCGAGAAGGCCCAGTTGGAAGCGCGCAACCTTGAGACCAAGAAAGAAGCTGAAAGCCTCGCTGAAAAGCTGGACGGTCAGCAGTTCATCGTGATTCGCTCTGCCTCTGACGCGGGTTCGCTTTACGGGTCTGTCACGCCCCGTGACGCCGCTGATGCAGCCACTGCCGAAGGGTTCACCGTGGACAAGAAGCAGATCGTGCTGACCGGCCCGATCAAAGAGCTTGGCCTGCACGACATGGACGTGAACCTGCACCCCGAAGTTGCAGCCAAGATTACGCTGAACGTCGCACGTTCCGCGGAAGAGGCTGAACTGCAGGCGGCTGGCAAGTCGATTCAGGAACTGGCCGCGGAAGAAGAAGCTGCTGCAGAGTTCGAGATTCAGGAACTCTTTGACGATATCGGTGCTGCGGCATCCGAAGACGAAGAGTTGGCTGAAACCGCTGGTGTTGAGGTGGCCGAAGAGGCAGCCGACGACGCGGGCGACGACGACAACAGCTAAGGCGTCCTGCCAAAATCGCAAAGGGCCGTGTCAGGTATGACGCGGCCCTTTTGCATGGGCGGCACGAAAACTGCCTGCCACGGTCGCAACCCTGCCATTTTTGAATGGTGCAAGGGCTGCCATGACGGTGATGCAAGACATTCAGGCCGACCCACGCGCGTTGCAGATCCTGTATCAGGGGCGCGACCTAGAGGTGCTGTATCTGCCAGGGCGCGCAGCCTATGCGCTGGTCAGCTTTGACATCATGCATGCCCGTGCCAATGGTCGCACGGGGTTCGCGCTGAAGCTGGCGCGCAAGAATGACATTCCGCTGTTTGCTGTCGTACCGCGCCGCCCCCACTGGTACCCCCGAGCCGAAGCCGAAGTGGCGGCCAAGCTGATTGCTGCCGCCAAGGACCGTCCCACGATTGGCTATGGTGCCTCGATGGGCGGATATGGTGTGTTGAAATACGGGCGGCTGTTGAACACGGATGCAACGCTGGCCTTTTCGCCGCAGATCAGCATCGACCCTGGCGTTACCGGCGCGCAGGACCGGCGCTATGGCCGGTTTTATGATGCGGCCGCCAACGGTGAGATGGCCGTAACACCCAGCGACGTGGCACCAAACAGTCGGATCATCTATGATCCGATCTTTGCGCCGGACCGCTATCAGCAAGGGCTGCTTGCCCCGGATGTCGCAACCCGGATCGGTCTGCCGCACATGGGGCATCGGGCAATTGCGACGATGACGGGGTCCGACAATGCGATGGCGGTTTTTGCAGCGGCCCTTGCCGGTGACGACGCCACGATCCGCAATGTGCTGCGTGGCAACCGCAGCCAGACGCGCGACTATTACCAAGGGCTTGCTGGCGCAGTTCTGGCCCGTGGACGGCCCCAGCTGGCGCTGTCGATCCTGCAAAAGGGCGCGGCCCTGGCCGACATGGCGCAAGACACGCGTCTGATGCGGGCCCGGATTTACAGCCAATTGGGACAGGCTGAACGGGCCATTGCGCTGGTTGAACCCCTGATCGCCGAACAGCCCCATCAGGTGATGTTCAAGCGGGTGCTGGTTGATGTGTTGGAACAGGCCGGGCAGACCAAACAGGCCATCGCGGTGCTGCAAGAGGCGCTGGCACAGTCACCTAACGCGGTGTTAGCGATCCGGTTGTCACGGCTGCTGCACCAGACCAACCCGCGCAAGGCCAAGGCATTTGACGTCACGGCCCGTGCCACATGGCCCGCGCATGCCGACCATTTTGCCGGACAGGTCGCGCGCGCACCCCTTGCCTGACCCCGGTCCAAGACAAGAATTGCGCGGTGGGCCCGATCCACGCTAGGCTGAACCTGTCCGGCGCTGTCGCCTTGCATATCCCTGTTACAAGTTCCTGCCAGACAGACGTCTGCCAACACCTTTGCCAAGGGGGATTACCTATGACTTTTCGCTTGAACCGCCGCCATTTCCTTGCCGGCTCTGCCGGGATGATCGCGATGCATCCATTTTCGGTGAATGCCGCGGGCAATCAGGCGCATTTGCGTCTGATTGAGACCACAGATTTGCATGTGCATGTTTTTCCCTACGATTATTACGGCGACCGGCCGGTGGACACCGTAGGGCTGGCCCGCACTGCCAGCCTGATCGAAGAAGTCCGCGCGGAAAGCACCAATGCGCTGTTGTTGGACAACGGGGATTTCCTGCAAGGCAATCCGATGGGGGATTACATCGCCTATGAGCGCGGCATGAAAGAGGGTGACATGCACCCGGTGATCACCGCGATGAATACGCTTGGGTTTGATGCCTCGACCTTGGGCAATCACGAATTCAACTATGGTATTTCGTTCCTGATGAAGTCGGTGTCGGGTGCTGCTTTCCCGGTGGTGAGCGCCAATGTGGTCAAGGAAATGGGGGCCACCCCGCGCGAGGACACCACGCTGGTGCCGCCTTATGCGATCCTTGACCGGATGCTGACCGACGGCAACGGCGCGGAGCATCCGATCAAGATCGGGCTGATCGGCTTTGTGCCGCCGCAGATCATGAATTGGGACCGCAAGCATTTGGAAGGCAGTGTGCAGGCGCGCGATATCGTGGCCGCAGCACAGGCATATGTGCCGCAGATGAAGGAACAGGGCTGCGATCTGATTGTGGCGCTGTGTCATTCGGGGATCGGGGCGGCCACGGCCGAAGACGGGATGGAAAATGCCGCCATTCCGCTGGCGGCTGTCGACGGAATTGATGCCATCCTGACCGGGCACAGCCACCTTGTCTTCCCCTCGTCCACCTATGACGATTGGGCGGGCGTGGATACAGGTGCCGGCACCATTGGCGGCAAGCCCGGTGTGATGGGCGGGTTCTGGGGCAGCCATATGGGGCTGCTTGATCTGATGCTGGAGCGTGACGGCAATGGCTGGCGCGTGCTGAGCCATACCGCCGAAGCCCGGCCGATTTCGCAGCGCGAAGAGGATCGCAGCATCACGCCGTTGGTCGAAAGCTTCCAGCCGGTGCTGGATGCGGTGCAGGCCGATCACGATGCCACGCTGGCCTATGTGCGCACGGCGGTGGGCAAGACAGATGCGCCGCTGCACAGCTATTTCGCGCTGGTGGCGGATGATCCATCGGTGCAAATCGTGTCGAATGCACAAGTATGGTACATCAAGGATCAGCTTGTCGGGACCGAGCATGAAGGCTTGCCGATCCTGTCAGCCGCCGCCCCGTTCAAGGCCGGTGGTCGTGGCGGGCCAGAGTATTTCACCGATGTGCCCGCCGGCGATGTGGCGATCAAGAACGTGGCGGATCTGTACCTTTATCCCAATACCGTGCGTGCGGTGCGGGTGAATGGGGCCACGGTGAAAGAGTGGCTGGAACGGAGCGCGGGCATGTTCAATCAGGTTGAGAGCGGGTCCGAGGATGCAGTGCTGCTGAACCCTGATTTCCCCAGCTACAACTTTGATGTGATCGACGGGGTGACCTATCAGATCGACCTGACCCAGCCGATGAAGTTCAACCGCGATGGTGAAGTGATCAACCCCGATACCAATCGGATCGTGAACCTGATGTATAACGGGGCGCCGATTGATCCCGATCAGGAGTTTATCATTGCCACCAACAATTATCGCGCATCAGGTGGCGGCAGCTTCCCCGGTGCGGATGGATCCACGGTGATCTTTGAAGGCCCCGATACCAACCGCGACGTGATCGTGCGGTACATTGTTGAGCAAGGCACGGTCAGCCCCAAGGCGGACAGCAACTGGTCCTTCGTACCAATGGACAAAACATCGGTGTTGTTTGAAACCGGCCCAGCGGCAGAGGCTTATGCGAATGATGTCTCGGGCGTCAAACTGGCCCCGGCAGGCACCAACGACGAAGGCTTTGTCCAGTTCCGCATGGCTTGGTGATTTGAGATGGGGGCCGCCTGTTTGCGGCCCCCATCTGCCTGAGCGGGGCAAAATCCTTGGAAAGGATTTTGGCAAGACCTTTTGAAAAGGTCTTGTTCCGTCCCTAGTAGGTTTGAAGCGTCAGCACTGCATCACAGACGTCACCGTCATAGGTGCCGACCCAGACATCCAGATAACCATCAGAGGGGCGTGTGAGCGTGATTTTTGGATCGTAGTTGCCGTTATCATCGTCGTCATAATACCAGTTGGCGGCTGAGGTATTGATCAGCAGGGCCGCGTCACATTGGCTCACGACGCTGACTGCGAGGCGACTGCCGCCCATGCCGGACAGAAGAAACGTGAAATCAGGGCGCGAGGTGAAATACCCTGCCCCGCGATCTGTTCCGGGCTGCACATTGGGGCAGTTCCACACAAGGCTGTTGCCGCCTGCCTGTACGCCATAGGATACGCCTTTGCGCATCTGGGCTGCACTGAGTTCCGCGCCGGGGCCGCTTTGATTGAAATCGGGACAGGCGACTGCCCCTCCGGCGAGACCAGCAAGAACGACTGCCAAACCAAAAATACGTTTCATAAAAAACTCCTTTTACCTTCCAAAACCAGATTAGGGTGACAGGTGCGGTTTTGCCAAGCTGGCCTTTTGGCTTTTTTTGGAAAGGTGCGTCTTAGCGGAATATACTGTCCCAGGTTTCATTCAGCACCTCGCCCGGGGACAAGGGACAGCCCGGACCGGGGCAGTCGCCGCCGATGCCAACGGTACGTGGTTGACCGACGCGCGGGGTCCGGGGGCCTTGCGACGGGGTCGCGGGATCACGCGGGGTCGGTGCCGCGGTACGCACCTGGCAGCGCAGCCCGCTGGTTTCCACGGCGCTGCGGTTTTCGGGGGTTGGCTGCAGCGCATCTGCCGCCAGCGTTTGGCCCGATTGCCGCTCTAGGATCAGCGCCAGCGCGCCGCGCGAGGCCGGCCCCCAGATGCCATCCACACGGGCCCTGTAGCAGCCCTTGTCCGCGAGTATCTGTTGCAGGGCCACGGCATCCGCGCGGGTTTGGGCCTGAGCCGGGGTGATCAGGATCAGCGCCCCGGCGATTGCAAGACCCGCGAGACGCGGGCACGCAAACGATCTTCCCATTCTCGCCACTCCTTTATGTCTGGCAGCTGTTCCAGCCGCTTTTGGCTTTGCGATTCATCCCAGGCGATGAAGGCGTCGATCTGGGTCCGGTCGGCGCTGCGGCAATAGAGCATGAACCGGCTGAGTGCGGCCATCAACGCATCACGGGCGGTGCTGCGTTTGGCGGCCAGCGTTCTGATTTGATCCTCTTGCGCGGCTTTGTCATCCGGTTCCGCCTTATCTTTGGCGGCCAGATAGGCGGCGGCTTCGATCAGGCGGCGCCAACTGACCACATAAGCGTTCATCAGGGCCACGATGTCTTCGCCAAGTGCCGAGCGGCGTTCGGTCAGCGCCTTGCGTCGCAGGAAGCTGTCCTGCCAGCGCGGATAAAGGATGTGGGCCGTGACCCCACCCACCAGCAAAAGCACGAGAGGAAACAGCAGATACCGCAGGATCGTATAAGCCCCGCCGCTGTCGTCAGCAAAGGCTGCCAGAAAGTCATCCATGATAAGGCTCGCCGCAAAATTCGACGGGTAACAGTGCAACTTGAAATGTGGCCATGATGCCCAAAACAGCCTTTCAAGTCGAGTGTCGGGGCGGGTCAGCCTTTCCTGACTTGAGCCGCACAGGGGCGTCGTGCGTTGATAGCGGCATTTCGATAGATCATTTCAAGGAGGCCCCGATGCCACTGACAGCATTTTTGAAGATTGACGATATCCCTGGTGAATCGCACAGCACCGGGCACGAGGAAGAGATTGACGTCCACGCCCTGCGCTGGGGTGTCGAGCACACGGTGCGCGCGCAGGTCGGGCGCGGCCGGGCGCGTGCGCGGGCGGATGTGGATCAGCTGGCGCTACACAAATTCTATGATGCCGCGTCGCCCTATCTGTTTCTGGCCTGTGCACAGGGCAAATCCTTTGCCGAGATGACGCTGGCGGTACGCAAGGATTCAGGAGAGGCACATCTGGATTACCTGATCATCACGATGGAAAACGTCATCATTGCCGATGTCGAGATGTCCAACACCGACGATTCCGAGACCGAAGAGATCCATGAAGTGGTCAAACTGGCATTTGAGAACGTCACAGTAAAATACATCACGCTATCGGATGACCATTCCGCAGGGGATGAGCACGAAATCACTTACGACATCGCTGCTGGTGTCTGAATGCAAAAAGGGCGCCGCAACGGGCGCCCTTTTCGACCGGTCCGGTGGACAGGCTTATTCGTCTTCGAGCGCTTCGACCGCCTTTTGCAGGTCTTCCTTGCTGACCTCTTTGTCCTTCACAGTGGCCGCTTCGAAGATGTGGTCAACGACCTTGTCTTCGAACAGTGGTGCCTGAAGCTGCTGACGGAACTGGGCGTTCTGCTGCACAAATTCAAAGAACTCACGTTCCTGACCCGGATATTGACGCGCCTGGTTCATGATGGCTTGAGTCATTTCCTGATCTGAGACTTTCACTTCGGCCTTTTCACCGATGTCAGCCAGAAGCAGACCCAGCTTTACACGACGCTCTGCCAGTTTGGTGTGCTCTTTGGTCGGCTCGATCTCGGGGTGATCATGGCCTTCGACGTCGGGGTTTTCTTCGTGCCACAGCTGATGGGCGATTTGACCCGCTTCGGCCGATACAAGGCTTTCGGGCAGATCAAACTTGATCTGCTTGTCGAGCGCATCCAGCAGCGCACGTTTCGCAACCGCGCGCGATGCACCGGTGTATTCGGCTTCCAGACGTTCAGTGATCTGGGCCTTCAGACCGGCAAGGTCTTCGGCACCGAACTTCTTGGCCAGCTCATCGTCGATTTTCGGCGCTTTGGGGGCGCGGACTTCTTTGACGGTGACGCTGAACACAGCCTCTTTGCCGGCCAGATGTTCGGCCTGATAGTCGGCGGGGAAGTTGACGGTCACGTCTTTTTCGTCGCCCGCTTTGACCTTGAGCAGGCCATCTTCAAAACCGGGGATGAAAGAGTTGGAGCCCAGTACCAGCGGGTAGTCTTCGGCTGAGCCGCCTTCAAAGGCCTCGCCGTCGATCTTGCCGACAAAGTCGATCAGGACCTGATCGTCGTTCTTTGCCTGGGTCTTCTTGGCCTCGTAGTTCACAGCCTGGGGGCTTGCAGCGAGGTTATCAAGCGCCTCTTGCACGGCGGCGTCGTCGGCTTTGACGACCATGCGTTCAAGCTTGATCTTCTTGAAATCGGCTTCGGGCACGGGCGGCAGGTTTTCGTAGTCGACGTCGACGACGACATCATCGCCTTCTTTCCAGTCTTCGTTGGTCATCTTCATGCCGGGCTGACCGGCAGGACGGTCACCGGACTTTTCCAGATGTTCTTTCATGGCGTTGTCGATGCTTTCCTGCATCGCTTCGCCCATCAGGCGCTGGCCGAACTGTTTGCGCAACAGCGCCATCGGCACCTTGCCCTTGCGAAAGCCCTTCATCTCGACTTCGGGCTGGGCTTCTTTCAGCTTGCCTTCGACGGTCGCATCCAGCTCTGCCGCGGTGACGGTGATCTGATAGCCGCGCTTGAGGCCTTCGTTCAGGGTCTCTTTGACCTGCATGAGATGTCCTTCTTCTCAACTAATCTGGTGCGGGTGAAGGGACTTGAACCCCCACGCCTTGCGGCGCCAGAACCTAAATCTGGTGCGTCTACCAATTCCGCCACACCCGCATGTAAAAAGGGGGTAGTGTAACCACCCCCCGACTTGGGCCGCTCAATAGCAAAGGTTATGCGGGGATGCGAGTAGAAAAAGCAGGGGTTCCGGGGTCAATCCATGCGGATTTGTGGCCTGCGCGCCGCAAGTGGCAGGAAAATCCGCAGAATCAGCAAAAGCCGCAACATGGTCACGCCAGTTTCTTTGAATGAGCACGACTTAGGCCACATTTCGCCACATTTGGGTCCGAAGCATGGTGGCATCAAACAAAGCAAGAGCGGGATACACGCCATGCAACTGGGAATGAAAGAATTTGAAGCCGATGTGCGCGTCGCAGATACGCAGACAGCCGGCATCTGTGCGGGGACCACGATCATGACGCTGGACGGTGAAATGCCGGTCGAGCATCTGAACGCCGGGGACCGCGTGATCACACGTGACAGCGGCATGGCCATCCTGCGCGACATCAAGGTCACAACCGTCAAGGCACATGCCATTCGCATCAAGGCCGGGTCTTTGGGTCACACACGCCCTGACCGCGACATGATGGTGATGCCGGGCACACAATTGCACATCCGCGACTGGCGCGCCGAAGCGCTGTTCGGTCAGCCCGCCGCATTGGTCGCCGCAAGCCGGTTGGTGGACGGTGAATATCTGGCCGAAACCAACCTGCGCGAAGTCAACGTTTACGAACTGATCTTTGACCGCCAGCACATCCTTTATGCAGACGGCATGGAAGTTGCATCCGCAGCAGTCTAACGACCGGGCACACCCTCACACACACACACCATGCCCCAAAAGGTGCGCGATCTGCTCGCGCACCTTTTTGCGTTGTCAAAGGACGGCGTCAGAGACCCAGCGCACGAAAGACTTTTGGGAGTTCCTCTGGCAGGTCTTCGGCAATCAGGCCGGGGCCAAAGCTGCGCGCGGCTTCAGTATGCAGCCAAGCGCCAGTTTCAGCCGCCTGCTGCGGGGCAAAGCCACGCGCAAGCAGCCCGGTGATGAAGCCTGCCAGCACATCGCCCGACCCCGCCGTGGCCAGCCACGGGGCCGCGCGGTCATAGGCTGAGGCGTTGATGGCGCAACGGCCATCGGGATGTGCGATCACCGTGTCGGCCCCTTTGAACAGCACTACGCAGCCTGCGCGCTTGGCGGCGTCGCGTGTGGCATCGACCTTGGAATAGGCGGGTCCTGTGGTGGCGAGTGCGGCCAGTTTGGCGGCAATATCGGGGAAGAGCCGCGCGAATTCGCCGCCGTGTGGTGTCAGAACGCACCGGTCATGCAGCAGGCCGAAGAGGGTCGTGTCACGACCGATGAGGGTCAGCGCGTCGGCATCCAGCACCAGCGCGCGACCGCTTTTCAATGCGACTGCGACGAGGTCTCGTTTATCATCGCTGACACCCAGCCCCGGCCCGACGCACAAGGCGTTGATCCGGTCGTCTTCCAGCACTTCCGCCAGGTCCGTGACCTTGCGCGCCATGATCGCATCCAGCGCGGAGGCATGTTCCAGCAAAGCGGCAGGTGGACAACCAACCGTCACCAGCCCTGCCCCAATCCGGAGTGCCCCGCGTGCGGCCAGACGCGCCGCCCCACCCCTGCCGACACCGCCCGAGAGGATCAGGGCGTGGCCGTGGGAGAATTTGTGGCCAGCTCTCTTGGCCAGATCAAAGGAGCACGCATTGCGGTCTAGGTGCCTAGTCACGTTGTCGGAAACCAATTCAGAGCCTGCACCCGTCATTTCAAGGCCCGGAACAGCCTCGGCCAGAGCCTGTCGATTTGCAGCGCTAGACGTCGAACCCAAACCAATATCGACGACCACAACCCTGCCACAGTGATAGGGGCCGCGCGCCAACACATGACCGGGTTTGGCGCTGTGAAATGTCACGGTCAAATCCGCAGCCGCATTTATCGCGCAGGCCCCGGAAGAGATTGTGTCCTTGTCAGTGGACGCGTCTTGAAGAGCACGGCCGCTATCGGCACAGATACCGCTGGGGTTGTCGATGGCCACGACCGGCGGAAAGTGCGGCCAGCGTTCAGCCAGGGATTGTCCTCTTCCCCCGTCACAACAGTCGCATATGTCACGCAAGACGCGCCGTAAGTCGATGAGCGGACGTCGCAGTCCGATTCCAAACAAGGCGTCAACGACAAGGTCAGCGTGTTCGAGAGCAGCAAGACCATCACGTGGGAGCGGGTTGGCCGCCCCCCACCGCTCATAATTCACCCACGCATCGGGTGGCAGTTTGTCGGGGTCGCCATAGAGGAACACCTCCACCGTCCAGCCCTTTTCGGCCAAGAGCCGTGCGACGACGAAGCCGTCGCCGCCGTTGTTGCCCGGACCGCAGAGCACGACGGCCCGCCCACCGGCGCGATCAAGCTCAGGCCATTCCGCGAAAATGGCCTGCACCACGCCCTGGCCTGCACGTTCCATCAGGTCCAGGCCAGTCACCTCGCCACTGGCAATGGCGGCCTTTTCAACAGCGCGCATTTGGGCAGAGGTCAGCAGTTCGGTCATTGGGTCTTGTCCTTACGATTCAATTCTGCGCAATTTGAATGCGCACCGCCTAATTTTTAAGCAAACGCATTCAATTCGCCGAAGCGGGCCACCGGCAATGTCGCGCGCGAATTGTCCCTGTGCAACGAAGATGGTCTGACCCCCCTAGTAACACCAAGGGGGGAGTCGTCCCGTGAAAAAGATTGAGGCGATTATCAAGCCATTCAAACTTGATGAAGTGAAAGAAGCGCTGCAAGAGGTTGGCGTGCAGGGTCTGTCTGTGGTCGAGGTCAAGGGATTTGGCCGTCAGAAAGGCCATACAGAACTTTATCGCGGTGCCGAATATGTCGTCGACTTTTTGCCAAAGGTGAAGGTCGAAGTCGTGCTGGCAGACGATCAGGTAGACGCTGCCATTTCTGCGATTGTTGATGCCGCCAAGACCGACAAGATCGGCGACGGCAAGATCTTTGTGTCGACCATCGAACAGGCGATCCGCATCCGTACCGGTGAGTCCGGCGAAGACGCGCTTTGACCGCATAGACACCACACATCCAAATACCTGCTAAAAAAGGACCATCCTGATGAGCAACAAAGACGTTCTGAAACTGATGAAGGACGAGGAAGTCGAATATGTCGACATCCGTTTCACCGACCCGCGCGGCAAGCTGCAGCACGTGACAGTCGTGGCCGATCTGGTCGACGAGGACTTTCTGGAAGAAGGTTTCATGTTCGACGGCTCATCCATTGCTGGCTGGAAGTCCATCGACCAGTCCGACATGAAGCTGATGCCACAGGCCGACAGCGCCTATGTTGACCCTTTCTATGCCGAAAAGACAATTTGCCTGCACTGCAACGTGGTCGAGCCCGACACCGGGGAAGCCTATGACCGCGACCCGCGCGGCACGGCAGTGAAAGCAGAGGCTTATCTGAAGTCTTCTGGCATTGGTGATGCGGCCTATTTCGGCCCTGAGGCTGAATTCTTCATCTTTGACGATGTGCGGTTCGCCGTGTCGATGAACAAAGTGTCCTACGAAGTCGACGCAATTGACGGCGCGTGGAACTCTGACACCGAATACGAGATGGGCAACACTGGCCATCGTCCGGGCATCAAGGGCGGCTATTTCCCCGTCAACCCGATTGACGACGCACAGGACATGCGCGGCGAGATGCTGAGCACCATGAAGCGCATGGGCATGAAAGTGGACAAGCACCACCACGAGGTTGCGTCTTGCCAGCACGAATTGGGCCTGATCTTTGGTTCGCTGACGCATCAGGCGGATGAGATCCAGAAGTACAAGTATGTGATCCACAACGTCGCCCAATCCTATGGCAAGTCGGCGACCTTCATGCCCAAGCCGATCGCAGGCGACAACGGCACAGGCATGCACGTGAACATGTCTGTCTGGAAAGACGGCAAGCCGCTGTTTGCGGGCGACAAATACGCCGATCTGAGCCAGGAAGCGCTTTATTTCATCGGTGGCATCCTGAAGCACGCCAAGGCGCTGAACGCGATCACCAACCCGTCGACCAACAGCTACAAGCGTCTGATCCCGGGCTTTGAAGCGCCTGTGCTGCGCGCCTACTCCGCCCGCAACCGGTCGGGATGCGTGCGTATTCCATGGGCCGAAAGCCCCAAGGCCAAGCGCGTCGAGGCCCGTTTCCCCGATCCAAGCGCCAACCCCTATCTGTGCTTTGCAGCACTGCTGATGGCTGGTCTTGACGGGATCAAGAACAAGATTGATCCGGGCCCCTCGTCGGACAAGGACCTGTACGATCTGCCGCCGGAAGAGCTGGCTGCGATCCCAACGGTCTGCGGGTCCTTGCGCGAAGCGCTGGAAGCACTGGAAGCCGATCACGACTTCCTGCTGGCCGGTGACGTGTTCACCAAAGACCAGCTGGAAGGCTACATGGAGCTGAAGTGGGAAGAGGTTTACGCCTACGAGCACACGCCGCACCCGATGGAATACAAGCTGTACTACAGCTGCTAAATCTGGCGGGCAAATTGCCTACCTACAAGATCAGGGCGTCCCGCATCGGGGCGCCCTTTTCGCTGTCAGGGCCTTGCCCCAGCCTTGCCTTGACCCTGCCAGATTGACCTGATCAATCTGGGACATGGCGAAAAAACTTCATCCCCTCGACGTACGCTACAAGGGCCCGTCAACCGCGTTTACCGGGAAATCCCGTGCCACCCGAACTGGCCCGGCTGATCCTGTTGCGCGATCCGATGAGCGGCTCGTCCCAGCGACACCACCGCCACCGCCGTTGCCGAACACCAGCCCGACGGCACCTGTCGCCAGCCCATGGGGGACGTTGGACCCGCCACCGCCACATCCCGCTTTGCCGCCCTTGCCGGTGCCAAAGCGCAAGCCAAAGTCCCGGCGCAGCGTGATCCGCGTGCTGATCGGGTTGGCCATCATGGGACTGATCGTGGGCGGCAACATCATCGCCACACGCGGCTACAACGGTGCCTTGTTTGACTTGCAGACCGAAATCAACGCCGTCGACCTTTAGCGCCGCGTCACCGTGGTGTGGATCGTAAAGGCCACAGCATCCGAAACCGGCAGGCGTAGAAGCGTTTGGCGCTCACTGCGCAGATAACGGCTTTGGCCATCACCGACAGGGCGCGTTTCAGCCTCTGTCCTTGGCTGGAACAGATCAGGGTCTTCATAGGCCAGAAGATTGGCGCGCCACAGCGGTTGACCGGGGCGCAGGTGATCGAAAAGCCGGGTCACACGCGCTGTCATCTCTGCCCCGAATCCGGGCACGGGGGCATGGATCAGGCCAAGCGGTTTGCCGATCTTCTCGGCCAGCGTCCAACTTGCCGGAAAGCACAAAAGGGCGGCTGTCAGCACATATGAACCGCCGTGTTTCTGCAGAATGCAAATGTCTTCCTGCAGCAGTTGCGCAAGGGTCAGGAGAGGATCCGTGCTGTCGCGCGTCACACTGCGGCCATCGGGACAGGTCACGGCGTCATCATTGACCGTAAAGCCCGGCAACTGGCTGAGGTCTTTGGCGGTCACCTCTAACATTTCTGCGCAGGCATCCTGTGCCCGGGGCAGCACGGCGAGAACCGCTGCCCGCCGGGTCTGCAAGAGATCTCGTTTGGTTGCGATCTGGGCGGCATAGGCATCATCCACCGTGATCCAGCCGCCCTGCACCGGTTGCATCCCCGGCAAGCGCCGCGCCGCAAGCGCCTGCTGCGCGGGGTCAAGGGCAGATTGCAAGACTGGCCCGGATCCTCGAATTTTGCCTGTTTGCACCGATTTGCCCCATGCGCGATGTCGGAAATGGGCGATCTTTGCCCCCTTCCCCGCGCCATGCTGCGCTTAATGGCGGCGGAGGACAAGATGAACACCCACTATCGCGACACCCGCAAGATTGACCCCACGCGCGGGGCAACGCTGGGCGACGGCACCCCAAATGATCAGGACCGGGTCGAGATCGGGCCAACGCAATTGGCCTTTGCCGAATGGGCCGCCGCTGGCCTGCAATTGCCCGATCTTCCGGGAATGCGGGCCTATCGCCATCAGCGGCTGGTGGATGCCGTCAATCAGCGCGAATGGGGTGGTATTTTGATGACCGATCCGCTGAACATTCGCTACGCGACCGACAGCACCAACATGCAGCTGTGGAATACCCACAATCCGTTCCGGGCGCTTTTGGTGTGTGCGGACGGTTATATGGTGATGTGGGACTACAAAAACGGTATGTTCCTGTCCAAGTTCAACCCCTTGGTGCGCGAGCAGCGCACTGGTGCGGACCTGTTCTATTTTGATCGCGGGGATCAGATCAAACCCGCAGCCGACGATCTGACCGCGCAAATCCGGGATCTGTTGGTGGAACATGCGGGCGGTAATCTGACGCTGGGTGTCGACAAGATCATGATCCACGGGCTGCGCAGTCTGGAAGAGCGCGGAATGACCGTGATGCCGGGCGAAGAGCTGACGGAACATGCCCGATCGATCAAGGGGCCGGACGAGATTTTGGCGATGCGCTGTGCGTCACATGCCTGCGAGGCCGCATGTTACGCGATGGAGGACGCCGCCCGTGACGGTGTACCGGGCGGCACGATGTCTGAGGATGATATCTGGGCCGTGCTGCACGCGGAAAACATCCGGCGCGGCGGTGAATGGATCGAAACCCGGCTGCTGTCGTCAGGGCCTCGCACGAACCCGTGGTTTCAGGAATGCGGGGGCCGGATTGTGCAGAACAATGAGATCGTGGCCTTTGATACCGATCTGGTGGGCGCTTATGGGATCTGCGTCGATATCAGTCGCACTTGGTGGATCGGCGATCAAAAGCCCCGCCCTGACATGATTGAAGCGATGAAATGTGGTGTCGAGCATATCCAGACCAATATGGAGATGCTGCGCCCCGGCGTGACCATCCCTGAACTGACCGCCAATTGCCATCAACTGCCAGACAAATACTGGAAACAGAAATACGGCTGCCTGATGCATGGCGTGGGCCTTTGCGATGAATGGCCGCTGGTGGCCTATTCCGACAAGGCCGTCGAGGGCGCATTTGACTATGCGCTGCAACCGGGCATGACGTTGTGTGTTGAGGCGCTGATCTCACCCGAGGGGGGAGATTTCTCAATCAAGCTGGAAGATCAGGTGCTGATCACTGAGGACGGGTATGAGAACCTGACGCAATACCCCTTTGACCCACGCCTTACCGGCGAGGCTTAAGGAGTAGGTGCGCGCGCCTCTGCCGCCGAATAGATCAGCAGGTCCCGCTTGAGCTGCGTGCGGAAGGCTGAAAAGGCGTCGCGCAGTGTGGCTTCGGTGACAGGTTTGCCTGCGTTTCTGCGGCGAAGCAGATCCTTGGCCTTCGACAGTTTCTTCATCGCGTCAAAGCTAAGATACATCGCACCACCTTGGGCGAAATAGACCGTGTTCAGCTTTGCAAGTGCCGCTGATGCGGCATCTGGCGTCAACTCTGGCGGCTCTGTCTTGCGGAAGGGCTCGCTCGCCGCCCAAAAGCAGGCGTAAGCCTCTGCGCGTTTGGTCGCGATTTCCTGCACCAGATCGGCGCGCGCCTTGCTGCGTTGTAGCAAGTAATTCAGGCCCGCCACCGCAATGACAATCACAAGGGCCAGCGCGCCCTTGTCCAACAGGATGAGTTTGATTTCGTCCGAAAAATGCATCTTTGGCCCCTCTCCGAAAACCTCTAACATAGCGGCAACCCACCGGATCAGGCAAACCCGCGCCAGACTTCAATCTGTCACCACCCCGTGAACCCCCTTTCAGGACGCGCGCCCAATGCCTACCCTTGGGCAACCCAATTCAAAGGACGCGCCCTATGCCAACCGAACGCTTCACTTTTCCCGGTCATGCCGGTCACCAATTGGCCGCACGGCTGGATCTGCCGGACGGACCGCATCTGGCGACAGCCCTTTTTGCCCATTGCTTTACCTGTTCCAAGGATATCACTGCCGCACGACGTATTGCCGCGCGCCTTTCAGCGATGGGCATTGCTGTGCTGCGGTTCGACTTCACTGGTCTGGGCCATTCCGAGGGTGAATTTGCAAATACCTCGTTCACTTCAAACGTGGATGACCTGCATGCCGCCTGTCGGGCGCTGGATGCCCGCGGGATGCCACCTGCACTGCTGGTGGGGCATTCGCTGGGCGGGGCCGCGGTGCTGCGCGCGGCTTCTGAAATGGACCAGATCAAGGCGGTCGTGACCATCGGCGCGCCCGCTGACCCCGGCCATGTGACCCACAACTTTGCCGAGGCCTTGCCTACCATTCTGGCCAATGGCCAGGCAGAGGTCACGCTGGGCGGACGGCCATTTACCATCGGCAAGGACTTTGTCGAGGACGTCGAGATGGCCAATCTGACCAAATCACTTGGCAAGCTGAACGCGGCGCTGCTGGTCATGCATGCCCCGCGTGACACGACAGTGGGCATTGAAAACGCCGCAGAGATTTTCACCGCAGCGCGCCACCCCAAAAGCTTTGTCACCCTTGATAACGCAGACCATCTGATGACCGACGCCGCTGACGCGGAATACGCCGCTGACACCATCGCCACATGGGCGGGGCGCTACATTGACCTGACCGCGCCAGCGACGCCGTCCGATCTGCCCGAAGGCGTGCTGCGCGTGACAGAGGCGGACGCTGCTGGCTTCCTGCAAGACATTCAATCGGGTCCGCATCACATTGCCGCCGATGAACCCGCCAGCTATGGCGGCACCAACAAAGGGCTGACACCCTACGGGCTGGTGTCCGCGGGTCTGGGCGCCTGCACAAGCATGACGATCCGCATGTATGCCCGGCGCAAGAAATGGCCCCTAACGGGCGTGCATGTGGACATCAGCCACAACAAATCGCATGCCACCGATGCCGGCAGCGACACGCCCACGAAAATCGACACCTTCACCCGCACCATCACGTTGCAAGGCGATCTGGATGCGGACCAACGCCTGCGCTTGTTGGAAATTGCGGACAAATGCCCGGTGCACCGCACACTGGAACAAAGCAGCCACATCACCACCGCGCTGGCCTGATCTTTCTTTTGAAAGAAAATATGCCCGCCGGAGGCTCCCGCCCCGCGCACCCCGGCGGACCATCTGTCAAAAAGGCGGGCCCGCATAACCAGGCGCCAGAATGAAGAAAGGCGCAGCCAACGGCTGCGCCTTGCAATTTAACAGGTGGCGGTTGGGTCAGGCGCGAGCGTTGCCCAAAAGCTTCCACAGGCCCGGCACCAGAAGTGCTGCCAGCACCAGCTTTATGCCATCACCGATCAGGAACGGCCACAGGCCCCATGCCAGGATCGGCTGGTCCCAGCCATATAGCACACCCAGCCAGGCCACACCCGGCAGGTAGATCAGCGCGTTGCCGATCAGCATCGCAGCCCCCATCAACAGGATCGAGCGATCCCAGCCCGCGCGCGCAGCAAATCCCAG
Organism: Yoonia sp. R2331; assembly: GCF_041103235.1. Lineage (NCBI taxonomy): Bacteria > Pseudomonadati > Pseudomonadota > Alphaproteobacteria > Rhodobacterales > Paracoccaceae > Cognatiyoonia > Cognatiyoonia denitrificans. Next base: position 1,156,064 of record NZ_JBGCUN010000001.1, on the reverse strand, counting down.
CGCCAGCGTGGCAATCACATACCCTACCAGATAGCCGCCGGTGCCGCCCATCATGTATTCAAGGCCAAACTTTTCCGCCGAAGACCCGGCAAAGACGTCAAAACCCAGCGCGCCGACGATCATGTAGCCCAGGATCGTCGCCAGACCCAAACGCGGGCCATAGGCCGCACCGATGGTCAGGACCGCAAAGGTGCCCATGGTCACCGGAACGGGCCACATTGGCACCTTGATCTTGGCAAAAATCGCCAGTGCCACGATCCCCAGAACCACCATCGCCGCTTGCTTGACCCGGAGTGCTGTGCCTTCAGTTGGGCCAAAGGCTTCGGTCAGAACTTTATCGTTGAGTGCGAGTGCCATCGGCGCTCCCCCTTTATTTCGTTGCTTTGCCCTTCTTTACGTACCTGCGGCGTAACCGCAAGACTGCTTGCGCAATCAGTCGCGGTTGTAGCGGGCAAAAGACACATAGTCCTTGCGCGGGCCAGTGACGGTCCAGCGGACCGTCCAGACCGGCCACCCGCCAAAGTCATAGCGCACGTCATAGGTGTCAGCGCCGCACAGATGGCGGATATCATCGCTTTGGCCCGCTGGCACAAAGTCATGAAAGGCGCGACCATCATCAAACAGCATCTGCACGCCGTCCTCACCAAAGACCCAAAGATACCGACGCTCTGCCTGTAATCTGGTGCCGGTGTGCAAAAGAAACGTGCCGGTCTCATGATAGTTCAACCGCCCTGCCCCGGCATCGGTCAGGGTGGCCGTGCCCTCAAACTGGCCGCTTTGCTGGCCCAGATGATCGATGATCTGCCGCTGCAATTGCCAGACACCGGCAAACGCCGCAGGGCCAAGCGTCATTTCAGGATGGTTCCCTGACTGACGCTGCGGTCGGAGCCGATGAACTGCACCAGATCGCCAGCGAGATAAAAGTCATAGCAGGTCCAGGTGTCAGAGGGCGGCCAGACAGAGCAATACTGCCCAGCCCGCGCGGCCCAGCGACCGTCCGCGGCGCGTTCGGTGATATATTGGGTGTCGCCTGCTTTGCTGAAGTGCTGGATCGTATAGGCGTCATAGCGCACGGTTTTGCCGCCAAGGGCCGCCATAATGCCCGCGTCATCCTGCCGGACCCAGTCTTGTGCCGCGGCCATGCCCGGCAAACACATCAAAACAACTGCCAATGCGCGCATCTGGCCGCCTCCTGTCTTGTGACCCTACGCCGCACACCTTATGACGCCCGCGACGGCTCTGCCATTCACAAAAAGGCCAAATCCATGATCCCACGCTATGCCCGCCCCGAGATGACTGCCATTTGGGACCCTGCCACCAAATTCCGCATTTGGTACGAAATCGAGGCGCACGCCTGTGACGCCATGGCCGATCTGGGCGTGATCCCGCCCGAAAACGCGGACGCGGTGTGGAAAGCCAAGGACGTGGAGTTCGACGTGGCTCGCATTGATGAGATCGAGGCGGTCACCAAGCACGATGTCATCGCCTTTTTGACCCATCTGGCGGAACATGTGGGCAGTGACGAGGCACGGTTTGTGCATCAGGGCATGACCAGCTCTGACGTGCTGGACACCTGTCTGAACGTGCAGTTGGTCCGGGCGGCCGACATTCTGATTGCCGATCTTGATGCGTTGCTGGCGGCACTGAAAAAGCGGGCGATGGAACACAAGATGGATGTGCGCGTCGGCCGCAGCCATGGTATCCACGCAGAGCCTACCACGATGGGACTGACCTTTGCCCGCTTCTATGCCGAGATGGACCGCAACCGCGCCCGCATGGTCGCCGCGCGCGACGAGATCGCGACCGGGGCCATTTCAGGCGCTGTGGGCACATTTGCCAACATCGACCCTGCGGTCGAAGAACATGTCTGCGCCAAGCTGGGCCTGTCGCCAGAGCCGATCAGCACGCAGGTGATCCCACGCGACCGCCACGCGATGTTTTTCGCAGTGCTTGGGGTGATCGCCTCTTCCATTGAAAATGTCGCCATTGAAATCCGCCATATGCAGCGCACCGAGGTGCTGGAGGGGGCCGAATTTTTCTCGATGGGACAAAAGGGGTCTTCGGCGATGCCGCACAAGAAAAACCCTGTGCTGACCGAAAACCTGACCGGTCTGGCGCGTCTGGTGCGCATGACCGTGATCCCGGCGATGGAAAACGTGGCCCTGTGGCATGAACGCGATATTTCGCATTCCTCTGTCGAGCGTGGCATCGGGCCGGACGCGACGATCACGCTTGATTTTGCGCTGAACCGGCTGACGGGTGTGATCGACAAGATGCTGATCTTCCCCGATAACATGCTGGACAACATGAATAAATTCCCCGGGCTGGTGATGTCGCAACGGGTGTTGCTGGCGCTGACGCAAGCCGGTGTCAGCCGCGAAGATGCTTATGCGATGGTGCAGCGCAACGCGCTGAAGGTCTGGGAACAGCGGACAGATTTCCGCGAAGAACTGTTGGCCGACAACGATGTGGTCGCGGCATTGGGCGAAGAGGCGATCAACGCAAACTTCAACCTCGACTATCACACCAAGCACGTCGACACGATCTTTGCCCGGGTGTTTGGAGACAGCTAAGAGGTGCTGACAGAAACGTGAGGCATGACTTTTGCCGCGTCTGTGCTAGCTTTTGGTCACGAAACCAAACGGAGGCCAAGATGAAGATCAAGACCACGTTTGCTGCATTGATCCTGACTGTAATGCCCGGGCTTGCATTTGCCCAAGGGTGCCACGGCGGGACCATGCACGAAAACACAACGGCCATGTCCTGCGCAGAAGGGTCGATGATCGACCCCGAAACCGGGACTTGCGTGCCGCTTGTAACCGGCTAAGGCCGCGTAGGGTGGGCAGTTTGCCCACCCTCACCCGACATCAGACCGACGGCGCGTGAACGACCGCAGGCTGTGGACGGTGCGTGGCTGCAGGCGGGATCGGAGTGCTGCGTGCCACCGGCATGGCCAGCACGGCATAGCGCCGCCCGTCACCTTCGTTAAGGTATGGGTCGCCAATGCGCTCTGCCCCGAACCCAAGTTGACGCAGCGCGCGCATCAGCGCCAGCGGCGAAAGTGACATCAACCTGTTGGCCCCTTCGTCGGCGGCCACGTCGATCAGCCCCTGCACAATCAACGAAAGGCAGGTGCTGCGCGCGGCGTGGGTGTTGACATCATCCGACATGACAAGGCGTGTGCATTCCCAGACATCCGGCGTGCAGACATCGGCCTGCATCACGCTGGGCGGGATGTCGATCAGCTTCCCCTTAAGTGCGTCCCGCAGCATATAGCTGTGGCTGCCCCAGGTGGTTGTGGTGGCCATGGCACGCGCGCCGCCCACAACTTCACCGTTCTTCAGGACCAACGAATACCACGCCCTAGGGTTGTCATACTGGTCCATTTCGACGTCGTCATCATGCGGGATGTCCCACCCCAGCGTGTCGACAAAGAATCGTTTCCGCAGTGCGAGGAAATCGAAGAAGGCAGACCCGTGAATGTGCATTTGTGCCAGATTGAATGTGATGTTTTCCATGTACCCTACTCCTTTTAAGTGCTTTTGAGAGTATCACCACAACGTCTGGTTGCGCCATAGAGTCAGCAACAAACCCACCAAAAAAGGGGAATTGACCAAAGATCGGAAACAGTGGAACGGCGTCAGATGATACCGTATTGCGCGGCCATCGTCGCGGCCTGCGTACTGGTCTTGGCGCCCAGCTTGCCCTTGGCATTTTTCAGCCGTTGTTTGACCGCACCTTCGGTCACGTCGAGTTCGAATGCGATCTGTTTCAGGCGCATCCCTTCCTTGACCATCCGCAGGGCCGAAAGCTCTGCCTCGGTCAGGTTGGTGGGCGGGGCCATTTCGCGGTGACGTCGATGAACAAAGGCCTCTAACAATTTGATTTCCATATCAATAAATGGCCTGTCACTACGGGAAAACGACCCAAAGGATCGCTGGCCTTCGGCATTGCCATCAAAGACGGAAATCGTAATTCCGTGGTGCAGCCCGTGTTCACGGGCACGGTCCAAAATACCCTTGGGGTCATCCCCGGACAGGTCATTCCAATGCACGACACCGGTATGGGCGTAGGCCCAGCGCACGACCGGATCAAACAGCATGTAACGCTGGCGGGTGTAGTGTTCGACCCAAGCCGGAGGGAGCGCGTTCACCTCTTCCATGGGGAAGGCGAATCCAATGCGCAACGCAATGAAGTAACCCGCCGGAGCCAACTGTCCGACATCTTCAAGGCTAAGCACTGTCGACATGAACGTCCCTTTTCACGGGTGACACGACTTTCGCCGTCAGAACGATCCAGATAGGATTTGCCTAGAACCGAACGCCCATAGACTATTTCCTGGCGTGTCACATTGGCAACCTCAAAGCGAGTAGCAGGACAGAATGACGATAGACGACAACATCAGCCAAACCTTGTCCGCGCTGAAAGAAAAGGCCCCGGTTGGATATGCGCTGGCGTTTCACATTCGCTTTACGACGCCCACGTTCCTGTTTCAAAGCTATCCTAAGGCGTGGACGGATTATTACTCGCAAAACGGGCTGGTCATGTCCGACCCAACCGTGGCCTGGGGATTTGAAAACCTTGGGACAAAGCGTTGGTCGGAACTGGCGGAAAACGATCCAGCTGATGTGATGGGCAAGGCGGCAGAGCATGGGCTTGCCTATGGTGTCACGATCGCGGTTGAGGCGGACGAGAGCCGGTCGCTGTCCAGTTTCGCGCGCGGTGACCGCGAATTTGACGCGGTTGAAACCGCAGCACTTGAGGCTGACGTGCGGCGCTTGCACGAGATGACAGCGCAAATCAGTGCGCTGTCCCCCGATCTGGCGCAAGAGCTGCGGAAAATGTCTGTCATCGTCGCAGCGGGCGGCGAGGCGTAACGGTTCTTTAGGGATGTGTCGCGTAGAGATGCGCCATGTCAGTCAGTCCCGCGCCCGTCCCCGCAGCGCCTTCGCCGCTTGCCCATCTGACCCGCCGCCGCAAGGCCGCGCTGGTGGTGCAATTGCTGATCAGCGATGGCAATAAATTGGCCCTGTCGTCCTTGCCAGAGGCTGTGCAAGCCGAATTGGCGCAAGAGCTGGGCAAGATCAGGTTGGTCGACCGCGACACGGTCAACGCAGTGGCAGAGGAGTTTGCAGGTATCCTTGCCTCAATCGGGTTGTCGGCACCGGGCGGTGCCAGTGCGGCGCTTGCGGCCCTGTCCGAACATATCTCACCCGCTTTGGCGCGCAAATTGCAAGCGGAGCTGGACGCCCAGAAAGGCAGCGATCCCTGGCCGCGCATCGCCAGTCTTGAGCTGGACCAACTTTTGCCGATTTTTCAGGCCGAAAGTGTTGAGGTGGGGGCGATTGTGCTGTCGAAACTGACAGTTGAACGCGCAGCAGAGGTGTTGGGCGGATTGCCCGGTGATCAGGCGCGGCGGATTACTTTTGCGGTCAGTCAGACTGAAACAGCGACCCCCAGCGCCATCGCCCGGATCGGAGAGGCGCTGGTGCAGGACTATTGCCAGACGAAAGAAGTGGCGTTTGAAAAGCCGCCTGTTGACCGGATTGGCGCGATCCTCAATTCCAGCCCTGCGTCAACGCGCGACGATCTGCTGGACGGGCTCGAAGGCAGCGATGCGGATCTTGCCAAATCGGTGCGCAAAGCGATCTTTACATTTGCCGATATCCCGGCGCGGATGCAGCCCACGGATATACCGGCGGCCCTGCGCAGTGTTGACCCTGATGACCTGAATACTGCGATTGCCTTTGCGCTCGCCTCTGACGGACCGTTGAACGATTCCGCGGAACATGTGTTGGCCAATATCTCGCAACGGATGGCCGGGCAGATGCGTGAAGATGCAGAAGAGATGGGCAAGGTCAGCACCAAAGTCGGGGAGGCCGCGATGAACAAGGTCACCGCGGCTATCCGTGCCCTTGCAGATGCAGGCACGATCAAACTGATGTCCCCCGACGAAGAAGGCGACGAGGCAGAGGCGGCCTAGGGCCGGTTTGATACCTTGGGCGGTGCCGTTCTGCGAAAGCAGAGCGGATTGAGGCGCGTTGGCGTGGGCGTTCCTCCATCAACCGTGACACCGCAGGGTCTGGACCGTGATGCCGAGAGGCTGGATCGTCGCGCAGGAAGGTTTGGATCGTGATCACATGTGGTTTGAACCGCGTTGCCGCAGTGTCTGGACCGTGATGCCGGAGGGTCTGGACCCTGACGGGCAGAGCGCCTAGCTTGCGGGCATGGCAGAGACATCTTTCACAGGCCGCCGCTGGCACGACATGGGCGGCGATGCGGCGGGTCCGGTTCCATCGGATCAACATGATTTTTCCCTGTGGGAAAAACGCGTGGATGCGCTGATGGTGCTGTGTTCCGGCAAAGGGCTGTTCACCGTCGACGGGCTGCGCCGCGTGCTGGAAGACATGGGGCCGGACAGCTTTGAAACGATGAGCTATTATGAGCGTTGGATCGCTTCGGTGAACCAGAACCTGATCGAAGCGAGGGCCTATTCGACAGCAGAGCTGGCCGCCAAGATGGCCGAGGTGCAGGCGCGCGGCACAACCTATGGCGAGGCCGCGGATGCAACGCGTTAGAGTCCGCGCCGATATGCCCCCCGGTCATGTCCGCACCCCCGCCTATCTGCGCGGCAAGACAGGCGTGACAGAGCGGATTCTGGGCCCCTTCCCCAACCCCGAAGACCTGGCCTATCGCCACGCAGGCACGCCGCTTGATCTGCATCGGGTGCGGTTTCGAATGGGTGATCTGTGGGGTGCTGGCGCAGAGCGGCCTGAAGACACGCTTGAGGCCGAAATTTATGCCCATTGGCTGGAGCCCGCAGATGCCCCATGACCACCACGATCATTTGTCACCGTCAGGCCATCCCTATCGGCCGGATGACGACCATCCGCTGACCTATTGGCAAACGCTGGAAATCGCTGTGCGCGAATTGCTGGTGGAAAAAGGCGTCACCACAGCGACCGAGATTGCAGGCCAAATTGATGCGATGGATGCGCGCAACCCGGCGATGGGGGCCGCAGTTGTTGCCCGCTTCTGGACGGACCCGAATTTTGCAAAGGCGCTGCTTGCCGATGGGTCAAAGGCCACGGCAGAGATGGGTTATGACATTGGTCCGATGAAGCTGATCGCGCTGCCCAACACGCCCAAACTGCACAATGTGGTCGTGTGTACCTTGTGTTCGTGCTACCCGCGCAACCTGCTGGGGTTACCGCCTGATTGGTATAAATCGCGCGCCTACCGGTCCCGCACGGTGCGTGAACCGCGCCGGGTGCTCGCCGAATTTGGCGTCACCTTGCCCGACACGGTCGAAGTGCGGGTGCACGACAGCACCGCCGATATGCGCTATATCGTGATCCCAAACCGGCCAGCAGGCACCGAGGGTTGGGGAACAGATGATCTGGCAGCACTGGTCACGCGCGACAGCATGATCGGCACCGGGCTTGCCCGCACGCCATGACGGACCGCACCGATTGGCTGGCTGATCGCGCGCTGCGCGGGCTGATCGGCAGCGTGATGCGCCTGCCCTACGCCAGCCGCGTGCCGATGATGGGCAGCACATTGCGCCGCGCGATTGGCCCGCTGGCGGGCTATCGGCGTCGGGCGATGCGCAATCTGGCGCTGATCTATCCCGACATGCCAGACGTCAAACGCCGCCAGATTGCCGGGGCGGTTTGCGACAATTTTGGTCGGACGCTGATCGAAAACTATTCCCATCAGGACTTTGCCCGGCATTTGCGAGGGACCGAAGCCACCGGTGAAGGCATGCTTGCCCTCGCGGAGGCAGCTGCAAAGGCGCGGCCCGTGATTTTTGTGACGGGGCATTTTGGCAATCACGAAGCGCCCCGGCAGGTGTTGACCCGGTTGGGGCACACCATTGGCGGGCTTTATCGTCCGATGGCGAATGCCTATTTCAACGCACATTACGCCAAGACCATGACATCCTGGGGCGGTCCGGTGTTTGCACAGGGGTCAAAGGGCACGATCGGCTTTGCGCGGCACCTTAAATCAGGTGGGATGGGCACGCTGCTGTTTGATGTCAACAGTGATGCAGGTGAACCGATTGATTTCATGGGACGGACCGCGATGACGGCGACCTCGGCGGCGGATATGGCGCTGAAATTCGATGCGCTGGTGCTGCCCTATTTTGGCACGCGCAAAGCGGACGGATTGCACTTTGACATCGTGGTTGAAGCACCGATTGCCCTAAGTGACCCGATCACCATGACAGCCGAAATGAACGCCCGGCTGGCCGCACGCGTGCATCAGACGCCCGAACAATGGTTCTGGGTGCATCGCCGTTGGAAAAACAAGCAGGGCCGGATTTAGCGCAGGCGCGCGGCCCCGAGGATCGGGCCAGAGGTGCCGTCCTGGATGATCACCACAACCGGTTCTGCACCTGTGACCTGCGCCTGCATGGACAGCGGCTGTTGCGGGTTCCAGCGGCCCGCGACCTGCCAAGAGGTTACAGTATTTGTGTATGTGATTGTCTTGCCGGCGTTCTCACCGCGCTTAATGTCGCGGGTAACGGCAGGCACATAGCGCACGACCTGTACAACAGCCTCGCGCGGCAGTGCGCCGCGACCGGTCGCGTTGATTTGCAGACGGTCGCCCGACCGTGACAGGGTGACGGACACCCGATCAGCGGCGGCATTATGAGCCTGGATTGCATCCATCACCTGCATCGGACGCGAGCCGATCACATGGTCCACCCCGCCGATCACCATTTGCGGCGTGTAGACTGTGGCAGAGCCTGCAGCCTCGGCAAAGCCCTTTTGGCGGCGGGTGAACGCAGGGCTGGCAAGGTCATCCTTCCACCCCAGATAGTCCCAGTAATCGACATGCAGCGCCAGTGGAATGACGTCCCCCCGCGTCGCAAGCTGCGCCAGCATCGCGTCAGCAGGCGGACAGCTGGAACAGCCTTGCGAGGTATAAAGCTCGATCACCGTGTCCGCAGACGCGGCACCACCGGTCAGGGTGGTTGTCAGGGCAAGGGCAGCAAGCAGTCGGCGCATATCGAATCCCGTTCATTTTCGTGTACAAGATCGGTCTATCGGCCAAGGACTGTAATGACCAATCAACCAATTGCGACGTATTGGTGAGGGATGTTTCAAGGCCACAATAGAAATGTATGCAATTGTATGCCGAAAATGCTTGAACCTGTCCGCGCCTTGGGGCAAAAGCGCCTCAACAGCCAAAATTCCATAGCCAAAAGGGGAAAATCATGACCGTCACAGTCGGCATTGATACCGCAAAGACCCGTAAAACCCTGACTGTAGGCGATCAGTCGGTTGCCTATTATTCCATTGCTGCGGCAGAGGCCGCAGGCCTGGGCGATTTTTCCAAGCTGCCTGCCGCGCTGAAAGTGGTGTTGGAAAACATGCTGCGGTTTGAGGACGGCAAGACTGTCACCACCGACGACATCAAGGCGTTTTCGGACTGGGCCACCAAGGGCGGTCAAAACCCACGCGAGATTGCGTACCGCCCTGCCCGCGTGCTGATGCAGGACTTCACCGGCGTGCCTGCCGTGGTCGACCTTGCCGCGATGCGTGACGGGATTGTGGCCCTTGGCGGTGACGCCCAGCAGATCAACCCGCTGAACCCGGTGGATCTGGTCATCGACCACTCGGTCATGATTGACGAGTTCGGCAACCCGCGTGCGTTCCAGATGAACGTGGACCGCGAGTATGAGCGCAACATGGAACGCTATCAGTTCCTGAAATGGGGCCAATCGGCGTTCAATAACTTCCGCGTGGTGCCGCCGGGCACAGGCATTTGCCATCAGGTGAACCTGGAGTATTTGGCGCAGACCGTCTGGACCGACACTGACCAGAACGGTGAGGAGGTCGCTTATCCCGATACGCTGGTTGGCACCGACAGCCACACCACGATGGTCAACGGTCTGGCCGTCCTTGGATGGGGTGTTGGCGGGATCGAGGCAGAGGCCGCGATGCTGGGTCAGCCGATTTCCATGCTGATCCCCGAAGTTGTGGGCTTTGAGCTGACGGGCGAGATGATGGAAGGCACGACCGGTACGGACCTTGTGCTGAAAGTGGTCGAGATGCTGCGCGAACACGGTGTTGTGTCGAAGTTCGTGGAATTCTTTGGCGACGGTCTGGACCGCCTGCCACTCGCCGACCGGGCGACAATCGCCAACATGGCACCGGAATATGGTGCGACTTGCGGTTTCTTCCCGATTGACGGCGAAACTCTGCGCTACCTGCGCAACACGGGCCGGGACGAAGACCGGATCGCGCTGGTCGAGGCTTATGCCAAGGAAAACGGGTTCTGGCGTGATGCCGATTATGCGCCCGTTTATTCCTCGAGGCTGAAGCTGGACATGGGCACGATTGTCCCCGCGATTTCCGGGCCGAAGCGGCCGCAGGACTATGTGGCCCTGACGGACGCCAAGTCAGCTTTCGCCAAGGAAATGGAAGAGACCTTCAAGCGCCCGATGGGCAAGGAAGTTGCCGTCGCGGGCGAGGACTACACGCTTGAAAGCGGCAAGGTGGTGATCGCCTCGATCACGTCCTGCACCAATACCTCGAACCCATATGTGATGATCGGCGCAGGCCTTGTGGCCCGCAAGGCGGCGGCCTTAGGTCTGGACCGCAAGCCGTGGGTCAAGACATCGCTGGCGCCGGGTAGCCAGGTTGTGAGCGAATATCTGGAGGCTGCGGGCCTGCAAGAGGATCTGGACAAGATCGGGTTCAACCTTGTGGGCTATGGCTGCACGACCTGCATCGGCAACTCTGGTCCGATCCAGAAAGAGCTGTCAGAGGCCATCGCAGAAGGCGATTTGGTGGCCACGTCAGTTCTGTCAGGCAACCGGAACTTTGAAGGCCGGATTTCGCCTGATGTGCGGGCCAACTACCTCGCCTCTCCGCCCTTGGTGGTGGCCTATGCGCTGGCCGGGACGATGGACATTAATCTGGCAACCGATCCCATTGCACAGGACAAGGACGGCAATGACGTCTATCTGAAAGACATCTGGCCAACCTCTGCAGAGATCAACGCGCTTGTTGAAAAGACAGTCACCCGCGAAGCGTTCCAGAAGAAATACGCGGACGTCTTCAAGGGCGATGAAAAGTGGCAGTCGGTTGAGGTGACGGATTCCGAGACTTACGACTGGCCCGCAACCTCGACCTATGTACAGAACCCGCCATACTTTCAGGGCATGGCCAAGGAACCCGGCACGATCAGCAACCTGAAGGATGCCAAGGTGCTCGCGATCCTGGGCGATATGATTACAACCGACCACATCAGCCCGGCCGGTGCCTTCAAGGACACGACGCCCGCAGGCAAGTATCTGATCGAACGGCAGGTGCCGGTGCGCGAGTTCAACTCTTACGGGTCGCGCCGCGGCAATCACGAGGTGATGATGCGCGGGACATTCGCCAACATCCGTATCAAGAATGAGATGCTGGATGGTGTTGAAGGCGGCTATACCAAGGGGCCCGATGGCGCGCAGACCTCGATCTTTGAGGCCGCGATGGCGCATCAGGCCAATGGCACACCGCTGGTGATCTTTGGCGGCGAGCAGTATGGGGCTGGATCGTCGCGCGACTGGGCAGCGAAGGGCACGAACCTGCTGGGCGTGAAGGCCGTGATCGCGGAGAGCTTTGAGCGGATTCACCGCTCCAACCTTGTTGGCATGGGCGTGATCCCGTTCGAGTTTACCGGTGGTGACACCCGCAAGACGCTGGGCCTGACCGGCGACGAGGTGGTCAGCATTGACGGATTGGACAGCGTGCAGCCCCTGCAGGTGGTGGATGCGCATATCACGATGGCGGATGGCGCGACGAAGTCGATCAAGGTCAAATGCCGCATCGATACCGCGATCGAGGTTGAGTACATCGAACATGGTGGTGTGCTGCACTATGTGCTGCGGAACTTGGCTGCGGCGGCTTAAGCAGCCTACTGTCTGACAAACAAAGCCCCGCTTTTGCGGGGCTTTTTTGTTTGGATGGCTGAATTGCGTCCTGAGCGACATCATGCCAAGTCCGGGCACTGCCCGACCTGGAGGGCATCCGCAACCGTCCTGTGGCGCGTGGCAACGCCACATGTCCGACGTCATTCGGCTTGAGAGGTTGCAAAACTGCCCTCCTGGGGGAGGTCGGGCAGTGCCCGGACTTGCGCCGGGCGGTTGCGCTTGGATGGTTCTGTCTCGCGTTAGGTGGACGGTGGTTTGGTCCGCATTTTGCCCCTACCCATCCTGCATGTCGCACCACGCCTTTACCACGCCCACCAGTTGGTCCCGTTTGGCTGCGAGGTCGTCGGCATCGGCGAACTTCATCGAGCGGCCCTCAGCGGCGTCGCCTTCCAAGGCTGGCCAGTTGCCGGGGATGGTCGCGCCCTTGTGGAACATCAGTGAGGCGTGTTTTTTGGCCTTGGGAAAGAACGACGCGATGTTGCCCTTGTAGACGAAGGTGGGCGCCTGCCATTTGATACATTCGGTCACGCGGTCATCGGCGGCCAGAATGGCCTCTCGGACGGCGGCAACAAGGTCTTTCTGTGGGTTGTCGTAGGCGGCGAGCCATGCATCGACTTCGGGAGATGTGTTCATGGTTTCGGTCCTTCCAATGTTGTCACCAGTTCCGCGATCAAGCCGTCGCGCATCACATAGCGGTTGTGACCGCGCCCCTGCCCGCCGGGGATGGCGGGTGAAAAACAGGTCCAGTCGAGGTCGATCACGGCACCATTCGTTTCAACCCGGTCCACATTGATACGCATGTCGGGCATCGGGTTGTCCCAACCCAGCGCCATCGCCTGCATGACCGCGTCGCGGCCGGTGTGGCGGCGGGTTTCACCGGTAAAGGGTTCTTCATAGACCGCATCTTCGGCAAAATGGGCGGCCAGAGCCTCTGCCCCGGCCTTCCCGGCTTGCATGGCCAGAAAGAAGTTCGCAATCTGGGTGGGTAGCATCAAAGGGGTCCTTTATGTTGACGGAAGACGAAAAGGCGCATCTGGGCCGGGCGCTTGCGGCGCTGGGGCAGGATGATGCGCCGTGGCAATCGGTGGCCGCTTTGGCGCAGTTGGCGCAGGCAGGCACGGATGTCAGTGTGGATTTCAGCACAACCGAAACGCTGGGCGCACCGGTCATCATCGCGCAGCGCAGTGCGCCGCCCCTGCCCGAGGGGCTGACGCCGCGCCAGCAAGAGGTCTGCGCCCTTGTGGCCCAAGGCCTGTCGAACAAGGCGATTGCGCGGGCGTTGGACATCAGCCCGGCCACGGTCAAGGACCATGTCCACGCGATCCTGACTGCGCTGAACCTGCGGAGCCGTAGCGAAGTGGTATCGTATCTGCATCACGGCAAAGTCTAGGCCAGCCCGGCCACTCTGCCTATCCATCCAAAGATGGATGTCAGCGCGCCAATGCTTTTTCCAGTTCGGGCAGGAACCGCTGTTCATAGTCCGAGGCGACAAGCGGCCCAATGTAACGGAAGAGCACGGTGCCGTCGCCATCGACGATAAAGGTCTCTGGCGGTGCGGTCACACCCCAGTCAATTGCGATGCGCCCGCGCGGATCAAAGCCGGTGGCGAAGAACGGGTTTTCGTCCTCGATCAGATAGGCGCTGGCATCATCGGCGGCATCCCGGAAATTCACGCCTGCGATGCGCACCCCATCCGCCTGCAAGGCCAGCAAGTTGGGGTGTTCGGCGCGGCACGGCGGACACCATGAGGCCCAGAAGTTGACCAGCGTGACCTCGCCACTGCGCAAATCTGCATCCGTCAATTGGGTGGTGCCCGGCACAGCCTCTGCCGGGACACCGGGGGCTTGTTGGCCCACCAGGGTCGAGGGGATCTCTCCTGCGTTGTCGCGCATCAAGCCAGCAAAGAAGAGCCCGGCAAGGGCTGCAAAGACCACCGGGGGGATTACAAGAAGTGGCGAGACCTTAGCCATGTTCCACCTTTTCCAATGCCGCTTTGACAGCGCGCGACCGACGCACGGACAACCAAACGATCAGGACCAAAAGGGTCAGGCTGACACCGTAGGCGGCCAGCACTTCGACGGCGTATTTTCCCAGATCAGGCACGCGCGGCCCTCGCCATCAGGGCCTTGATCCGGCGGGCGCGGATTTCAGTGCGTGTGCGCAGCAAGACAAGGGCGATGAACAACAGAACGAAGCCTGCGATGCAGACCAGCAGCGGGATCCAGAAGACGTCAGCCACGTTTTCCTCGGCGTCGAGCGACAGGGATGCGCCTTGGTGCAGGCCCTGGTTCCAGAAGTTCACCGCATACCGCGACAGGATCGCAAAGACAGAGCCGACGAGACACAGAATTGACGTCAGGTCTGCGGCGGTATCTGCATCCTCGATCGCAGCCCAAAGGGCGACGTAGCCCAGATAGAACAGGAACAGGATCAAAAAAGAGGTCAGGCGCGGATCCCACGCCCAATAGGTGCCCCACATCGGCTGGCCCCAGATGGCGCCGGTGAACAGCGCCATAAGCGTCATGACAATGCCGACCGGGGCCGCCGCTTTGGCCGCAAGGGCCGAGACGTGGTGCCGCCGGATCAACCAGATCAGTGAAGCGACCAGCATCATGAACCACGTGTTGATCGCCATCAGCGCCGAGGGCACGTGCAGGTAGATGATTTTGACGGTTGAGCCCTGCCGGAAGTCGTCTGGCGTGAAGAAAAAACCCCAGATTAGCCCAATGCCAAGGCAGAGTGCCGCACCACCAAAGGCCCACGGCAAAACCGGGGCTGTCCAGCCCATGAAACGTTTCGGATTTGCGAGTTCCCACAATGACATGACGCCTAACTAGTCCTCTGGTTCCACAGGCTCAATCCCCCATCACCGCAGGTTGATGCGCAACACGGTCGCAGCCGCAAACGGAAGCAGCGCAACCGAGGCCGCAGTGATCGCGGCAAGCAGCATCAGGGGCGCGGTAGTGGACAGCCCGTCGATGCCACGGCGCACCGCCTCTGCCCCGAAGATCAAGGTCGGGACATAGAGCGGCAGCACCAGCAGTGACAGCAACAGCCCGCCGCGGCGCAGGCCGACGGTCAGGGCCGCCCCAAAGGTGCCGATCATCGACAGCGCAGGCGTGCCCAGCAGCAGGGACAGCAGCAAGATGCCGTAGCCCTGTGGCGGCAGGTGCAGCAAAAAGCCCAACACGGGTGCGGCAAGGGTCAGCGGCAGGCCAGTGGTGATCCAATGCGCGACGGCCTTGGCCAGTACCACGCCCTCGGCCGGGATCGGCGAAGTCGCGAGAAGTGCCAGCGACCCATCCTCAAAATCAAGCGCAAAAATCCGATCGAGCGACAGGAGTGCCGCCAAAAGGGACGCTACCCAGAGGATGCCGGGGGCGATGCGGGCCAGAACCTCGCGCTCTGGTCCCACACCGAAGGGGACCAGCACCACAACGATCAGAAAGAAGGCAAGACCAAGTCCAAAGCCGCCCCCTGCCCGCACGGCTAGGCGCAGATCGCGCAGGATCAGCGCCTTCATAGAAACGCCTCATCACTGCCGCCGCCTGCATCGGGGGCCGCGACAAAGGGGGTCAGGTCCAGTTCGGGCGCGTCAAGGCCAAGGTCGATGTGGGTGGCGATCACAGCGCAGCCGCCAGCGGCAAGGTGGTGGTCGCGCATCCAATCGGCAAACAGTTTCACACTGAACCGGTCGAGCGACACGGTGGGTTCGTCCAGAAACAACACGTCGCGGCCGATCACGCCCAAACGCGCAAGGCCCAGCCTGCGCTTTTGACCCGCGCTGAGCGTGCCAGCCATGCGGTCACGCAAATCATCCAAATCGAAGGCCGTAAGAATGCCATCGGGCATGGGGCGGTCGTGGACATCGGCCCAAAATGTCAGATTCTCTGTCACGGTCAGCGCGGTCTTGACCCCGTCTGCATGGCTGGCATAGGCACCTGCACCATCGGGGTAATCAATCGTGCCACGCAGCGCCGGTTGCAGGCCCGCGAGCGTGCGCAACAGGGTGGTTTTGCCGACACCGTTGGGGCCGCGCAGCACAAGCGCCTGACCGGCGGCGACGTCAAAGGACAGGTTTTCAAGGACCGGGACACCGCCGCGCGCGCAGGCCAAATCCTTGACCGCGAGCATCGCGCCTAGACCGGGATCAGGGCCAGCGCCACGCGCCGCCCTTCGCTGAGCAGCACGTTGTAGGTGCGGCAGGCGGCGGGAGAGGCCATCGCCTCAACCCCCAGCCCCGCCTCTTCCAGCGTGGTGCGGAAATCGGCAGGCACATGGGCGACATCTGCACCGGTGCCGACGAAGACCACGTCAATGTCGGCCTTCGACAGGGTGTCGGTGTCGGTATAGCCGCCCCATGAGCTGACACCAGTTGGCAGCACAAGCACAGGCCCTTCGAAGACTTGACCGCCAATGCGGAAAAAGCCGGGGCCATAGCCATCCACGGGCTTGGCATCGGTATATGTCACCTCATTGAGGCGCATCAGGCGTCGATATCCGCATAGCGGTTGCCTTTGTCGAGGTTCTGCTTGGACCAGTCCCGCTTGACGCCCAGCACCAGCAGGATCGCGGTGGCCACGAAGATCGAGGAATATGTGCCGATCACCACGCCCCACATCATCGCAAAGACAAAGCCACGGATCACATCACCGCCCAGCACAAAGAGCGCCAGAAGCGCCAGCAGTGTCGTGCCGGAGGTCATCAAGGTCCGGCTGAGGGTTTCGTTGATCGAGACGTTCAACACCTCTTTGAGGTCGCGTTTCTTGTATTTGCGCAGGTTTTCACGGACGCGGTCAAAGACGATCACCGTGTCGTTGATCGAATAACCGACGATGGTCAGAAGGGCCGCGACAATGGCAAGGTCAAAGCGGATTTGCAGTTCTGAGAAGATACCAACGGTCAGGGCCACGTCGTGGACCAGTGCCAACACCGCGCCCACGGCAAACTGCCATTCAAAGCGCAGCCAGATGTAGAACAGGATCGCCACAACCGCGAGGGCGACGGCGATGAATGCTGTACGGATCAATTCGCCCGAGACCTTGGGGCCGACGGATTCAACGGATGTCTGGTCAATCGTGGGGTCGACTGATTGGAGCGCGGCCATCACTGCGGCGACTGTGTCCGAAGATACGGCCTCATCGCCTTCTTGTGCAGAAATACGGATCATTGCGACGTTTTGGTCAGCCTCGAACGTGGGGTCGAACACCTCTGTGATCGAGACATCGCCCAATTCGAGCGGCTCAAGGGCTGCGCGATAGGCGCCGACGTCGACGGCGACCTCGCCATCGGTGCGTATCGAAGTCCCGCCCTGAAAGTCGATGCCGTAGTTCAGGCCCTGGATCGCAAATGAGATCAACGCCACTACGATCAACGCCATCGAGATGCCAAGCCAAAGCCGCGCGCGGCTGAAGAAGTCGAAATTGGTGGTTTCCTTGACCAGTCTCAGGCGCATCTTCAGACCTCGATTGTTTTGGGGCGACGACGGGCGAACCAAATCGCGATCAGCGCACGTGTGACGAAGATGGCCGTGAAGACCGATGTGATGATCCCAAGGCCCAGCGTGATGGCAAAGCCGCGCACAGGGCCAGAGCCCATGACATAAAGGATCAGCGCGGTGATAAAGGTTGTGGTGTTGGCATCGATGATCGACGACAGCGCCTTTTCATAGCCCAGTTCGATCGCGCGTGCCGGTCCTTTGGCGGTTTTGAGTTCTTCGCGGATTCGCTCAAAGACGATCACGTTGGCGTCCACCGCCATACCGATGGTCAAGACGATGCCCGCGATACCCGGCAATGTTAACGTAGCCCCGATCAGGGACAGAAGGCCAAAGATCAGACCGACGTTGACCACAAGGGCCACGTTGGCAAAGACCCCAAAGAGGCCGTAGCTCGCAAACATGTAAAGCAGCACGGCAAGGCCCGCGACGAGGCAAGCGACCTTGCCCGCATCAATGCTGTCTTGTCCAAGTTCCGGTCCGATAGTGCGTTCTTCGAGAAAGGTGAGTTCTGCGGGCAAGGCCCCTGCCCTGAGCAGGATCGCAAGTTCGGTCGATTCCTCGACTGAGAAGTTGCCGGTGATGATGCCGGACCCGCCGGGAATATGGCTTTGGATAACGGGGGCGCTGATCACCTGATCATCCAGCACGATGGCAAAAGGTGAGCCGATGTTGTCCAGCGTATAGTCGCCGAATTTACGTGCGCCCGAGACGTTGAAGCGGAAGTTGACGGCGGGCCGCCCGTTTTGGTCAAAGGCGGGCTGGGCATCGACCAATTCCTCGCCCGTCACAACGGGTTGCTGTTCGAGGATGTAGAACACGCCTTCTTCGTCGATGGATGGCAGGGTTTCATTGCCAGCGCCTGCGGGTTGGTCAGCTGAAGATGCGCGGTTCACAACAGGCTGAAACGTCAGCTGCGCTGTCTGGCCGATCAAATCCTTGACCTCTTGCGCAGAGCCGACGCCGGGCACCTGCACAAGTACGCGATCAACGCCCTGGCGCTGGATGGTGGGTTCGCGTGTGCCCGCCTCATCAATGCGGCGGCGGATAATTTCCAGCGACTGCTGCATGGTGCGTTCGTCGATGGCGGCCTGTTCCGCTTCGGAAAGTTCAATCGTGATCAGCGGGCCCTGATTGCTGACGACGATGTCGGTGGTGCCGACCCCGGTGATCGACTGCACGGGCCGCGCAAGGCCACGCACGATTTCAAGCGCGCGGTCGATGCCGGTGGGTTCGGAAATGCGCACCCGCAGGATATTGGGTGCGGCCGATTCATCGCGTTCGACAAAGCCGACGGTGTCACGCTCTGCGGCCAGCGCATCGCGGACTTCTGGCCATGTGGCCAGCATAATTGCCTCGTGCACGTCTGTCACATGCACCTCTGCCAGCAGATGCGCACCGCCGCGCAGATCAAGGCCAAGGTTCACGAGGCCAGAAGGCAGGAAAGACGGCCAGCTGCTGTCCTCTGCCCCGGTGGCGATGGCGTCATTGTGGGCCTCTACCCGCGGGTAAAACCCATTGGGCATCGCCAGCAATAGGCCAACGGCCACCGTCAGCCAGATCATGACCTGCCGGAACGGAGAGATATTCAGCATCAGGTGCGCCCTTCAGGCTTATTTTGCAGGCTCGGTCTTGTTCAGAACGGTAGCGATGGTCGAGCGCACAACGCGGACGTTGACGCCGCTTGCGATCTCGACCTCGATCTCGTTGTCGTCTTCCTTGACCTTGGTCACTTTGCCGACGATGCCCCCTTGGGTGATCACGCGGTCACCGCGGCGCAGGGCCGCCACCATGGCCTGATGTTCCTTCAGCTTTTTCTGCTGTGGCCGGATCAACAGGAAATACATGATCCCGAAGATCAACAAGAGCGGAATGATTTGGCCAATACCCTGCATGGTCGTCCCTTTTACTGGTCATGCGCTACGGGATTGCCCCATGCGCGAAAGTCGCGGCACATTATGTGCCGCACCCCTGATTGGCAACCGTCGTTGCGCCCATTTGGGGCGCGCGGATGCACTGCTTTGACAGGCCATATATGAATGGCAGCGCGCTGCACCAGTCCCAAAGGGCGCTGACGCGACCGAAGGGCGCAGTTTTATGCAATCACGCGGCCTGCGCCCCCTTTTCGGGCGGGTCCTAATCAGGCATATGACCCGCACCCTATCAACCAAAGGAATGATCCGATGCATGACATCAAAACCATCCGTGAGAACCCCGGCGCATTTGATGCCGCCCTTTCTCGTCGCGGGATGGATGCGATGTCATCCCGCGTGCTGGACATCGACAGCGCCCGGCGTGCGGCTATTCAAAAGGCCGAGGATGCACAGGCGGAGGCCAATAAGGCCGCCAAGGAAGTTGGCGCAGCCAAGGGGCGTGGGGACGAAGCAGAGTTTGAACGCCTGCGCGCGCTGGTCGCTGAAAAGAAGGGCGAAATTGCCAGCCTGCAAGAGGCCGCCAAGGCGCATGACACAGAGCTGCACGATCTGCTGCTGGCGATCCCGAACCTGCCCTATGACGATGTGCCTGACGGCGAAGACGAGGACGACAACGTCGAAATTCGCCGCGCAGGCAGCCCGCGCAATTTCAGCTTTGATCCCAAAGAGCACTATGAAATCCCCGCCGTGCAGGACGGCATGGATTTTGAAACTGCCGCGAAGCTATCTGGAAGCCGCTTTGTCCTGCTGTCGGGCGCGGTTGCGCGGCTGCACCGGGCGCTGGCGCAGTTCATGCTCGATGTGCATGTGGAAGAACACGGGTTGACCGAAACCATCACGCCCGTGCTTGTCCGTGAAGAGATGATGATCGGCACCGGGCAACTGCCAAAGTTTGGCGAGGACAGCTATCAAACCACAAACGGCTGGTGGCTGATCCCCACCGCCGAAGTGACGCTGACCAATATCGTGAATGGTGTGACGGTGGATGAGGATTATCTGCCGCGCCGCTATGTGGCCCATACCCAGTGTTTCCGGTCCGAGGCAGGGAGTGCCGGGCGCGATACGTCGGGCATGTTGCGCCAGCACCAGTTCGAAAAGGTCGAAATGGTGTCGATCTGCCATCCCGACCATTCGGATGCAGAACATCAGCGGATGACCGGGTGTGCCGAGAAAATCCTTGAAAAACTGGGGCTTGCCTATCGCACCGTGGTGCTTTGCACGGGCGATCTGGGTGCGGGCATGCGCAAGACCCATGACATCGAGGTTTGGCTGCCCGGGCAGAATACCTATCGCGAGATCAGCTCTGTCTCGGTCGCGGGGGATTATCAGGCGCGGCGCATGAACGCGCGGTTCAAGCCCGCAGGCGGCGGCAAGCCGCAGTTCGTGCATACGCTGAACGGGTCCGGTCTGGCCGTGGGGCGCGCGCTGATTGCGGTGCTGGAAAACGGCCAGCAAGAGGATGGATCAGTTGATCTGCCTGCGGCCTTGCATCCCTATCTGCGCGGCAAGACGCGGATCACGGCAGACGGCGCGCTGACCTAACTCAAAAGGGCTTGCAGGCGCGCGATCACCCAGCGCAATGCGCCGGGTTGGTATGCGCCTGCAGTCTTTGCAAAGCGTTCACGCGCGGCATCCGCCACGCAGCACAGATCATGTGGGCCGTCACGGTCTTTACTGCTGAGCGCCAGCAACTTGTTGGGCAGTCTGGGTCGCGTCGTGGCGTTCAGCGGGCCAAGGATATTGCGTTGCTTTTCAATGCGCGCGCGGACCTCTGGCCGCAGATCAAGGCCAGCGGCTTGCGCACCCTCGGCCACCCAATCAAAGCTATAGGCGGCCAGCCCGCGTTGATCGCCCCCGCCGCCGATGGACCCGTGATCGCCGGGAAACCATTCTTCGCGGTAGTCCCAATTGGGTGCGGTGTCGGGATCAAGCGGCAGGTCGGTGGGCAGGCCAAGGCGCTTGGCGTTGAGGAATTCCAGATTGCTCCATTGCGTTGGCGGAAAGGTTTTGCGCCGCTCATCCAGCGCCACGGCATGGCGCGCGGATTTCACGGTTTCCGACAGTTCGGTGTCGTGAAATTGATGCCTGCTGTTCAGCAAGGGTGCGGCCATCCAATAGCCCGGCACACCCATTGCGCCCACCGTGTCCCAAACCCCCAGAAACTTGATGTCCAGCAACACCGGATTGCCAGGGCGGGATTTCTGACGCCATGCCAGTTCTTCCGGGGTGGTGGCGGTGTCAGGCGCAAATTCGGCCCGCCACAGAAATTTGGACGGGTGATTAGCGTCGCGTATGTCATGTTTGGGGCGGCGGTATTCCTCGATCGCTTCGGGGATGCGATGCGCGTTTTCGCGCGGGCAGATGCCGACGGCGCGTAGCAGGCCCGCAAGGGACCGCGCGGTATAGGCCCCGCGCGAGAAGCCAAATATATAGATTTCGTCGCCCGGTTCATAGGAAAACACAAGGCTGCGGTAGGCGTCTTCAATGTTCTGGATCAGGCCCCAGCCAAGCGCGCCGCCCATCGCACGGTCCGTGAAGCGCGCCAGCGCATTGGACCCACGCCCAGAGCCCACACCCATGAAATAAAAGATCTGCTGAGATATCTTGTCATCTGCCGTCTGTTTGACGGCGCGCGCCATGCGCACGACGTTGGTTTGCGACTTTGAGTCGTGTCTGTTCCACGTCCCGTCGCAGAAAATTGCAATGCGTTTCATGCCAATCGTCCCGATTGAAATGACGTTATCCTTGCCAAAAGTGCAATGTGCCACAAGTCAGGTGTTCCCGACCTTCCTTGAACCTGACAGAGACCCGATGACCGCTTTTCTTACCTTTGCACTCGCCCTGGCCTTTGCAGTCGCCCCGGCGCTGACCTCGCCCTTTATGGGATTTACTGAAGACCAACTGCCCAATCCTCAAATTGATCCGCCGATCCAGCCAGCGGGTTATGCCTTCGCGATCTGGGGGTTGATCTATGGTTGGCTGCTGGTGTCGGCGGGCTATGGCTTGTTGCGGCGACGTCATGCAGCGGACTGGAAGGCCGCGCGCCAGCCGTTGATCGTCAGTCTGGCGGTTGGTGTGCCGTGGTTGTCGATTGCCAACGCCAGCGCGATTTGGGCCACGGTCACCATCTTCATTATGGCGGGTTTCGCCATCCTTGCGTTGCTGCGCGCACCGGATGCGGATCGCTGGTGGCTGCAAGCGCCCATCGGCATTTATGCCGGTTGGTTGACGGCCGCGTCATTCGTGTCGCTTGGCAGTACCGCGGCGGGGTATGCAATACTGACCGATAGCTTTGGCTGGGCTTTGATCGGCATTGCCTGTGCGCTTGTCGTCACGGTGGGCGTCATGCGCCGCAAACCCGGTGCGCCAGAATACGGATTAACGGTCGTTTGGGCACTGATCGGTATCATTGTCAGCAATCAGACGCAGGTGATTGCCGTGTCAGCGGCGGCCGCAATTGGCGCGGCCTTGCTGATTGCTATGACACTGAGAAACAGCAGCGTTTCAGAGGCTTAGCTACCCTTCTTGAGGTGCTTTGACAGGCGCGAGGGCTGGGACGACTTCTTGCCCTTGTAGGGGTTCTTGTCGCCCTGATCCCGCAAGGTCAGCCGGATCGGCGTACCGGGCATGTCGAAATCCTCGCGCAGGCCATTGACCAGATAGCGGGTGTAGGATGCTGGCACTTGATCGGGGAATGAGGTCATCACCACAAAGCCCGGCGGACGGGTTTTGACTTGCGTCATGTAGCGCATCTTGATCCGCTTGCCGCCCGGTGCGGGCGGCGGGTGCTGTTCAAGCATGCCGGTCAACCAGCGGTTCAACTGAGCGGTGGTGACGCGGCGGTTCCAGACGTCATGGGCGCGCATGATCGCCTCTTGCAGACGATCTAGGCCCCGACCCGTCTTGGCCGACACGGTGATCAGCGGCGCGCCCTTGAGCTGCGGCAACATGCGCGCAAATTCTTGTTTCAGCTTTTTCAGCTTGTCCTGTTTTTCGTCTTCGACGTCCCATTTGTTGACCGCAATGATCACGGCGCGGCCTTCACGCTCTGCCAGATCAGCGATGCGCAGGTCCTGCTGTTCAAAGGGGATTTCGACGTCGAGAAGGACAACAACGACTTCAGCAAACTTGACGGCACGCAACCCGTCGCTGACCGAGAGCTTTTCGAGCTTTTCCTGCACCTTGGCCTTTTTGCGCATGCCAGCGGTGTCAAAGATGCGCATGGGCACACCGCCCCAGTCGGTTTGCACGGAAATTGCATCACGGGTGATGCCCGCTTCTGGCCCGGTCAGCAGGCGTTCTTCGCCGAGGATCTTGTTCACAAGCGTGGACTTACCCGCATTGGGGCGGCCAACCACAGCGATTTGCAGCGGTTTGTTCTGTGTCGGCACGCGGGCTACGTCTTCGTCATCTTCGCCGACGTCCACATCGGTTTCGGGCGCATCGGCCGCGGCGCGTTCGGCGAACTGATCGGCCAGTGGCAGCAGCATGTGATAAAGTTCATCCAGCCCTTCGCCATGTTCGGCAGACAGGCGGATCGGTTCGGTCAAGCCAAGGCCATAAGCCTCAAGGAACCCGGCTTCGCCCGCTTTGCCTTCGGACTTGTTGGCCGCGAGGATCACGTTGGCGTTTTTCTTGCGCAGGATGTCGGCGAAAATTTCGTCCGTGGGCAGCACACCGGCACGGGCGTCGATCATGAAGAGGCAGACATCGGCCATTTCAACGGCACGTTCGGTCAGGCGACGCATACGGCCCTGCAGGCTGTCGTCGGTGGCGTCTTCCAGACCGGCGCTGTCAATCACTGTGAACCGCAGATCACCGAGCCGTGCTTCGCCTTCGCGCAAATCGCGCGTCACGCCGGGCTGGTCATCGACCAGGGCGAGTTTCTTGCCAACCAGACGGTTGAACAGCGTGGATTTGCCCACATTGGGACGCCCCACAATGGCAAGGGTAAAGGTCATCTTTGCGACTCCGGCCTATCAGAGCCGGGGCGATACACCATCCGTGCGCTAACGGAAAGCCACCAACTGCCCGGCCTTGGTCACCACATAAAGCGTACCACCGGCAACGGCGGGG
Source organism: Yoonia sp. R2331 (assembly GCF_041103235.1). NCBI lineage: Bacteria > Pseudomonadati > Pseudomonadota > Alphaproteobacteria > Rhodobacterales > Paracoccaceae > Cognatiyoonia > Cognatiyoonia denitrificans. Next base: position 1,131,625 of record NZ_JBGCUN010000001.1, on the reverse strand, counting down.
TGCGATGCGGCCCCACCGGGCAAGGCGGCATTGCCGACGAGCGCGCCAGAGCGGGGATCAAAGGCCCGCACCTGACCGTCAGAGGAGGCAACGATCAGGCGGCCACCTGCCAGCACCGGGCCGTAATGGGCATAGACCGAACGGCGCTGGCGAAAGACGCCGCCCTCTTCGAATTGCGGCAATTGGGTGCGCCAGACGGCGGTGCCAGTTGCCGCATCAAGGCGCACGAGTTCGTTGATGTCGTTGACCAAAAAGACCGCGTTGCCCACGGGCCAGACCGGGCTGACAGCACCATCATTGGCGGTCCAGATCCGTTCGCCTGAAAAGGCGTCGATGGCGGCTGTGCGCCCGGCGACGTTGCCAACGTAAACGCGGTCGCCGTCAATGACCGGATCGCCCCCGATATCGGACACCAGTGCGCCCGCTGTCCCTGTCCGGGCACCGGACACGGCTGTGGACCAGCGGCGCAGGCCGCCTTGCGGGAAGGTCGCGACCACTTCGCCGCTGTCAAAGGGGAAGATCGCCAGATCGCCCGCAACCGCAGGCCCTGCCCCGCCCGCAAAGGCCGAGACAGAGGGTGTGCCGGATTGCTGCCAGCGCACGCGGCCATTGCTGACCTCAATCGCCCAAGCGGTGCTATCGCGACCGACCACATACAGCAGATCGCCGGATACGGTGGGTGCTGATGTGCCCGGCGCATCAAGGTCTTGCGTCCAAAGCGTGCCACCGCTGGCGGCATCAAGGGCTGTCACCTCGCCAAAGCCAGAAGTTACAAAAAGGCGGCCATTGCCATAGGCCAGACCACCGCCAGAGGCATCGGTGCGGTTGTCGTTGCCCGGCTGCACATCCGCGACCCAAACCGGCGCGCCGGATGTGGCGGTGGCTGTGACACGGGCGCGGGAATCGAGGGTGTAGATGACACCATTGGCCACGACCGGATCAGCGGTGATGCGCGCCTTGCGGCTGTCGCCTTCGCCGATGTTGACGGCGAAAATCTGGTTCAGCCCCGACAAGGCCGGGTGCGTGATCGTGTGATCCGCCTCGCCGTTGCGATGGGTCCAATTGGCATTGAGCCGGGTGGCGGGCAAGGCGATGGGTGCTGTGGTATTCACGCCGTCGCCTGGGCGGATTGCTTCGCGCGTGCCGGGCAGGATCACATCCGGCTCACCACAGGCAATCAAAAACGACAGGCTGAAACAGGCGGCAAACTTGGTCTTGGCAATCACGAAATCAGCCCCTTTGGCGTCTTATTGCAAGGTCGCGAGGCCGGGAAGCTCCGCGCCCAGCGCCACCATTAAGGTTTGCGCCCGCACAAGCAAGCCCCGCGGGACACCGGCGTCTTCGACAATGGCGGTAAGTCGCGTGATCGCGGCGTCAGGATCGCCTGCGGCCAGATCAGCCAGCGCAAGCTGTTCCTGCGCCAAAAGCGCAAAGGGCAAACCGGGCTGCGCCATCGCTTCGAGGCTGGTGCGCCGTGTCGCTGGATCGGGCTCAAGCAAGGCGGCCTTAAACGCCGCAAGCTCGTTATAAATGACCGGCACATCGGTGTTCACGGTAAGGTCTTGCAGCGTTGCAACCGCCGCGGCGGTATCGCCCGCCTCTTGCTGGCTGGCCGCTGTAATCAGCGCGGTCACTGCAACGGCGGATCCTTCTGCCTCGACCTCGGCCACGGCGGCCATGCGGAATTCAGGGTCATTCTGCGACAGGGCATTCATCAGCGCATCACCTGTGGCCTGCGCCTTGGCGGTCGCTTGTGCCTTGTTGTATTCGTTCCAGGCAGCCCCGCCCACAAGCACAACAATCAGCACTACAGCGATCCAGCCATAGCGCCGCAGATAGCCATAGAGCTGGTCGCGGCGGACCTCTTCGGTCACTTCATTGATGAAACTGTCACTGTCGCTCAACGGCTTGTCCTTTGTGTCGCGCGGTGGGCGCGTTTGATCGTCTTGCGGGGGCGTGTTTTGGGTGCCTTTGGTGGGCGCGCGCCGCTGCTTTGCAGCTTCATATCGTGAAGCATCACGGAATGCCAAGACCTGCGGCAGACACGCTCTTGCGATCCGTGGCGAAGCCATCTAAACTGAACCGAACAGTTCAGCTTGGATTCCTTGTGATCCAAGCATATGTCCGAGCGTACAAACAATAACAAAGCCCGTCCTTATTCTGCGCGGGTTGGAAGCCCAACAAAGGCGATGTCATGCGATTGGTGTCAATAATTACCGCAATTCTGGTCACCGGTGGCCTGTATCTTCTGGTATTTGAGCGTGAGCTTTTGTTGCAATTTGCCAGCGATACGCCGCTGGCAGCCCCGGCAGAGGCCAGCGAAGGCGATGCGCCAGAGGCCGAGGTCGCGATGGCAGAGGCGGAACCCGACATCGACACGTCCGACGCTGACCCCGACCTGGTGCGCGTCGTGGCCCTAGCATCTGAGGCACGCACGATCGAAAGCGCGGTTATCCTGCGTGGCAGGACGGAAGCCGCGCGTCAGGTGACAGTTGCTTCCGAAACCTCTGGTCAGGTGATTTCAGAGCCGCTGCGCAAGGGCGCCTTTGTTAACGCTGGCGACATGATGTGCCGCCTTGACCCCGGCACCCGCGAGGCATCGTTGGCCGAAACACGCGCCCGGCTGACCGAAGCCCGGGGCCGCGTGCCAGAGGCGGAAGCCGCCTTGGCAGAGGCAAACGCCCGTGTGCGCGAGGCTGAAATCAACGTCAACGCCGCCCGCAAGCTCAGTGAAGATGGCTTTGCTTCTGAGACCCGGTTGGTCAGTGCCGAGGCTGTGGCCGAAGCTGCTGCCGCAGGCATCCAACGCGCCAATTCCTCGCTTGCCTCTGCCGAGGCGGGTATTGAAGCCGCCGCCGCCGCAGTGGCCGCGGCCGAGCGTGAGATTACCCGCCTGACGATCACCGCGCCGTTTGCGGGTCTGTTGGAAACGGACACCGCAGAGTTGGGGTCGTTGATGCAGCCCGGCAGCCCCTGCGCGACGATCATCCAGCTTGATCCGATCAAGTTGGTGGGTTTTGTGCCAGAGGCCAATGTGAACAAGGTTGTGGTTGGTGCCTCTGCGCAGGCGCGGATCAATAGCGATGATGTGGTCACGGGACGGGTGACGTTCCTGTCACGCTCTGCTGATGACACAACGCGTACCTTCCGTGTCGAAATTGAGGTGCCAAACGCCGATCTGGCGATCCGCGATGGACAGACGGTGGAAATCGTCGTGGCCGCTGATGGCCGCACTGCGCATCTGATCCCGCAAAGCGCATTGACGCTGAACGATGATGGTGTGCTGGGCGTGCGGACGGTGGATGCGGGCAATGTGGCCCGATTCATGCCAGTCATAATGATCCGCGACACCGCCGAAGGGGTTTGGGTCGCGGACCTGCCGGATCAAGTGAACATCATCACCATCGGTCAGGAGTTTGTCATAGATGGTGTGACTGTTGCCCCCACATTTAGCGAGGCAGGCGGATGACCGGATTAGTTGATTGGGCCGCATCACGCGCCCGCATGGTGTTGGCGTTTATCGCCCTGTCCTTGTTGGCGGGCGGTTTCGCCTATGTGGGCCTGCCCAAAGAGGGTGAGCCGGACATCGAAATCCCGGCGATCTTTGTGTCGGTCCCCTTCCCCGGCATCTCAGCCAGCGACAGCGAAAGCCTGCTGGTCAAGCCGATGGAAACAGAGCTGTCGGACCTTGATGGGTTGAAAACCATGTCGTCGACCGCCGCCGAGGGCTATGCCGGTGTCGCGCTGGAGTTCGAATTTGGCTGGGACAAAACCAAGATCCTGGCTGATATCCGCGATGCCATGAACAAGGCGCAAGGCTCGTTTCCACAAGGGGCCGAAAATTACTCGATCAACGAAATCAACTTTTCCGAATTCCCGATTCTGATCGTGAACTTGACGGGCGACGTGCCCGAGCGGACGCTGTTGCAGGTCGCCAAGGATTTGCAGGATCGGATCGAGAGTCTGGATGCAGTGCTGGAGGCCGGTCTGGCCGGTCAGCGCGACGAGATGCTGGAAGTGCTGATCGATCCGCTGAAGCTGGAAAGCTATAACGTCACCGCCGGTGATCTGATCGGCGTGGTGACCAACAACAACCTGCTGATCGCAGCCGGTGAAGTGGACAGCGCGCAGGGGAGCTTTGCGGTCAAGATCCCGTCGTCCTTTAACGAAGCACAAGATGTTTACGAACTGCCGGTGAAGATGAACGGCGACCGCGTCGTGACGCTGGGCGATATCGCCACGATCAAGCTGACGTTTGAGGACCGGATCGGCACGGCCCGCTTTAACGGGGTCAACACGGTGGCGCTGCAGGTGGTCAAGCGCAAAGGGTTCAATCTGATCGACACCGCAGAGCTGGTCCGGCAGGAGGTTGCGGCTGAACAAGCCTCTTGGCCGCCAGAGTTGCGTGCCGCGATTGATGTAGGCACCTCGAACGACCAATCGACCAACGTCAAATCCATGGTCAGCCAGTTGGAAGGCTCTGTCCTGACGGCGGTGGCACTGGTGATGATCGTGGTGCTGGCAGCCCTTGGCACGCGGCCTGCCCTGTTGGTGGGCTTTGCTATTCCGACGTCGTTCCTGCTGTGCTTTGCCTTTCTGGCCGTCATGGGGATCACGATTTCCAATATCGTGATGTTCGGCCTGATCCTGGCTGTGGGGATGCTGGTGGACGGCGCGATTGTGGTGGTGGAATACGCCGACAAGCGCATTTCCGAAGGGTCTGGCCCGATGCAGGCCTATACAGAGGCCGCCAAGCGGATGTTCTGGCCGATCATTTCGTCAACTGCCACAACGCTATGCGCGTTCCTGCCAATGCTCTTCTGGCCCGGTGTTCCGGGGCAATTCATGGGCATGTTGCCGGTCACACTGATCTTTGTGCTGGCCGCATCGCTTGTCGTCGCGCTGATATACCTGCCCGTCATGGGGGGCGTCACGGGCCGGTTCAGCCGCCTGATCGGTCAGATGTCTGACGGTTTGCGCAGCCGGTTGCCTTGGGTGATCCGCGCCGCGCTGGTCCCCGTCGCCCTGATGATGGTGTTCGTCGGCGCGATGATGACGCTGAACCCCGGCTATCTGGCGGGTGAGGCTGTGCAATCGGGCGGCTTTGGCGACAGCCTGCCAGGGATTGCGCTATTCCTCTTTGGCGCGGTTTTCGCATCTGTCGTGATGGGGGCTGCGCAAATCCAACGCCGGGCGAAGAAGGTTCGTGTCGGCAAGCGCCGCACACCTTTCGGCTATTTCATGAGCTTTGTGACCGGCAATCCGATCATGCCGCTGGTGACGATTGCCGGTGTGATCGCCTTTGTGATGTATACGTTCAGCTACTTTGGTGCCAACAACAACGGCGTCGAATTCTTCGTCGAGACAGAGCCTGAGCAGGCGATTGTCTATGTGCAGGCCCGGGGCAACCTGTCGATCACCGAAAAGGACCGGCTGGTCAAACAGGTCGAAGACGTGGTGAACCGCCATCCCGGCGTTGAAAGTGCCTTTGCCTTTGCCGGTGACGGCGGCTTGAATTCGAACACCGGCGGGGCCGAAGGGCCTGCTGATGCCATCGGACAGGTGCAGCTAGAGCTGACCCGCTGGGAGGACCGCAAGGATAACCCCGATCTGGACGGCAACCGTGTGATCGCGGACCTCGAAGAAGACCTGCGCGACATTCCCGGCATCCGTTATGAGGTGCTGAACCTCGCGATGGGCCCCGCCTCTGCCAAGCCGGTGCATCTGCGGCTGAAGTCGGACAATTGGGAAGAATTGCTGGAAGGCATGGCCATTGCGCGCGCGCAGTTTGACGCCACCACGGGCCTGACCCAGGTTGAGGATACCCTGCCCCTGCCCGGTATCGACTGGCAGATTGACGTGGATGTCGAGAAGGCCGGGCGGTTTGGCGCGGATGTGGCGACCGTGGGCGGCATGGTGCAACTGGTGACCCGTGGTATCCTGCTGGACACGATGCGCGTCGATAGCTCTGACGAGGAAATCGACATTCGCGCCCGCCTGCCCGCGCAGGACCGGGTGCTGTCCACGCTGGACACATTGCGGGTGCGCACGAATGCGGGCCTTGTGCCACTGTCGAATTTCATCACTCGCACGCCGGTCCCGAAGCTCGCGCAGATCAACCGGGTTGATCAAAAGCGTTATTTTGACGTCAAAGCGGGTGTTGCAGGTGAATTGGTCAAGCTGACCGATACCGAGACAGAGGAATACCGGATCATCCCGGCCGCCGACTATGATGCCGACAGCAGCCTGAAGGATCAGGTCACTGGCGGCGATCTGCGGATGGAAGTCGTGACCCCCAATGAGCGGATCGCGGTGCTGACCGAATGGTTGGAAACCGGTCCCCTGCCACCCTCGATCAGCTATGAATGGACCGGCGATCAGGCCGATCAGGCCGAAAGTCAGGCGTTCCTGCAAACAGCCTTTGCCGGTGCGCTGGGGTTGATGTTCATCATCCTGCTGGCGCAGTTCAATTCGTTCTACAATGCGATGCTGGTGCTCATGGCGGTGGTGCTGTCCACGGCTGGCGTGCTCTGGGGCATGATCATCATGGATCAGCCGTTTTCGATCATCATGACCGGGACGGGCATTGTGGCGCTCGCCGGGATCGTGGTGAACAACAACATCATCCTGATTGATACCTATCAGGAATACAGCCAATACATGCCCCGCAAAGAGGCGATCGTGCGCACAGCGCAGGCCCGTATCCGGCCCGTGTTGCTGACCACGATCACCACGATGGCGGGTCTGGCACCGATGATGTTCGGCCTCAGCCTTGATTTCTTTGGTGGCGGCTATTCCATCGACAGCCCGACGGCCCTTTGGTGGAAGCAGTTGGCGACCGCCGTGGTCTTTGGCCTTGGGATTGCCACCATGCTGACGCTGGTCTTCACCCCGTCGATGCTGGCTGTGCGGGTCTGGGTGTCGACCTATGCGATCTGGATTGCGCGGCTTCTGGCGCGCTTGTCGATGGGTCGGTCCAGCCGCGCGGCACAGGACTGGGCGTTGCGGCGGCAGGCCAAGAAGGTCAAAGCGCCAGAATTCATCTGGACCGAAGACCCGTTCCCCGTGCCTGACCCGGTGGCCACACCGCTGCGCGCGGCTGAATAGGCGCGCGGCGGGATCAGCCCGCCGCGGCCATCCGCCGGAACGTCACAAGCGCCAGACAGAGCGCAAGCACCGCACAAAGGGCGATGGCGGCCACCATTGGAGTGGCTGTGCCGTCGAAGAACGGGCCCGTGGCCGCGACCATCAGCCCACCGGCCAACATCTGGAACGTGCCGCCAAGGGAAGAAGCCAGGCCCGCGATCCGGCCATGACCGTCCAGCGCCATGACCATCGTCGTCGGGATAATCAGCCCAAGGCAGGCATTGGCACAGAAAAGCCCCGCCACGATCACCACAAGGCTGCCACCGCCCGCCAGTGTGACAGACAACAGGATCATCGTTGCTGAGGCAAACCCGATCACGGCCCAGCGCATGACCGGCAGGATACCAAGGCGTTCGCCAAGTGGACCCGCCGCCTGAGACGCGCCGAAAAAGCCGATGGCGTTGATCGCAAAGGCGATGCTGAACCCCGTCGGCGTCAGCCCGAACTGGTCGGTGTAGACGAAGGATGCGCTGGCGATGAAAACCATGAAGCTGGCAAAGCCAAAGCCACCGATGAAGGTCAGCCCCATGAAGATCGGGTCGCGGATCAGCACTTTGCAGCCCGCTATCAGGGACCGCAGGTTGACCGGGATGCGGTCCTGTGCCGCCAGTGTTTCTGGCAGTGCTTGCGATGTGATCAGGAGGCTGAGCGCGGCCGCACCGCAGAGCACCCAGAAGATCAGCCGCCAATCGCCCAGCGTGATCAGCCCGGCGCCCGCAAGCGGCGCAAGCATGGGAGAGACGGAGATCACCAACATCACCATCGCCATCAGCCGCGTGGCCTGTGTGCCGGTATGCAAGTCGCGGATGATCGCGCGCGGCACCACCATCAGGACCGCACCGCCAACACCCTGCAGCGCGCGAAAGGCGATCAGGGTCGCAATGTTGGGGGCCAGCGCGCAGCCAATGCTGCCTGCGATAAAGATCACCAAACCAACATAAAGTGGGGTCTTGCGACCCACCTGATCGGCCCATGGGCCATAGAAAAGCTGCGACAGGCCAAAGGCAATGAAATAGGCCGTCAGCGTCCACTGCACGGCCGAAATCTCGGCCCCAAGGCTTTCTGCGATGGCCGGCAAAGCGGGCAGATACATGTCGATGGCAAAGGGGCCAACAGCCGACAACAGGCCCAGCACAAGGGCGGCGCGAAACAAGGTCATGGGATCACCGTGTGGTTTGTGGCCTGCCCCAGCGGCAGCCTGAGACTGCACGCTATGGCGGTGGGTGCGAATTGGCAATCTTGTGCGGACTGCGACGCGCGTACGTGCTGACAGGGGGTGTCAGCAGAGCGCAGATCAGGCTGGCACGTCTTCGTCGGCCTGCCGGTTCCACAGGTGCGCATAACGACCATCCGAGGCGAGCAGCGCATCGTGTTTGCCCTGTTCCACCACGACACCATCTTCGAGCACGACAATCCGGTCGGCGTCCGCAATCGTCGACAGCCGGTGCGCGATGGTGATCACGGTCCGCCCCTCGCCCATCGCTTTCAGCTCTGCCTGGATTTCCATTTCGGTTTCGGTGTCGAGCGCGCTTGTCGCTTCGTCTAACAGCAGGATCGGGGGGTTCTTCAGCAAGGTCCGGGCAATGCCGACCCGTTGCTTTTCACCGCCAGACAGTTTCAACCCGCGCTCGCCGACGGTTGTGTCGTACCCATCGGGCAGCGACATGATGAAGTCGTGGATTTTTGCCGCGCGGGCGGCTTCGCGGATTTCGCCTTCTGTAGCAGAGGGCCGACCATAGGCGATGTTGTAGTGCACCGTGTCGTTGAACAGCACCGTGTCCTGCGGCACCACGCCGATTTGGGCGTGCAGGCTTTCCTGAGTGACGTCGCGCACGTCTTGTCCGTCAACCGTGAGCGACCCGCTGCCGACATCATAGAACCGGAAGAGCAGCCGTCCTATGGTAGACTTGCCAGAGCCGGAGGAGCCGACAATCGCCACCGTCTCGCCCGGTTCGACTGAAATGTTGATGCCTTTCAGGATGGGGCGTTCCGCGTCATAGCCAAAGACCACATCATTCAGACGCACCGCACCGCCTTGCACTTTTAGAACCTTGGCACCTTGTTTGTCCTGCACTTCGGGCGGTTGCTCCAACAAATCGAACATGTCGCCCATGTCGATCAAGGCCTGCCGGATCTCGCGATAGACGGTGCCCAGAAAGTTCAGTGGCATGGTGATCTGGATCATATAGGCGTTGACCATCACGAAATCGCCCACTGTCAGGTCACCCCGCTGCACGCCCATCGCAGCCATCACCATTACGGCCACAAGCCCCCCGGTGATCAGCAGAGATTGACCAAAGTTCAGGAAGGCGAGCGAGTAATTGGTGCGGATTGCTGCACCTTCATAAGCCTCCATTGCGCGGTCATAGCGGTCGGCTTCCCATTTCTCGGCCCCGAAATATTTGACCGTCTCAAAGTTCAGCAAACTGTCGATCGCCTTTTGGTTGGCGTCGGTGTCCTGATCGTTCATCACCTTGCGGATTTTCACGCGCCATTCGGTCACGGCAAAGGTGAACCAGACATAAAGTGCGATGGTCAGAACAACGACCGCCAGATACCAGACGTCGAACAGGAAAAAAAGGATGACCGAAATCATCAGCAGTTCCAGCACCAGCGGCCCTATGCTGAACAAAAGGAACCGCAACAGGAAATCCACACCTTTCACGCCGCGTTCGATTACCCGGCTTAGGCCGCCCGTCTTGCGGGTGATGTGATAGCGCATCGAGAGGCGATGAATATGGGTAAAGGTTTCGCGCGCCAGCGTCCGCAAGGCGCGCTGGCCGACGCGTGTAAAGATGACGTCACGCAGCTGTTGAAAGCCCACCGTCATCAGCCGCGCAAAGCCATAGGCCAGCGTCAGTCCAACCGCCCCAAGTGCCAGAAAGGTGGCCGGGTCGGCACCTTCAGGGGCCAGCGCGTCCACCGCTTGCTTGTAAAGCACAGGGGTGGTGACCGCGATCACCTTGGACAGTAACAGGACCAGAATGGCCGCAACGACGCGACGTTTGACCCACGTCTGACCCTCGGGCCAGAGATAGGGCACGACCCGGCGCAGCACCATCCAGCCTTGCACACGGGCGGTATCTTCCAGATTGGCATTGGTTTTGGTGAGGCGACGCATGAAGTTCTCCGGTCAGGCGGGTTTAGGTAATGCGCCTTTGACCCGAGCGCCAGCCCCGGCGGTCATTCATCAAGTTGTGGGATGCGAAAGACCTGACCGGGAAAGATCAGATCGGGGTCGCGGATCAGGTCGCGGTTCGCCTCATAAACAGCGACATACATGATCCCCTCTCCCATCTCTTCCTGCGCGATGGCCCAGAGCGTGGCCCCCGGCTGCACCGTGCGCACGGCCACGTCAAACCCGTCCTGGGCGGTGTCCTCTGCCATGACGGCAGCAACGGCTTCCGGCTCTTCGCGTTTGAACGGCGTTTCGATCCGCGACACCACGGTGCCATCAGCATCAACCTCGTCAATGCGCAGCGTGTAGATGCCGGTATCCACATCCGGCAGATCGGTCCGCCACGCGCCTTCGGCGATGCGCGAGGTCGTGACCGGTCGATTGTCGACATAGACGCGGACAAAGCCCGCCCCTACAGCGCGCCCGGCGAGTGTGACATCGCCAGCGGGGTCATAAGTGATCGTATCAAGCGCAATCGCTGACATGACATCAGGCGCGCGGTCGTCCTGCACCACCCTGACCCCGTCTTGATCGGCCACGATGATGGTCGGTGTTTCTGGTGTGGCGTTGGGTTGTGGTTCGGCGGCCTGCGTATCCTGCGGCGCAGCAGCGGCAACGTCTGTGACTTGCGTATCGGGTTCCGGTGCGGGTTCGGCCACCGCATCGGGTGCCGGAGCGGGGGTCGGCACTGTCGTCGTCTCTGCCACTGCGACGGTCGTGTCTTCTGTGTCGGGCGTGGGCGGATCATCCTGGGTGACGTCAATGGCGACGTCCTCAGTCGGTGCCGCTGCGGTGTTTTCGGTCGCCTGAGGGTCTACGGTCGCGTCATCCGCCATTGCGGCGACGCTGTCCGCCTCGGGTTCAGGCGCAGTCACCGCGCCGACAACAACGGGGGTATCTTGCGAATCTTCCTCGGCGGGCGCGGCCAGCGGATCAGCGATGGCCTGAACGAAGAACTGGCCCGTCGAGGGGAGGCGTGCGCCGTCAGGGTCCCCCATCAATGACAGGCGGCGCGGCTGGGGTGAGGGATCAAGGGCCAGGGCGGTGGCAAACTTGCCATTGGCATCTGCGGTAACCCGCTCCACCGCATCGCCGGACACCAGCACGTCAATCACCTGACCCGGCTCTGCCACACCGGAAACACTGCCAAAGCCGTCGGGGGCCATGCGCAACTGTTCAATTCGCGGAGGTTCTGCCTCAGCCGTTTCTGTTGTGGTCTCGGATTCTGCGGGAGGTGTGGCCCGTTCGACTTGGGCGGCGGCGTCCTCGGTCGCGGGTGCTCCCTCCTCCGCAGGGGTTGCGATGACAGGGGTCGTCGCATCGTCCGGCGTCGGCCGATCCGGCCCCGGCACAAGCAGGACAAACACGACGCCAACCGCCGCAGCCGCCAAAGCGCCCAGCCCAAGCTGAAGCCCGTTCGATGCCATGTCCAAATTCCTGTTGCCGTTTGTCCCCAGGGCCGCACAATACCTTGTGGCATCGCGGTTGAGCGACCATAGCAACAGGGGTATCAGCGGTCAAAGGGTCCGCATCACAATGAAACGAGGTCACATGTCCGATTTCCAACACTCTGTCTGTGTTTACTGCGGATCACGCGATGGCACGGACCCGGCCTATGCTGAAGCAGCGGATGCCGTCGGCCAGATGCTGGCCAAAGATCACCTGCGGCTGGTCTATGGCGCGGGTGATGTAGGGCTGATGGGGCGCGTGGCACGGGCCACGCAGGCCGCAGGTGGCGTGACCTTTGGCGTGATCCCGACCCATCTTCTGGATTGGGAGGTCGGCAAGCGCGATCTGGACAGTTTTGTGATCACCGAAACGATGCACGAACGCAAAAAGGTGATGATTATGAACGCGGATGCGGTTGTCGTTCTGCCCGGCGGCGCCGGGTCACTGGATGAATTCTTTGAAGCCGTCACCTGGCGGCAGTTGGGTCTGCACAAGAAGCCGATCTATTTGTTGAATATCAACGGTTTCTGGGACCCGCTGATCGGTCTGCTTGATCACATCGTGCAACAGGGGTTCGCAGGTGAGGATGTGCTGGCTTCTGTGCAGGTGCAACCGGATGTCCCTGCCCTGCAAGCCGCATTGACGCGGGATCTGGCGGCCTAACTGAGCAGCGCCTGATAGCGCGCCATGCCGATGTTGGATCCGCAGGCGATGATCCCCACGTTTCGTCCCTTTAGATCGTCGCCCAAGGGGCCCTTGATCGCGGCCAGTGACGCGGCACAAGCGGGTTCGGCAATGATGCGCAGCACATCGGCATAGTCGCGCATGGCTTCGCGCATCGCATTGTCGTCAATCTGCACCATGCGGTCGACGTGGTCCGCGGCGACACCAAAGGAGAGCGGCAGCGCCTTGGGTGACCCGAGGCTGTCGGCGATGGTGTCGACTTTGTCGAGCACCACCGGGTGCCCAGCCAGAAGGCTGCGTGTCGTACTGTCCGCGCCGTTTGGCTCCACGCCAATCACCTGACCCGAAGGCCGCAAAAGTTTGAACGCCAACGCCATGCCCGCGATCAGCCCTCCGCCGCCAACGGGCACCACAAGCGTGTCAATCTGGGGGGCCTGGGCCAGAAATTCGGCGCCGCAGGTGGTCGCCCCCAGAATCATGTGCTGTGCTTCGAATGGGTGCATGAGGGTCGCACCAGTTGCCGCGATCCGCTCCATCTCGGCAAAGGCGGCGGCCATGTCGTCATGCAGGGTAACGGTCGCGCCCATCGCTTGACACAGGCGAATGCGCTCTGGATCGGTGGCGCGGGGCATGGTGATCTGTGCAGCAATCCCTGCCGCACGCGCAGCCCAGCTGACCGCCAGTGCGTGATTACCACCACTGGCCGCGACCACGCCCGCTGCGCGCTCTGCTGGGGTCAGCGCCTGAATGCCCAGATATGCCCCGCGCGCCTTGAACGACCCGGCCTGCTGGAACAACTCCAACTTCAGCGTAACGTTAGCCTTTGGCAGCCCCTGCCAGCGATCAGACGCAAGCGGCAGCACGGGCGTTTCCAGCGCGACGCCTTGCAGACGCGCCGACGCGGCAGAAATCTTGTCCAAGTCAAACATCACATCCCCCAAAGAAAAGGCCCGCAGGAGTGATCCCACGGGCCTGTTCGCATGTCGCGTGCAAGCCGATTAGAGGCGGCCTGCGACGTTTTCCCAGTTGACCAGATTGTCGAGGAAGTTGGTCAGGTAGGCGGGACGCTTGTTGCGGAAATCGATGTAGTAGGAATGTTCCCACACATCGCAGCCAAGCAAGGCCGTCTGACCAAAGCAAAGCGGATTCACGCCATTTTCGGTCTTGGTGACTGCCAATGAACCGTCAGCGTTTTTGACCAGCCAGCACCAGCCGGAACCGAACTGGCCCGCGCCTGCAGCAGAGAACTGCGACTTGAATTCATCGACAGAGCCGAAGCTTTCGGTCAACGCTTTTTCCAGCTCGCCCGGCATCCCGGCATCGCCCGGACCCATCATTTCCCAGAACTGGTTGTGGTTCCACAACTGGCTGATGTTGTTGAAGATACCGTTCTGGGCGACCGCCGATTTATCGTAGGTGCCGACGATGATCTCTTCCAGAGACTTGCCAGCCCATTCGGTGCCTTCGATCGCCTTGTTGCCATTGGTGACATAGGCGTTGTGGTGCAGGTCGTGGTGGTATTCCAGCGTCTCTGCGGACATGCCTTTGGATGCCAGCGCGTCGTGCGCATAGGGAAGATCGGGAAGTTCAAAAGCCATATTATGGACCCCTTTTGATGCGAAGTTGCTTTGCCGCTTAACAAAGCGTGATTGGCCCGCGCGTCAACCCCGAAACGCCCCGCTTAGCCGGTGGGGAAGTGTCCGACGGGGCCGCCTTTGGCCGCAGCGGCCAGCAGGTCAAAGGCATAGTCAGCCACAGAACGGAAGCAGACAACCTCGACACATTGGTCATCGCGCATCCAGAACGCGGCAGCCACCTGCCCCAGACGCGAGCGGCGGAAGTCGCCGGGGCCAAAGCTGTCAGGGTGCAAGTCAACAGGTGCCAGTTTGGCAAAGACATCACGGACAAAGGGGCCTTCGACCACCATAACGGCACGCGCGTCCGAAACGTTGACCGCCAGGTGGTGCTGGCCCTTCAGCGCCTTTGCGATCCGCGCCAGCGCGTCTGCCACCAGGTCATGGGGCACCATCACCAGCACCTCATCCGGGGACATCCACGCAAGGCCCGTGGTGCCCGCACCCTGCGCGCGCCCCTGTGTGGGAAACGCGACACCGGTCAATTCGGCACAGACCGACTTGAGTTTGCTGTTCGACATATCGCCCCGCAGGCTGATCATGCCGCGCAGACCATCCTCGCGGATTGTCACGTCACCTTGGGCGACTTTGCCGTTTAATGCGCTGACAGCATTAGACATTCTGCTTCTCCCCCTCAGGATCATAGAAAACCTGATCTACGATTTTCGCCTTGATCGGTTCGCCCCCGATATTGGTGAAAGAGATCACCTCGCCCATCCGGTCAGGGCCATTGAGAACGAGCCCCATCGCGATGCCCTTTTTCAGGGTCGGTGAAAAATAGGTCGAAGTCACCCGTCCTTGGGTGTTGCCCTGACCATTGGCGTTGACACCGTTGGCAATGGCATACGCCCCGTCAGGCAGAACCGAGCCATCCAGCGTCTCAAGGCCCACCAGCTTCCAACGGTTCGGATCTGCCATGTGGCTGCGCGCATGTGCGCGTTTGCCCAGATAATCCTCTTTCTTTTTGGACAGCGCCCAGTTGAGGTTCAGATCCTGCGGGATAATCGTACCATCGGTTTCGTCCCCGATCATGATAAAGCCTTTTTCGGCGCGCATGATATGCAGCGCCTCGGTGCCGTAGGGCATGATCCCGAATTCCTCGCCCGCCTCCAGCAGCGCGTCCCAGAAGGCGCGGCCCTGACTGGCCGGCACAGCAATTTCATAGGACAGCTCACCCGAGAAACTGATCCGGTAGACCCGCGCGTCAAACCCGCCAAGGGTGCCGTCGGCCCAGTGCATAAACGGCAGCATGTCCTTGCTGACATCCATGCCGCCCAGCTTTTCCAACAGCTTGCGGGCATTGGGGCCAACCACGGCGACCTGCGCCAGTTGTTCGGTCACATTGGCGACATAGACCTGCCAGTCCCACCATTCGCATTGCAGCCAGTCTTCCATCCAACCATGGATCCGCTCTGCCCCGCCGGTGGTGGTGTGGCACAGCCACGTGTCGTCATTTATCCGGGCCACGACGCCGTCATCACTGAGGAAGCCGTTTTCGGTACACATCAAGCCATAGCGGCATTTGCCGATGGGCAGCGTGGACATCATGTTGGTGTACATCATGTCCAGAAACTTGCCCGCGTCCGGCCCGCTGACCACCAGCTTGCCAAGGGTAGAAGCGTCCAGAAGCCCGGTGTTGGTGCGGGCGTTCACCACCTCGCGGTTGACCGCGTCGTGCACCGTTTCGGACCCACGCAGATAGGCGTAGGGCCTGCGCCATTGGCCGACCGGTTCATAGAACGCGCCGTTTGCGGTGTGCCAGTCCGACATCGGCGTTTTGCGCACCGGCTGGAACAGGTCGCGCTGCGCGGGACCGGCGATCGCGGCCATTGAGATCGGCGTGTAAGGCGGGCGGAACGTAGTTGTCCCAACGTCCGGAATATCCGCACCGAGTTGATCTGCCAAGATCGCCAGGCCGTTGATGTTGCTGATCTTTCCCTGATCCGTTGCCATACCCAGCGTCGTGTAGCGCTTGGCGTGTTCGACACTTTCAAAGCCTTCTTTGGCGGCCAGTTGCACGTCAGAGACTTTGACGTCGTTCTGGAAATCCAGCCAGGCCTTGGACCGCAGCGCATAGGATGCGCCCTGTGGCATCAGCCAGACGGGCGACAGCGCGCCTTCGGCCGCATCTTCGCCCATTGGCGCTTGTCCGGGTTTTTTGCTGTGTCCGGCCGCATTGGCTGCAGCACGTCCCGCGCAGAACCCGTCAGCGACACCTTCAGCCGTGAAGAGATGACCGTTCGCTACGCCTGCGACTGTCACGAAGGCTTGCCCGTTTGCACCCGTTGGCGCGCGCGCGGCATCGGGGCGGAACATGGCCTGATCGGCGTCCCACGACAGTTTGCCACCGCAGTGGGACCAGAGGTGCACCACGGGTGACCAGCCGCCCGACATCGCCACGCAATCGCAAGCGATCTCTTCCAGAATCGCGCCCTCACCCGCCTGCGCGCAGATCGCGACACCTGTGACGCGCTTGCCACCCTTGACCTTGGCGATGCCTTTGCCCGTCTCAACCCGGATGCCGAGTGCGCGGGCTTGTTCGGGCAGATCGCCTGTGACCGCAGGGCGCGCGTCGATGATGGCAGGCACGTCCAGCCCCGCTTCTTTGAGCGTGATCGCGGTGCGATAGGCGTCATCGTTGTTGGTCACGATCACGGTGCGGTCGCCCAGCGAAACACCAAAGTTCACCACGTAGTCGCGCGCAGCACTTGCAAGAACAACACCTGGCAAGTCATTGGCTGCAAATGATAATGGCCGCTCAATCGCGCCGGTTGCCGTCACCACTTGCTGTGCGCGGACGCGCCACAGGCGATGCTTGACCGCGCCAGGTCGCGGCGCATGGTCTGTCAGGCGTTCATAGCCCAGCACATAGCCGTGGTCGTAGACACCTGCCCCCATGCAGCGGGTGCGCAGGGTGACGTTGTCCATCTGCGAAAGCGCAGCGACGGTCTCATCGACCCACTCTTGCGCAGGCATCCCGTCGATCACCGCGCCATCCACAGGCGCCCTCCCGCCCCAATGGGCGGTCTGTTCCATCAGCACGACCCGCGCGCCGGATTGACCCGCGGCCAAGGCCGCGGCCAGACCGGCAATGCCGCCGCCGATGACCAGCACATCCGCATGGATGTGAAAGTGTTCATAAGTGTTGTCGTCCCGCGTCTTGGGCGCTTTGCCCAGACCGGCGGATTTGCGGATGAAGGGTTCATAGATATGTTTCCAGAACGGACGCGGAAACATGAACATCTTGTAGTAGAATCCCGCAGGCAGGAACCGTGACAGGTGGGAGTTGATGGCGCCCACGTCAAATTCGAGGCTGGGCCAGTGGTTCTGGCTGGTGGCATGCAGACCGTCAAAGACCTCGGTCGTAGTCACTCGGGCGTTCGGTTCAAAGCTGTCGCCTTTGCCCAGATTGACCAGCCCGTTGGGTTCCTCTGCGCCGGACGCGATCACGCCGCGCGGGCGGTGATACTTGAACGACCGCCCTATGAGCATCTGATCATTTGCCAACAAGGCCGAGGCGAGCGTGTCGCCTTCGAGGCCTCGCAGGTTCTTGCCGTTAAAGGTAAAGGCTACAGGCTTGCTTTTGTTGACAAAACGCCCTTCGCGGGCCAAGCGCGTGCTCATGATTTTGCCCCCTTGGTCCAATCGGGTCTGCGTTCTGCGATGCGCTCCATGATCTCTTTGGGGGGTTCCGGCGTCTGCGCGGAATAGGTGCCAAACACCTCAAGCGTGTTGGTGCAGCGCGCGGCGTGAAACCACTTGCCGCAGCCATAGGTGTGATGCCAGCGTTCAAAATGCACACCTTTGGGATTTTCGCGCATGAACAGGTAATCCTCGAACTCCTGATCGGTTGATCCGGGGCCAAACCGGGTCAAATGCGCTTCTCCGCCGCTGTGCAGATCGGTTTCGTCGACATCGCGACCGCAATTGGGACAATGCAGGATCAGCATGGGGTCACCTCAACTTCGATGGGCATCCCCACGCCACGCCATGCGGACACACCAAAGGCGGACGCATCTCTGCGCCCGCCTAAGGTGTGTGAGTGGTGGTGGGGGTTATTCGGTAACGGCAGGTGCCGCGGCGTCGGGTTCAACCGCGATGGCCGCACCGGGGTCTTCAGACAGTGTTGCGGGGTCAAGTGTCGTTGTACTGCCGCCGCCCGCGAAGAGGGCGTAAAGCAACACAAGAACAACCACGCCTGCGGCAAGGTACAATCCGATGCCGCTGCCGCCTGTCTTTCCAGTTGTGTAGTCAACCATGAGTATGCCTCCTTTTCAGGTGACACCATCATGGGGGAGGCCGACGGGGATTCCAGATCGGCAAGAATCCCCGGACGTTTTGGGCTGTGCTTGGCCGGAATGGCCTTGTCAGAGTGGCAATTCGCCGCCGCATGCCCCATATCAAGGTCATGGAGATCGTATATCTGATCATCGGCGGCATGGTCCTTGCCGCTGTTGTCGTCATGTTGATCGAACGCAAGCGCGGCCGCGCATTTCGCGCAGACCTGGACCGTACCGGTCAGGGCAACAGCCACGCCGACCGGGAGTTGACCCGTATCGACAGCGAGATCAGCGACCGCACGATGGGACATCGCGATCCGCATTAGTGCGCCACCCCGGCGGCCACGCTTTCGTCGATAAACTTGCCTTCGCGAAACCGGAACATGTTGAATTCTTCGGTCAGCGGCGATTGGCCCTTTGCCATCAGCTCTGCCATCGCCCAGCCAGACCCCGGAATGGCCTTGAACCCACCGGTGCCCCAGCCGCAGTTCACAAAGATGCCCTCAACAGGTGTCTTGGACAGAATGGGAGAACGATCGCCGGTCACGTCAACGATCCCGCCCCACTGGCGCAGCATCTTGAGGTTGGCGATCATCGGAAAAGTCTCGACCAATGCGCGTACGGTTTCTTCGATGTGATGAAAGCTGCCGCGCTGGGTATAGGCGTTGTGCCCGTCTGTACCGCCGCCGATCACCATTTCTCCTTTGTCGGACTGCGACATGTAGCCATGCACGGTGTTGGCCATCACCACAATGTCCATGCAAGGCTTGATCGGCTCTGACACCAGCGCCTGCAATGGCACCGATTCGATGGGCAGTTGGAACCCGGCCTTTGCGGCCAGCACAGAGGCGTGACCGGCCACAACCATGCCCAGTTTGTCGCAGGCGATGTCACCTTTGGTGGTGTTCACGCCGGTGACTTTCCCACCAGATGTCATCACGCCGGTGACTTCGCATTTCTGGATGATGTCCATGCCCATGTCGGAACAGGCCCGGGCATAGCCCCAGGCCACCGCATCATGGCGTGCCGTGCCGCCACGGGCCTGCCACAGACCGCCCAGAACCGGATAGCGCGGTCCGTCGATGTTCATGATCGGGCAGATTTCCTTGACCCGTTTGGGGTCGATCCACTCTGTCGTGACCCCTTGCAGGCTGTTGGCATGTGCTGTGCGCTTGTAGCCGCGCACCTCGTGTTCGGTCTGGGCCAGCATCAGCACGCCGCGGGGGCTGAACATGACGTTATAGTTCAGATCCTGGCTCATCGTTTCATATAAGCTGCGGGCTTTTTCGTAGATCGCAGCAGAGGGGTCTTGCAGATAGTTGGAACGGATGATCGTCGTATTTCGCCCGGTGTTGCCACCGCCCAACCAGCCCTTTTCGATCACGGCGACATTGGTGATGCCAAAATTCTTGCCAAGGTAATACGCCGTCGCCAGTCCGTGCCCACCTGCGCCCACAATGATCACATCGTATTTTTTCTTGGGCTCTGGCGAACGCCATGCGCGTTCCCAGCCGGTGTGCTGGCGAAACGCCTCGCGGGCAATGGCAAAGGCCGAATAGCGCTTCATGTGCGATTCCTCTGGTGGACAGACCGGACGTTAGCGACTTACTGGCCTGTCTTTGCGTTGCGAAGGATACTGCCAGCGGCAAGCAGCAGTGGATTTGCGACATGGTGTCTCGTCACAGGCAATTTGCAAGGGCCAAGCGCTTTCCACGCCGCGATGAAGCCCCTAAGTAAGGGGCTCAATCGTAGGGGAAGCCATGTTGTTTTGGATCATCGCCGGTGTTCTTGCCGCTGTCGTTCTTGCGACGTTGGTCAAACCCTTGCTGCGCGACGCGGCAGCACCGGAAGGGGCCGGGTCGGATGTGGCGATCTACACCGCGCAACTGGCCGAGATTGAGCGTGATCTGGCCCGCGATGTGCTGGACCCGACAGAGGCAGAGCGCGCCCGCACCGAAGTGGCGCGCCGCTTGCTGGCCGCCAACGCAGCACCGCGCGTAGCCGGTGTTTTGCGCAGCAGCCCGGTGACGGCGGTTTTGACAGCGATCGTGGTCATGGCGGTTTCTGCGCTGACCTATTGGCAGTTGGGTTCACCAGCGGTGCCCGATCAGCCGCTGGCGCAACGGCTTGCGGCCTCTGACGCGATGCGCGCCAACCGCCCGGATCAGGCCGCATTGGAGGCAGCCGCGCCAACGCCACCGCCGGTCGACGCGCCCGCCACCTACCTCGACAGCGTAGACGCCTTGCGCGACGCGATGGCAACGCGGCCCGACGATCTGCAAGGGTGGGAGCTGCTGGCCTATCACGAGGCAGAGCTGCGCAATTACAGTGCTGCGGCCAAGGCACAAGAGCGGGTTGTGACGCTGAAAGGGGATGCCGCTAGCGACGAGGACCTGCGGCGGCAGCTTGACCTGATGACGCTGGCCACCGATGGCTTTGTGTCGCCGCAAGCCGAAGGATTGATCCGTCAATTGCTAGACCGGAACCCGCAGAATGTCGCCGCACGCTATCATCTTGGCGCGCTTTACGATCAGACCGACCGGGGCGATATTGCGTTTCGCCTGTGGCGTCCGCTGGTCGAGGATGAACCGGACGGCTACCACGTCTCGCTTGCCCGATTGCAGATCGAAGGTGCGGCAGCGCGCGCCGGGATCGACTACACCGCACCGGCAATGCGCGGCCCATCTGCGGCTGATATCGCAAATGCCGAGAATTTGGCGCCAGAGGATCGGGCTGCGATGATCGGCAATATGGTCGCCGGGCTGTCTGACCGCTTGGCGACAGAGGGCGGGACCGCGGCCGACTGGGCGCGTCTGATCACTGCGCACGGCGTTTTGGGCGACGCCGAACAGGCTGGGCGGATTTGGGCCGAAGCGCGTCAGGTTTTTGCCGCCGACGATGCCGCAATTGCCATGCTGGCAGAGGCGGCCAGGAATGCAGGACTGACCGAATGATCATGGATGACCCCGCTGCCTTTGCAGCCGCCCTGCCCGCTTTTGGCCCGGTGGCGGGTCTGGACCTTGGGACCGTCACGCTGGGCGTGGCGGTGTCGGACCGGATGCGCGGCGTCGCCACGCCGGTTGAGACAATCAAGCGCAAGAAATTTGGCGTCGATGCTGCCGCCCTGCTGGCGCTTTGCGAAAAGCGAGAGGTCACCGGCCTTGTCCTTGGTTTGCCAATGAACATGGATGGCAGCGAGGGGCCGCGCTGTCAGGCAACCCGCGCCTTTGCCCGCAATTTGAACAAACTGACGCCGCTGCCGATCACGTTCTGGGATGAACGCCTGTCCACCGTTGCCGCCGAACGCGCCATGCTCGAGGCGGATATGTCCCGAAAGCGTCGCGGAGAGTTGATCGACCACGTGGCCGCTGCCTATATCCTGCAAGGGTTGCTGGACCGGCTGGCACATTTGGGAACCACATCATGACCGATGAGATTTGGAAACGCGCCGAGGTCGAAAGCCCCTGCATCAAGATCTGCGTGATCCAGCCGGAAACGCGGCTTTGCACAGGCTGCATGCGAACGATTGACGAAATCGGGGCGTGGTCGCGCATGACGCCAGAAGAACGCCGGTCTGTCATGACAGAGCTGGAAGGGCGTCGCGGGAAACTGACGCGCAGGCGTGGCGGGCGGGCGGCGAGGCTCGCCTAAGCCGCGCGCGGAAAAACGAAACAGCGGTCGCGGCGGATCATCAGCCACAGGGCCGTGCCCCTTTGAGGCAGAAACACCGACGGCACGAGCGCGCGCAGCACAGAGCCGTCATAGTCCATCTTAAATTCGACAAGGCTTTCCTTGCCCATATAGCGCGCGCGCAGCACAACACCGCGCGCCGGCGTGCCTTCGACAGGGGTCGGGCTTGGGCCGCGCCCCGCGCGGTCAAAGTCGATTTTCAGGTGCTGTGGGCGAATGCAAATATCAACTTCGGTTCCGTCAGGCACGCCCGGAGCCAGAAATTGACCAAACGGCGTTTCCGTCAAAGCACCTTGAACTTTACCGTGGATCACGTTGATATCGCTAAAGAAAGACGCAGCCAACAGATCAACGGGGGCGTTGTAGATGTTATAGGGCGCGCCGCGCTGCACGATGCGTCCATTGCGCATCAACGCGATTTCATCGGCCATACGCATCGCCTCTGCCGGTTCATGGGTCACCAGCAAAACGGCTGTGCCTTCTTCTTTCAGCACGTCCAGCGTTTCATCGCGGATATCATCGCGCAACCGGTCGTCGAGGCCCGAAAAGGGTTCGTCCATCAACATGATGCCCGGCTTCGGGGCCAGCGCACGGGCCAGAGCAACCCGCTGTTGTTCGCCCCCGGACAGCTCATGCGGGAAGCGGTCAATGTGCCGTGACATGCCGACCTTGGCCAACAGGTCTTTGATCCGCGCGGCCCTCTCTGATTTGGGCAGGCCAAAGCCGACGTTCTGCGCAACGGTCAGGTGCGGGAACAGGGCAAAGTCCTGAAACATCAGGCCTATGCCCCGAGCCTCGGGCGGAATGCGGTGTACGGTGTCGCAGATCAGTTCGCCATCGACGTGGATCGTGCCGCTGTCCTGCATTTCGACCCCGGCAATCATTCGCAGGGTCGTGGATTTGCCGCAGCCTGACGGTCCCAACAGACAAGTCACCTGCCCCGGCATCACTGTCAGGTCGATGTCATCGACAATCCGCCGCCCGTTAAAGGCTTTGGTCAACTGCGTGATCTGCAGCCTCGGCGTTTTCATCAGCGCAAACTCTTGAGCAATTCAGTCAGGAAAGCACCTAACAACGATCCCCCATCAGGACAAGGCAAAGTCAGCAGCCGCAACTTGCCGTCCATTGACCTGCAGATGCACCCGGTGCGCGCCCGGATAATGGGTGAAAGTCGTGGCACCTTTCTTGAAAAGATGCTTCTTCTTCAACACGACTGGCTCGCCCGCCTTGGCCTGCAACACCTTCATTTTGAAGACTTTTGGCGCGCTTGATCCATTGGCTTTCACAAAATCGATCACATAATCCACAATCAATGGCGCATCAGTCTTGGTGGTCAGCGTCACAGACACCTCTGCTGCGTCGCCAATTGCCAGCGCGGCTGGAGCCATCGTCACCTCGGCATTGGTCAGGGCCACGTCAGGCGTATAGCCCAATTGCGCCATTGCACCGGGATGCCCCGCTTTGACCAATCCACGCAGGGCATGGCGCGTCATCCAATCAAGCTCTTTCGGGGTCTGGTGATCCAACTTTGCCCACTGCGCCAAGCGTTCCAAGGCAAGCTCTGGTTGCTTTTTGGTGATGTCATTGAGGTGGTTCGCGACTGAGCGGGTGACAAAACGCGTTCTGTCGCCGTGTAGGGTGTCCAGAAGCGGCAGCGTCTGGTCGGCGCCAATCCCGATGCTTTGCCCCCATGGCAGCTTGGGCCGTGTGCCTTCGCTGACCAGCCGGCGCACATGATAGCTGTCGTGGCGCACCCAATCCTGCATCCGCGCCAAGGTTGGATCCGGCCACCGGTTCAGGAAAGCACGGATCGAATACTCCATCGAAAACCGCTGCGTCAACTCTGCCAAGAGGTCCAGCGCAGTTGAAAGATGGCCCTCAATCCCATGATTTTCAACATAAACGCCCAAAGGCGCAAAGATGAAATGACCAAAGTCATCGTCCGTCAGCGTTGGATCCAACTGCGGGGGCAGCGCGCTTTGGATTGCGGTGGCTGCTGCGGGAAAGTCAGCTGGCAGAAAATCTGTCAGCACATCCGCGATCATGTTGATGCGCGCCTTCAGCTCGAGCGGGGGCATTTGCGCCATGACCGCCGCCTCGAATGGGGCGGCCTTGAACACGCCCGCCGCTTCGAACCCCTGGGCCAATCGTGCGACCGTGGTTGCGTTGAACAGATCGTCCTTCAGACTGAAACCCTGCGCCATTGTCAGAGCGTTGTGTTGGTGGCGCCACCGTCCAGCAGAATGTTCTGCCCCACGATGTATCCGGCGTGCTGCGAACACAGAAACGCGCAGGTCGCGCCAAACTCTTCCGGTGTGCCGTAGCGACCTGCGGGGATGGTGGCGGTGCGCTGTGCCGTGGCCTCGTCCATGCTGATGCCCTGCGCCTTGCTGACAGTACGATCAAGGCTGATGGCGCGGTCGGTGGCGTGTATGCCGGGCAGCAGGTTGTTGATGATCACACCCCGCTGAGCCACTTGCCGTGAGGTGCCAGCCACATAACCGGTCAGCCCGGCGCGCGCAGAATTGGACAGGCCAAGCTGAGGAACCGGGGACTTGACCGAGACAGAGGTAATATTGACCACCCGGCCCCAGCCTGCATCCATCATCGCTGGTATCAACGCCTTGATCAGCGCAATCGGGGCCAACATATTTGCATCAAGCGCGGCGATGAAATCATCGCGGTCCCAGTCGGACCACAGGCCCGGCGGTGGGCCACCTGCGTTGTTAACCAGGATATCAACGCCCTGTGAGGCCTCAATCAGTGCCGCGCGACCTGCATCGGTGCTGACGTCAGCCGCCACGGTGGTCACGTTGACGCCAAAACCGCGCAGCTCTGCAGCGGTCGCTTCAAGCGCCTCTGCCCCGCGGGCGTTCAGCACAAGATCAACACCTGCCTCGGCCAAGGCTGTCGCACAGCCCTTGCCCAACCCCTTGGAGCCTGCGCAGACCAATGCGCGCTTTCCTTTGATCCCCAGATCCATGATGCTTCCTTTCGTTATGTTGTCTTAGACCTAACACGCCGGGACCGGGATGACAGGGGGTGTGCGGCGTTGACCTGCGCGGCACATGACCGTAGTTTGCGCCCACTCACACTCCATTGGTTTTCAGCATATGACATCTACCGAAACCTCGCGCAGTCTGCAGGCTGTTCCGGTCCTGAATGCAGCTGATTTCAGCGTGACCGACGGGGTGGCACTGGGGGATGGTATGTCCTTTGCGGACGAGTTGGTGATGGACGATGTCTATCAACTGCAAAGTGGCGCAAACCGCCAGCGCCTGACGCTGGCGTTGTCAGATGAGCAATTGTTCTTTGAGATCGACGACAGCAGCGAAGTTGGCAAACCCGGCAATGCAGTGGTGCTGGACTGCTGCCTGACACTGATGGCCCGTGACGGCAGCACGTTCGAGGCGCTGGTGATGGTCGAGATCGAGCAGGACGGGGTCGAGGCGGTCTATCTTTTGCCGCTGGCAACACTGGCCCCGAAAACCGACTATCGGCTTGTGGGTGTTGACCGCGAAGCGGCCGCAACCCGGTTTGCCGAAGTCGCCTGTGTATCGTTCACGCGTGGCACGCATATCACGATGGCCTCTGGCCAGCAGGTCCCGATTGAAGACCTGTCTGTCGGAGACAAGGTGCTGACGCGCGACGACGGCCCGCAGCAGATTCGCTGGATTGGGCAGACCACTCTGCGCGCAGTGGGTGAATTCGCGCCCGTGGTGATCAAGGCCGATGCGCTGCACAACATCAACGATCTGGTCGTCAGCCCGGACCACCGCCTTTTTGTCTATCAGCGGCAGGATCGGCTGGGCGCTGGCCGCAGCGAAGTGCTGGTCAAGGTGCGGCATCTGATCAATGACGATACGGTCTATCAGCAAGATGGCGGGTTTGTGGACTACTTCCAGCTGCTTTTTGACAACCATCAGATCATCTATGCCGAAGGGATTGCTGCGGAATCGCTGCTGGTCGATCCGCGCACCCGCGCCGCCTTGCCCGGTCATAGCACCCATAGCCATCGGCATCATCTGGACTATGAGGTCAACAGCAGCTTGTTGTCGACGCCTGACGCCGTGGCCCTGCTGCGTAAAGCATCCAGCAGCTAAGGTGTGGCGGCAAAGAAAGTGCCGTCAAAAATGTCCTGACCGGCAGGGCCTGTGACGTCGCCAAACAGCAAGCCGCTGACGCCTTCCTGATCGCGGCCTCTGAATTCTCCTGCGATTTCAGCATCAATCACAAAGGCCGAGACACCTTGTTTCAGCGTGCCATTCACGTCGCCGGTGAAGGTGAAGTTCTGGCTGGTGTTGGTATTGCGAAACAGATCGCCCTGCCGGATGATCAGCACCCCGGTAAGCTGGTCGTTTCCAGCCGCAAAATTGCGCGCGGTGCCGGTGACTTGATCGCGCGAGGCGGCGAAATCGACATTCATCGTCAGATCACCCAGATATTCCGTGCGCGCACCCCCTGCCCCTGTCGGGAGGCCAGCCGTCATGAAACCTTGATATGTTGTGCTGCCGGTCGTCGGCAGCGTCGCCGGGTTGGTGATATTGGTGGCAGACAGAGTTTCTTCCAGGTCTGCGGCTTGCGCGCTGCGGCTGAGCGTGCCGCTGTTGCTGCCGCCTGTGCTACAGCCCGCAAGTGCCAGCACGGTCAGCACATAAGTTGTAAATCGCATCCTGACCCCAGTTCTGATGATCCGGGGTCAGGGTTTCACAATGCTGGTTAATGGCCGGTTAACCGGCCTTCGCCATCGCTGTCTTAACGTTCAAGCACCAGACCGCCGAAAAAGGACCCGCGCGTGCCATCCACCGTAAGGTCACCGCCAATCAGGCCGCCGATCACCTCATAATTCGGATTGCCAAAACCAAGGACGGACCCACCGTCCACGACGATCCGCTCTCCGGCGGGGCCCGTCAGGCGACCGGTCACATCCGTTTCCATCACAACTTCGCCTGGAAACAATGAGTTGCCGCCACTCCGATCAATGGTCCCATTCGTCATATTCAAACGCCCCGGGTAGCGCTGGTTTGCATCATTCACGATGTTGGTGATCGAACCGGACAGGGTATTTGAACCAAAGCCGACACGCATATTGGCGAGCCCGGCCAAGGCAGTCACCTCACCACCAACGTCAGCTTCTGCTGCCATGATGCCGCTATAGTTTGCTGAACCGGAGGTCGGCACATTACGAATGGGTGTCGACGACACATTCTCAAATCGGGTGATTAAGGGATCTGCGCGATTGCCAATCTGTTGAAAGCTAAGCGCCCCGCTGCCCGTCGATCCGCCACCGCATGCGGCAAGGCCCGCCAACGCTGTCGCCGCGACTGCCAACTTTACCATTCTGATCATCAACTTCACCCTTCCAAGAATCGCTATCCATTTTCCTGGCAACCATGTCGGAAATCCGACGATGGACCAGAGGATGTGTCTGCCGACGAATGCAACGTTGCCAAATAGTTACAGGAAGGATCACGTCACCGCTTTAACGCTCCAATTGCGTCCGCAGGTCCAGATCGCCGCGCACCCCATCAACGTAGATATCACCAGTGATATCGCCGCCGATGAATTGGACATCATTCCCTTTGAACCCACTGTTACGCAGACGCGCATCGACGGTGATGAATTCGCCTGCGGCACTGCGCAGATTACCGTCAACATCGGCAAATATGGCGACCTGCTGGCTGTTGCTTTGGCGGTTCAGGACCCCGTTGTTTAAGCTCAGCGTGCCGTCAATTGGATCCCCGGCACGGGTCACGAAATTCCCCAAAAGACCGCCCACCCGGTCGCGGGAAAAGTCGACGTCCATCGCCATCACACCGGCGACATCCGTCACGTTCCCTTGCACAGCCACCGTGCCACCAACGGCCCCTTGATACGTCGCGCCACCGCTGATCGGGACCTGCGCCTTGGGTGTGATGCCAACAGCATTGTAGCCTCGGTTCACGTCGTCGGCGATGTCGGCAATCTCAGCAAAGCTGAGAGCGGCGCTTGGCACCGGATTGGTGGTGGTCACAGGTGTGCCGGTGCCACCGCAGGCGCAAAGCCCCAGCAGGGCCAGCGCGGAAAGTTTCGTATTGATCATGGTGATCCCCTCTGATGCAGATATCTCTGCCAAGAGTTAAGGACCTCGACCGTGCCGCTAAGCAATAATGCCACCGCGCTATCCGATAGCAGGGCGGCATTTGGCCGGATGCTGCGTGGCCGCTGCGCGGGTTCTGGCCGCGCAACATAGGTTTCAGCTGCAATCGCCCGGTTTGAAGCTCATCAACAGATGTGAACCACATCAGGAAATCGCCCTGACCCCGCTGATTGCCCTTTGCAGCCCGCCGCGATAGAGGGTGGCCATGACAAATCGCCCTGACCTTCCTGCCGAAATCGCCCGCCGCCGCACCTTTGCAATTATCTCGCATCCGGATGCGGGCAAGACCACACTGACCGAGAAATTCTTGCTGTATGGTGGCGCAATTCAGATGGCCGGACAGGTCCGTGCCAAAGGCGAAGCGCGCCGCACGCGGTCGGACTTTATGCAGATGGAAAAAGACCGCGGCATCTCTGTCAGCGCGTCGGCAATGTCATTTGATTTTGCCAATGCGGACAACAATTTTCGCTTTAATTTGGTCGACACGCCCGGCCACTCTGACTTTTCCGAAGACACCTATCGCACGCTGACGGCCGTGGATGCTGCTGTGATGGTGATCGACGGGGCCAAAGGGGTCGAGAGCCAAACGCAAAAACTGTTTGAAGTCTGCCGCTTACGCGACCTTCCTATTCTGACGTTTTGTAACAAGATGGACCGCGAGAGCCGCGATACGTTCGAAATTATCGACGAGATTCAGGAGAATCTGGCGATTGATGTTACCCCCGCAGCCTGGCCTATCGGTGTTGGGCGCGATTTCATGGGCACCTATGACATCCTGCGCGACCGATTGGAATTGATGGACCGCGCCGACCGCAACAAGGTCGCGGAAAGCATTGAAATCAAAGGACTTGATGATCCCAAATTGGCCGAACATATCCCGGCCCGTCTGCTGGACAAGTTCCTTGAAGAGATCGAGATGGCAAAAGAGCTGCTGCCCCCACTAGACCAAGAAAGCGTATTGAACGGGTCGATGACGCCGATCTGGTTTGGTTCTGCGATCAATTCCTTTGGCGTGAAAGAGCTGATGGACGGCATCGGCACCTATGGCCCCGAACCACAGGTGCAAAAGGCTGAACCCCGGTCAATCGCGCCCGAGGAAAAGAACGTCGCGGGTTTCGTGTTCAAGGTGCAGGCGAATATGGACCCCAAGCATCGCGACCGCGTGGCCTTTGTTCGGCTCGCCTCTGGTCACTTTCAGCGCGGCATGAAGCTGACGCATGTGCGCAGCAAAAAGGTGATGGCCGTCGCTAACCCGGTCATGTTCCTCGCCGCTGATCGCGAATTGGCCGAAGAAGGCTGGGCGGGTGACATCATCGGTATCCCGAACCACGGGCAACTGCGCATTGGTGATACGCTGACCGAGGGCGAAGCGATCCGGGTGACTGGCATCCCCTCTTTCGCTCCGGAGTTGCTGCAGGCGTGTCGCGCTGGTGATCCAATGAAGGCAAAGCACCTTGAAAAGGCCCTGATGCAATTCGCCGAGGAAGGGGCCGCCAAGGTGTTTAAGCCGACGTTCGGGTCGGGCTTTATCGTAGGTGTCGTCGGTGCCTTGCAATTCGAAGTGCTCGCCAGCCGGATTGAGATGGAATACGGGCTGCCCGTTCGCTTTGAGGGTTCTCAGTTCACATCGGCACGTTGGGTTCATGGTGCCAAAGACGCTGTCGACGCCTTTGCCGCTGCCAACAAACAGCACATTGCCCTTGATAACGACGGCGACACGGTGTTCCTGACCCGTTTGCAATGGGACATCGACCGTGTCGGCCGTGATTATCCGGATGTGACCCTGTCAAACACAAAAGAGATGATGGTCTGACCTACCCCCGGGCCAATTGTGTTGAAAAACAGGCGGAAATCCGCTAAAATCTTGACCAGTGTTTTGTTTACGAGGGTTAAGGTTATGAAATTCAGGGCAATAGTTGCGGCTACGATTCTTGCTGCGACGGCACCGTTCACTGCATCAGCTGCACAATTGACAGACGGGATCTATGCCGCGTCTGACTACAACGGAAACCGAACCGTCTGGGGTTTTGGGATTTCCTCGCAGTTGAGCCATCTTTGGTCGTTCAAGAATGATGCTGCGCTCATCGTTGGCAACGGTGGTACGCAGGCGTCTCTTGTCGGGACGATCAAGAACATCGCGAATTCGGCCATCGAAATGGCGGTGAATATTCAATTGACGCAGACCACCCCATCAGCCGGGTACTGCCAGTTTGTTGGTGGTCCAGACGGCGGATGCGCAAGCCAGGCACATCAGCAGATGATTGCAAATGGCGACATTGATCCGTCGCTTTGGAATTACTTTGATATCGATGGCACATCGACAATCTCTGGCCTCGGCACGTTGGCGGGTCTGAGCTACAGCATTGCCGACATGACCAATAGCAATCACCCTGCGCAGGTCGGGATTGATGCCAATGCCTTGGTCGACAACAACAAGAACGGGATGTCGTTCTGGTTCAACGCCACGAAGACAAGCGATGCGGCCGATCAAACTGTTGCACAGCACTTTGACTTTGTTGGGTTCGATTCTCATGGTGACTTCAACCTGAATCTTGCTGACTTGCCAGACGGCAACCTCAACGACGTGCCCCTTCCCGCAGCCGGCTGGTTGTTGATTGCGGCATTTGGTGGTCTGGCCGCAGCAAAGCGCCGCAAGGCCTAAGAATCGTCGACAGATTGCAAAGGGGGCGCCTTACTTAGGCGCCCTTTTTCGTTGTTGGTCTTTGGGTTTTGTTAACCAATCTGCGAACACTGTGCGGGCATGTGGCGCATACCCCTTCTGTTCCTGCTTCTCGCGGGATGTATCCGCGACCAAGTCTTGGTCACCAGAGATGCATGGACCGGACATCAGACAATCACTGTTCAGGAACGCGAGATTTATCGCGATGATGATGCAATCCTGGTGGCGCGCCCCACGATCATCGTCAAAGACGGGCAAACGGGATATGCGGTACTGACCAATCTGCGGCGGCGCGACGCAAATGGACCGCGGATCGAACGGGTCACCTCTTTAGGGCATGACATGGTCTACGTCCGCCATGACCGACTGCGCACCCATTGCATCGACGGATGTCAGGCAGCAGAGGTCGGCGCTGTTCATCTGTCCGAAGCGACCTTTCGCGCCGCTGCCCGTAGTGGGCTGCCTTTGCGGGTTTGGGGTTTGCGCGGACGTGCCGAAGGCATCGTTCCGGCAGAGGCTTTCGTCCGCGTACTGGCGCAACTGCGTCAGACCCCCTAACCTGCCGGTATGCCTTTGCAAAACCGTGTCCTGCCTGACGGCCAGATCGTCGCCCTGTCCGCACGCGGAACGATGACCGGCAACCGGGGCATCCTCCATAATCCCGATCGCACCCTTGGAACCGCACGCTGGCGGCACAAGGCCTGGATTTGCTGCGTCTTGCACTGGCAAGGCCGCAAACGGCAGGTCATGACCGGACGCAACTGGACTGAGTTGTTCTTTTTGGACGAGGCCGTGGCAATTGCAGCCGGGCACCGCCCTTGTGCCTATTGCAGGCGCGCGGCCTACCTGCGGTATCGCGAGGCTTGGACCGATGCCACAGGGTCCGTCCCGAGTGCACCAGACATGGATGACGCCTTGCATCGAACCCGCGTCGTCCCGCGCCAGCATCGGCAGATCACCCATCGTGCACCGGCGGCCGATCTGCCGAATGGCTGTTTTGCGCTGGTGGCTGATCGCCCGCACCTGATCCGGTCCGACCATATGCGCGCCTACTCACCTGATGGATATGGCCCAAAACGGCCGCGCCCCAGAACCGGTGACATGACAGTTATGACGCCGGCACCGTCGATCGCCGTTCTACGCGCCGGATATTGCCCTGATTTGCACCCTTCGGCCGAATAAGCCCCTGAACCGGCAGGTTTCCTTGACCTTTCTGAAAGAAGGGCGTAGGGGCTTTTTTGTCGAACGCTTGGACAATCCGGTCCAGCGGGCCGCGCAATCTTGCGGCCAATAAAGCCGCAAGACTTGAAAGGGCTACATGACAAAATTCTCTGATCTGAACCTCGACAAAAAGGTTCTGAAAGCCATCGACGAAACGGGCTATGACACGCCGACCCCGATTCAGGGCGGTGCCATTCCACCCGCTCTCGAAGGCAAAGACGTGTTGGGCATCGCACAGACCGGCACCGGAAAGACGGCGGCCTTTACCCTGCCGATGATCACATTGTTGGGCCGGGGCCGCGCCCGCGCACGGATGCCGCGCAGCCTTGTGCTGGCCCCCACCCGCGAGCTGGCCGCACAAGTTGCTGAAAACTTTGATACATATGCCAAGTACACCAAGCTGACCAAGGCGCTGCTGATCGGTGGCACCTCGTTCAAGGAACAGGACCTGCTGATCGACAAAGGCGTCGATGTGCTGATCGCCACACCGGGCCGACTGCTGGACCATTTTGAACGTGGCAAGCTGATCCTGTCAGACGTCAAGGTCATGGTGGTGGACGAAGCCGACCGGATGCTTGATATGGGTTTTATTCCGGATATCGAAGAGATCTTCAAAAAGACGCCCTTCACCCGCCAGACCCTGTTCTTCTCGGCCACCATGGCGCCCGAGATTGAGCGGATCACCAATACCTTCCTTTCTGCCCCGGTCAAGATTGAGGTCGCCCGCGCGGCAACCACGAACGAGAACATCAAACAGGGCGTTGTGATGTTCAAAGGCTCGCGCCGTGACCGTGCCGACAGCGAAAAGCGCAAGCTGTTGCGTGCGCTGATTGATGCCGAGGGCGAGGCGTGTTCAAACGCGATCATCTTCTGCAACCGCAAGTCGGATGTGGATATCGTTTCGAAATCATTGAAGAAATACGGCTACGATGCCGGTGCGATCCACGGTGATCTGGACCAAAGCGTGCGGACGCGGACACTGGATGGTTTCCGCGAAAATCGCCTGCGTTTTCTTGTGGCCTCTGACGTGGCGGCGCGGGGTCTGGATATTCCGGCCGTGAGCCACGTGTTCAACTTTGATGTGCCCAGCCACGCTGAGGACTACGTGCACCGCATTGGTCGCACGGGCCGCGCTGGCCGCTCTGGCGTTGCGATCATGATCTGCAATCCGCGCGACGAAAAGAACCTTGCTGACGTTGAACGGCTGGTGAACCACGAAATTCCCCGGCTGGACGATCCTATGCCCAGCAAAGGTGGTGCCAAGCCCGAAGAAGATGCCCCTGTGCGTGAAGACAAGCCACGCCGCACCCGCTCGCGCAAGCCGCGTGAAGAGGTTGACGCAGCACCCGTAGCAGAGGCCCCGCAAACGGACGAGCCCAAATCTGCCGAGACTACGGATACGTCCAAGGATAAACCGCAGCGCGAACCGCGCCAGCGCGGTGGCCGTAATCGCGGCGGCAAGAAGGGTGACGGTGGCGGCAAACAGCACGAAAAGATCGTGGGCATGGGCGATGATACCCCAGCCTTCATCGCGCTCAGCTTTGATGAACGGGCCAAAGCATAAGGCGATTGCGGCGGTGCTGGCCATTTGCGCCAGCACACCGGCATTGGCTGACGATTGCACCGTGCGCGTCAACGCGATGGACGTTGTGGTCAACACTGATCTTTATGGCGACGGTGCTACGATCCGCGAGAATATGCTGTCATGGCCGCGTCGCAGCCTGAATGCGTTGACCGGCACCCTGCCCACCTGCACCAGCGATGTCACACTTGATTTCATGGCTGGCATCGAAGGCCTGCCCAATACCGACGGCTATTGTCTGGCAGAGGGTGATGCACAGACCGGCTGGCTTTTGGTGCCAGGGCAGCGCAACTTTCGCGGGCGCTGTGCGGTGTCAACTTGCCAGCAAATCAACGGCGCGGCAGATGACATCGTTGGGCTGACCAATCGCATGGCTCTGATGCTTTATGCCGAACCCGATCCCGACAGCGCGGTTATGGCGCATGCGTCTGGCGTGATGATCATGACGCTGGGCCGCGACGTCTTGCAAGACAAGGCCGAGGAATTGGGATCAGCCGCGCTCGCCGCTGCGGTGACCACCCCCATGGGGCTGTCAGCCACTGCGCTGAGCGTGGTCGCCGTGGGCGGTGGCCTTTGGATGTGCAACGGCTAGGCAGCGGGACCACGATTATTCGACGAATAGTCGGGCGCTAGCTGAGACGGCTGACGATCACGGTGACCTCCGGCTTCTTGCCGATCTCGCCCTGGGCGCTGCGCCGGGTGATCGACTTCAGCTCTTTTTCAAGCTTCACGTCATCACGCAGCGTTTTGGCATTGGCGCGGTTCACAAACTGGCTGAGGTCTTCTTCGATCACCTCGACCAAGGCCGCATTTGACGTCCCCGTCTCGGCCAGACCGGCCAGTTCGACCCACGGATCACCAAGCGGTTCATCGTTTTCGTCAATGATCAGCGTCACCACAATATGGCCGTTCAGCGCCATCTTGATGCGTTCGCGCACGATCCCGTCCATTGCACCGATTTGCACCGAACCATCCAGATAGGTGCGGCCCGTGTCGATGTATTCGGCGACGGTGGGCTGATTGCCTGACAGGTCAACCATCATCCCGTTGACGGCCACGATACCTGACAACCCGTTTGCCGCACCCACCTTGACATGTTCGCGCAAGTGCCGGTGTTCGCCATGCATCGGGATCAGTATCTGTGGTTTCACGATGCGGTGCATCTCTTCCAGATCGGGCCGGTTGGCATGACCAGACACGTGGTATTTGCCACCCGCGTCGTCCACCACATCCACGCCCAGTTCGGAAAACTGGTTCATAATCCGGATCACGCCGCGTTCATTGCCGGGGATCGTCTTGGACGAGAACAGGAAGGTGTCACCTTCCTTCATTTTCAGCCCCAGATAGGACCCATTCGCCAATTGGGCAGAGGCCGCGCGTCGTTCACCCTGCGATCCTGTGACCAGAAGCATCAAGTTTTCGCGCGGAATGCTTTGCGCATCCTCTGGCCCAACCGTCGGTGGAAAGCCGGTCAACAAACCGGTTTCTACCGCCGCTTCGGTCATCCGTCGCATCGCACGGCCCAAAAGGCAAACGGTACGACCCGCCTCGTGGGCTGCCGTGGCCAGTGTCTTCAGTCGTGCAATGTTCGACGCAAAGGTGGTCGCCACCACCATGCCCGGTGCATCGCGCATCAGGCCTTCGACCTCATCCGCGATTGAGGCTTCGGACCGGCCTGCGTGTGGGGAAAAGATATTGGTGCTGTCACAGATCAGCGCCTTGACCCCATCCTTGGAAACATCTGCCCAGAGGTCCCGGTCAAAGGGGTCCCCCACCACCGGCGTGGTGTCGATCTTGAAGTCGCCCGTATGCAGTAACCGCCCTTCTGGACTGTCGATCACAAGGCCCGCGCTTTCGGGGATTGAGTGGCTGATCGGCAGATACCCCACCTTGAACGGGCCGCAATCAATTACCTGCGGCCAGACGTCCACAACGCTGACGACACTGTCAGGATGTCCGTGTTCGGACAGTTTGCGTCGGGCGATATTGGCGGTGAACTTGCGCGCATAGACAGGCGCGCCAAGGTCTTCCCAATAATGTCCGATGGCGCCGACGTGGTCTTCGTGCGCGTGGGTGATGAAGATGCCCTCGATCTGGGCCTTGCGTTCCTTCAACCAAGCAATATCGGGCAGGATCAGATCAACCCCCGGTGTGCCGTCCATATCAGGAAAGGTCACGCCCAGATCGACCACGATCAACCGTTCTTTGCCGGGTTTGCCATAGCCATAAACATAGGCGTTCATGCCAATTTCACCCGCCCCACCAAGGGGCAGATAAATCAGGCGGTCATTGGCTTTCGCAGCACTCATGCGATGTCCTTGTTATAGCGGTGGATGACGGTCAGACCGTGCATCGTCAGATCGTCCTCAAAGGCATCAAACAAGGCCTCGGACTGTTGAAAAAGTGGCGCCAACCCACCGGTCGAGATCACCTTCATCTCGCGCCCGCGTTCGGCTTTGATCCGTGCGCATATCTCGCGCACCAGTCCGATGTAACCCCAAAAGACACCTGACTGCATACAAGCCACTGTGTTGGTGCCAATCACCGACTGCGGCTTGCTGATATCGACATGCGGCAGGGCGGCGGCGGCATTGTGCAGCGCCTCAAGCGACAGGTTCACACCGGGCGCAATGACGCCGCCGATATAGGCTCCGTCATCGTCCACCACATCAAAGGTCGTCGCAGTGCCAAAATCGACCACGATCAAGTTGCCACCGTGGCGGTCAAAGGCACCGGCAGTATTGACCAGACGATCCGGGCCAACGGCAGTGCCTGCATCCACCCGAGGTTCAACCGGCAGCGCGCATTCAGGCTTGCCCACAACAATGGGGCGGCAATTGAAATAGCGGTCGGACAGGACCCGCAGGTTGAAGACCACACGCGGCACGGTGGAACTGACGATCACCTCGTCAATCATGATGCCTTCAAGCTTTTGAAACCGCATCAGCGACGACAGCCAGACATAGTATTGGTCCGCCGTGCGCTGCCACTCGGTACTGGTGCGCCAGGTCGCAATCTCTGTGTCGCCATCCAGGATGGAAAAGACCGTGTTGGTGTTGCCGCAGTCAATCGCCAGAAGCATCCCCTGCCCCCCTTAGAAATGGATATCGGCCGCTGCAATCTTGCGCGGGCCTTTTGCGGTGATCAGCACTAAATTGCCATCCGCATCAATGGTATCGAAAATGCCCTGGATCATCTCTGCGCCTTGCAAAGCGGTGATCGTCTCGCCCAGCTTGGCCGCGTGTTTCAGCCAGTCGGTGCGGATCTTGTCAAAGCCGAAGCGATCCAGCTTGCCCTCTTGCGTGGCGATGTTGCAGGCCAGATAGACAAGAAATTCATCTGCATCGACGGTAGCTCCGCCTTCGCTTGCCAGACTGACGGGCGGGAACTTTGCGTCTGCGACGCCTTCTGGCACCTCTGTCAGGTTCACGCCAATTCCCACCGACAGCCAATCCACAAAGGGACCACGCCCGCTGGTTTCCAGCAGGATGCCCGCGACCTTGCCGCCGTTCAGCAGCACATCGTTGGGCCATTTCGTCGCCAGTTTGCCGCGATCGACATAAAGCGCCAGCGTTTCCAAAAGGGCATTGGCTGCCACAAACGACCGCTGTGCTGCGACCTGCGGCGTGCAAAGCGGATGAAACACCAGCGTTGCGGCAAGATTGCCCGCTGGGTTCTTCCATACCCGGCCGCGCCGCCCGCGTGCGGCGGTCTGCGCGCGCGCGGTGATCCATGTGGGGCCATCAATACCGGGGGCGAGGCGCGCGGCCTCGGCCATTGTGCTGTCCAGCGTATCATAGGCCAGACAGCGATAGCCTTGCGGCCAGTCGTGATGCTTGTCGGGTCTAGTTGACAAGGGTCGCGGCTGCTGCGGCGGCGACAGGCTCAATCCCGAAAAGGTTGATCCCGGGCAGCCAGGCGACGGCGACGATCACGCCACTGACCACGGCGGCCGTCCATAGAACCGGTGTCGGGCGACCGTCGGTACCTTCGCTCTCTGCGCCAAAATAGACGTAGTAGACGATGCGCAGGTAATAGAACGCGCCAATCACCGATGCGATCACGCCCGCCACTGCCAGCCAGCCAAGGCCCGCGTCGTAGGCGGCACGCAGCACGTAGAATTTGCCGAAAAAGCCGAGCATCGGCGGGACGCCCGCAAGGCTGAACATCATCACAAGCATCACGAGCGCCATCAGCGGATCACGTTTGGAGTAGCTTTGCAGCGCCTGAATGTCAGTGACCGGACGACCATCTTTTTCCATGCTCAGGATCAAGGCGAAGGTGCCGATATTCATTGTCACATAAATCGCCATGTAGATCAGCATCGCCTGCACACCCAAAGCCGTGCCAGCCGCGAGCCCCATCAGGGCAAAGCCCATATGCGCGATCGAGGAATAGGCCATCAGGCGCTTGATGTCGCGCTGACCGATGGCAGCGATTGCACCAAGGAACATGGAAACGACCGCAAGGAAGGCCACGATCTGCTGCCAGTCGCCGACGATCCCGCCAAAGGCGTCATGTACCACGCGGGCAAAAAGCGCCATCGCAGCCACCTTGGGCGCCGTCGCGAAAAACGCGGTGACAGGTGTTGGCGAACCTTCGTAAACATCCGGCGTCCACATGTGGAACGGGGCCGCGCTGACCTTGAAGGCAAAGCCCGTGACAAGGAATACAAGGCCAAACAGCAGTCCCAGCGAGGCACCATCTTCGACCGCCGCAATGATCCCGGAGAACAGCGTCGTGCCCGCGTAGCCATAGGTCAGCGATGCGCCATAAAGCAGCAGACCGGACGACAGCGCGCCAAGCACAAAGTACTTCAAGCCCGCCTCGGTCGACTTCACGCTATCGCGGCGCAGCGATGCAACCACGTAAAGCGACAGCGACTGCAGTTCCAGCCCCATGTAAAGCGCCATCAGGTCGCCTGCGCTGACCATCACCATCATGCCAACGACGGCCAGGGCCACCAACAGCGGGTATTCAAACCGCAACAAATCGCGGCGGGCCATATAGCCCTCGCTCATCAGCAAGACAATCGCGGCAGAGATCAGGATGACGATCTTTGCAAAGCGCGCAAAGGCATCCTCGACGAACATGCCGCCAAAGGCCGTTGTGGTCCCTTCGCCGTTGATGCCGATCCAGACCGCCATCAACACAAAGACGCCTGCGGTGACCCATGTCAGCAGCGCCGCGGCCCCATCCTTGATCGTGTAAACAGCCGCCATCAGCGCCGCCATCGCATAAAGCGACAGCACGATTTCCGGCAGAACAGTTTGGATATCAGCAGAGATCATAGCCCGGCGTCCTTAGTTCGATGCAACTTGGTTCGCGGCCTCAAAGGTCGCGGTTGCGATGTCATATTGCCCGATCAGCGCCTGCACGCTTGGCCCGATGGTGTCCAGCACAGGTGCCGGGTAAACGCCCAGCAGCAGCGTCATGAAGACCAGCGGCGCAAAGATCGCGCGTTCGCGCGTGGTCATATCGGAAATGGTTTTCAGGCTTTCCTTGATCAGATCACCCATCACCACGCGGCGGTAAAGCCAAAGCGCATAGGCCGCCGACAGGATCACACCCGAGGTCGCGATCACCGCGATCCAGGTGTTGACCTGGAAAATCCCCATCAGGGTCAGGAATTCACCGATAAAGCCGGACGTTCCCGGCAGGCCGACGTTCGCCATCGTGAAGAACATGAAGATCAGCGCATAGGCCGGCATCCGGTTCACCAACCCGCCATAGGCGTCAATCTCGCGCGTGTGCATCCGGTCGTAGATCACACCGACACACAAGAACAGCGCGCCCGAGATAAAGCCGTGGCTGATCATCTGGAAAATCGCACCGTCGATGCCCTGTTGGTTCACCGCAAAGATGCCCATGGTCACATAACCCATGTGCGCAACCGACGAATAAGCAATCAGCTTTTTCATGTCCTGCTGCACCAGCGCGACCAGCGAGGTGTAGACGATGGCAATGGCGGATAGCGACAAGACCAGTGGCCCCATCACCTCAGACCCAACGGGGAACATCGGCAGGCTGAACCGCAAGAAGCCGTAGCCGCCCATTTTCAACAGAATTGCTGCCAGCACGACCGAACCTGCGGTGGGCGCCTGAACGTGTGCATCGGGCAGCCAAGTATGCACTGGCCACATCGGCATCTTGACGGCGAAGCTTGCGAAGAACGCAATCCACATCAGCGTCTGTGCGCCACCAATGATCTGGATACCCAGCAGGCTGAAGCTTTCAGAGCCAAAGGAATGCGTCATCAGCGTCGGGATATCAGTGGTGCCCGCGTCCACGAACATCGCCACCATCGCCACCAGCATCAGCACAGAGCCAAGGAAGGTATAAAGGAAGAACTTGAAGGACGCATAGATGCGGTCCTTTCCGCCCCAGATTCCAATAATCAGGAACATCGGGATCAGCCCGGCCTCGA
Organism: Yoonia sp. R2331; assembly: GCF_041103235.1. Taxonomy (NCBI): domain Bacteria; kingdom Pseudomonadati; phylum Pseudomonadota; class Alphaproteobacteria; order Rhodobacterales; family Paracoccaceae; genus Cognatiyoonia; species Cognatiyoonia denitrificans. The sequence goes on along the minus strand of NZ_JBGCUN010000001.1, from coordinate 1,091,515 downwards.
AGAACAGGTAGAACAGCACCAGATCCAGCGCCATGAAGACGCCCAGCATCAGCGTCTCAAGGATCAGGAAGGCAATCATGTATTCCTTGACCCGTGTTTTCACGTCCCAACAGGCGGCAATCACCAGCGGCATCAGGAATGTGGTCAGCAGTACAAACAGCACGCTGATCCCGTCAACGCCCATCTTGTATTTCAGGCCCAGCAGCCAGTCGCGTTCTTCCACGAACTGGAACCCGGTGTTCTGCGGATCAAATCCGAACCAGATGAACAGCGACACAAGGAACGTGGCCCCCGTGACGACCAGCGCCACCCATTTGGCGTTGCGTTGTGCGGCCTCGTCATCGCCGCGCAGGAAGATGGCCAGAATGGCCGCCCCCAGCAGCGGAATGAAGGTTGTGAGCGAAAGGAGGTTGCCCATCAGTTATATCCCCCGGACAGAGAAACCCAGGTCAGCAGCACAGCAAGGCCCAGAACCATCGCGAATGCATAGGTGAAAAGATAGCCAGACTGCGCGCGCCCGGCGAGCTTGGTGAAGAACGGGATGATCCCCATTGCCACACCGTTGATGCCACCGTCGATCGTGCCCTGATCGCCGCGCTTCCACAGGAAGCTGCCGATCGCCTTGGCGGGCCGCACAAAGATCAGGTCGTAAAGCTCGTCAAAGTACCACTTATTGAGCAGGAAGTTATACAGCGGGCGCTGGTTTTCGGCCAGTTTCGCAGGCCAGTCGGGCCGCCGGATATACATCTGATAGGCCAGCAAGAACCCGGCCAACATCGCAATGAACGGGCTTAGCTTGACCCACTTGGGCACCAGATGCGCCTCGTGCAGGACATGGTTGTCGGGATGCTTGAAGATGGCGCCCTTGCCCGGCTCGGCAGGCCATTCCGCACCGTGTTCGTCGCCGTGCTCATCCGTCTCTTCACCCGCAGCAAAGGCCGGTGAAATCAACGTAAAGCCCAGCTCGGCATGTGCTTCTTCCTTGGCTTCGATCACGCCAAAGAATTTGCCCACACTCGCGTCCGAGCCAAAGTAAGGCTTGTAGAACACCATGCCGCTGAAAATCGCACCCACTGCCAGAACAGCGAGTGGAACCAGCATCACATTGGGGCTTTCGTGGGCATGTTCATGGGTATGCGCATCCCCTCGTGGTGTGCCATAGAAGGTCAGGAACATCAGACGCCAGCTGTAGAAACTGGTCATTGCGGCGGCCAGAACAAGGATCCAAAAGGCATAGCCCGCATGCGCTGCATAGGCGCTTTCGATGATCGCGTCCTTGGACACGAAGCCCGCAAAACCAACCGGGAAACCGATGTAAAGCAGCGGAATGCCGACCCCGGTGATCGCAAGCGTGCCGATCATCATGGCCCAGAACGTCTTGGGCATCTTGTCTTTCAGCCCGCCATAGTTCCGCATGTCCTGTTCGTGATGCATCCCGTGGATCACCGAACCGGCCCCAAGAAACAGCATCGCCTTGAAGAACGCGTGTGTCAGAAGGTGGAACATCGCGACCGAATAGACGCCGACACCTGCCGCCACGAACATGTATCCCAACTGCGAACAGGTGGAATAGGCGATCACGCGCTTGATGTCGTTCTGCACCAGACCCACGGTCGCGGCAAAGAACGCGGTTGTGGCCCCCAGATAGACGATGAATGTCTTGGTCTCTGGCGCGAATTCCATCAGCGGCGACATGCGGCAGACAAGGAACACACCTGCCGTCACCATGGTCGCGGCGTGGATCAGCGCGGACACCGGTGTCGGGCCTTCCATCGCGTCGGGCAACCATGTGTGCAGGAACAGCTGCGCCGATTTCCCCATGGCCCCCACGAACAGCAGGAAGGCCAGCAGGTTGGCGGCATTCCAGTCGGTCCACATGAAGGTCAGCGTGGTTTCCGCCAGCTCGGGGGCTGCGGCAAAGATGTCATCAAAGCGGATGCTGTCGGTCAGATAGAACAGGCCGAAAATCCCCAGCGCAAAGCCAAAGTCACCGACCCGGTTGACCACAAAGGCCTTGATCGCGGCGGCGTTGGCGCTGGGTTTCTTGTAGTAGAACCCGATCAGCAGGTATGACGCGACGCCCACCCCTTCCCAGCCAAAGAACATCTGCACAAGGTTGTCAGCTGTCACCAGCATCAGCATCGCAAAGGTAAAGAACGACAGGTACGCAAAGAACCGGGCCTTATATGCGACCCCTTCGCCAAAGTTCTCGTCATGGGCCATGTAGCCAAAGGAATAAAGGTGTACGAGCGCCGAAACGGTGGTGATCACAATCAGCATCGTGGCGGTCAATCGGTCCATCCGAATGGCCCAATCGGTGCTGAGTGTGCCGCTTTCGATCCAACGCAGGATCTGAATGCTCTCGGTTGTGCCGTCAAACGTCAGAAAGACGATCCACGACAAAAAAGCCGACAGGAACAACAGCGAGGTTGTCAGCCACTGGGCGGCTGTCTCGCCCATGATCTTCCAGCCAAAGCCTGCAATCAGCGCGCCCACCAGCGGGGCAAAGAGGATGATGGTTTCCATCCGTTCAGCCTTTCATCACGTTGACGTCTTCAACGTCGATGGTTCCGCGGTTGCGGAAGAAACAGACAAGGATCGCCAGCCCAATCGCGGCCTCGGCGGCCGCGACAGTCAGCACGAAAAGGGTGAACACCTGCCCGACCAGATCGTTGAGGAAGCTGGAGAAGGCCACAAAGTTGATATTCACCGCCAGCAGCATCAATTCGATGCTCATCAACAGGATGATCACGTTCTTGCGGTTCAGGAACAGGCCAAAGATGCCAATGACAAAGAGCGCCGCCGCGACCGTGAGGTAGTGTTCAAGTCCGATCATTGGTCTGTGTCCTTTGCAACCCGCGCAAAACTCTTCGAAGAGTTTTGGCAAATTTCTTCGAAGAAATTTGTCATAGCCCCTGCCCCGGTTTCACGTCTTTCAGCTCCATCGCGGTCGCCGGATCGCGGTGCATCTGGGCGATCACGTTCTGGCGCTTGATGTCCACACGGTGGCGCAGGGTCAGGACAATCGCCCCGATCATCGCGACCAGCAGGATCAGACCCGCAAGCTGGAATAGCATGATGTATTTGTCGTAAATCAACAGACCAAGTGCTGCTGTGTTTTCCGCGTCACCCACCGGTGCCGCAATGTTGGCAGCGGCGTTTTTGTCAAAGCCCCATGTGCCAAAGGCAATCGCCATCTGCATCAGGATCACCACGCCGATCAGCAAACCCAGCGGCAGATACTTCGACATTTCCGCCTTTAACTCGGCGAAATCCACGTCCAGCATCATCACGACAAAGAGGAACAGCACCGCGACTGCACCCACGTAGACGATGATCAGCAGCATCGCCACAAATTCGGCCCCCAAGGTCACGAACAACCCGGCGGACGATAGGAAAGCAAGGATGAGCCACAGCACCGAATGCACCGGGTTTCGGCTGATCACGGTCATCAAGCCGCCCAGGACGGTCGAGATCGCGAACAGATAAAAGGTAAAGGCAAACACGGTCATGCGTCGCTATCCTTGTCTAAGACTTCCGTGGCGAGCTCCATCGCCTTGGTCATGGCTGGCACGCCGCCAAACATCGCGGCCTGCGCGATGGTTTCGGCAATTTCCTGTTTCGTGGCCCCCGCTTCGACCGCGTGGCGCACGGTCAGGCGCACCTGCGCTTCGGCCTGCGCGCCCATGATGGTCAGCCCCATCAGCGTCAGCAGCAGACGGGTTTTGGCATCCAGCCCTTCGGGATTCATGCCTTTTCCAAGGAAGGTTTCCATCAGGTCCTTTGGCATGGTCGGGAACATGTCTTCGAACCCTTTGGGCGTGAACGCCTCCATCGCCGGGTTGAATTGCTTCACCCAGTCCTGACTCATCTTCATCATTGCATCAAATGGGTTCTGATCGGTCATGCGGCATCCTCCGCCTCAAAGACCTCAATCGCGGCGTTCAACCCGTTGATCATCGACGGAAAACCACCATACAGAGTCATCTGATAAATGATCTCACAGATCTCTTCTCGGCTGGCGCCAACGTTGCGGGCGCTGGCGATATTCACCTTCAATTGCGGTTTGGTTTGACCACCCTGGGCCGTCAGGGCCGCAATCGTTGCCAACAGCCGCGTTTTTTCATCCACTACGCCACGGGCATAGAATGTACCGTAAGGCACCTCGACAACCATCCGTGACAAGCCGGGCACAAGATCGTCGTAACGTGCCGCAAGCGCCGCCTCCATGCCGGGGTTGACCTTTTCCGAAAGAGCCTGACCTTGCTGATATGCCGTGGTGCTTTGTGTCATCGGTAGGGCGCATCCAGTTCGAGGTTGCGCGCGATCTCGGCTTCCCAGCGGTCACCGTTGGCCAGAAGCTTGTCTTTGTCGTAGTAAAGCTCTTCACGTGTTTCGGTTGAGAACTCGAAATTCGGGCCTTCGACGATGGCATCCACCGGGCAAGCCTCTTGGCAGAAACCGCAATAGATGCACTTGGTCATGTCGATGTCATAGCGCGTGGTGCGGCGGCTGCCGTCGTCACGCGGTTCGGCGTCGATGGTGATGGCTTGCGCGGGGCAGACGGCCTCGCACAGCTTACATGCGATGCAGCGTTCTTCACCGTTGGGATAACGACGCAGCGCGTGTTCACCCCGGAAACGCGGGGACAACGGCCCCTTTTCATGGGGATAATTGATCGTGACCTTGGGCCGAAAGAAGTGTTTGAACCCCAGTCGGAACCCCTGCCAGAAATCCATCAGCAGGAAATATTTGGCGGCGCGGTTGTAGTCCATCAGATCACGTCCTCCAGCGCGCCACAGGAAATATCAATCTCTTTCCAGTCTTCGAGATCACTTGATACTCCTAGGTCACGAAGCTTCTCGTTCTTCAAGTAAAGGGTCGAATGCCCATATCGAATACTCGTCAGAGCGTCATCCAAACTAAAGAACCATGATGTCGTGGTCCCAAGCCCGCGGTCAAACTTGGTTTTGGGGTGGGCCTGAACAATCCAATACCCATGCATGTCCTTTCCTGACGGCCGCAGTTCCCAACTTCCATTTTCGTTTTCGTAGACGTGAGCCTCCATTACTTCAGCCTCCGATCGCGTAGCGTGCCCAAAGGCCGCCAAACACTTCAAATTTCGCCATAAAGGCCACGAACACGACCCAGGCCAGTGACATCGGCAGGAAGACTTTCCAGCCAATGCGCATCAATTGGTCGTAGCGGTAGCGCGGGGTGATCGCCTTAACCATCGAGAAGGCGAAGAACACCAGCGCCATTTTCAGCACCATCCACAGCACGCCATCCGGCAGGCCGGGGATCGGCGACAACCAGCCGCCGAAGAACAGCAGCGACACCAGTGCGCACATCAGCACCACCGCCATCAGCTCGCCAATCATAAAGAGCAGGAATGGCGTTGAGGAATATTCGACCTGATATCCGGCAACGAGTTCCGATTCTGCCTCTGGCAGGTCGAACGGTGGGCGGTTTGTTTCCGCCAAGGCGCTGATAAAGAACAGGAACAGCATCGGGAAATGCGCGACCCAGTACCAGTTGAAGATCCCAGCGTTGCCATCTTGCGCCGCGACAATCGCGCCGAAGTTCATCGAGCCGGTCGAGATGATCACACCGATGATGATCAGGCCCAGTGAGACTTCGTAAGAAATCATCTGCGCGGCAGAGCGTAGTGAGCCAAGGAACGGATACTTTGAGTTCGACGCCCAACCGCCCATAATCACACCATAAACTTCGAGTGAGGACACCGCGAAAACATAGAGGATTGCGACATTGATGTCTGAGACGACCCAGCCATCGTTAAACGGGATCACCGCCCAGGCAATCACGGCCAGCACGAAAGAGATCATGGGCGCAAGGAAGAAGACCGCCTTGTCCGCACCCGCAGGCACGACGATTTCCTTGACGATGTATTTCAAGAAGTCCGCAAATGATTGCAGCAGACCAAAGGCACCCACAACGTTGGGGCCCTTGCGCATCATCACGGCGGCCCAGATTTTGCGGTCGGCGTACATCAGGAAGGCCAGCGCCAGCAGCAATGGCACAAGCACCAAAAGGCATTGCCCCAGGATCACAAGGCCCATGCCCAACGTGGTTTCTGTAAAGAATGCCATCATCGTCTTCGTCCCCTACGCTGTTGGTATGCCTGATGCGCCGCAATTGGCGACGATCACTTCAGCGTCTATCGTTTTGGCCCCGGCTGGCAGGTCCGGCGAGATTGTGTAAACAGCATCGGCACGCCAAGTGCCACCCTGCTTGTCCAGATTGGTACGCACGTGGCGTGCAAATCCATATCCGCGGATCAACGCATATTGCGCCGCCGCGCATTCAGCATAAGTCGTGACGGCCTCAGGCCCGTCCGCCCCGCGCAGCGCCACATCAAAACCAACCAGATCACCTTCCAGCAGCCGCGTCTGCACACCGTCATAAGACGGACGCGCACCACCTTGGCTGACCTGCGGGTCAGCACATGCCGCAAGGGCTGCGCAAGTTATGATGGGCCAGACCCGCACCGGTTATTCCGCAGCCACCGCAGGTGCGTTGCGGGCTTTGGCGTTGGCGCTCAGTTCCGCCATTAACTGACTCGCGCGGGCAATCGGATTGGTCAGGTAGTGATCCTTGATTGCCCCTTTGAAATCCGCATCGCCCATCTTCTTGGCGGGCAGCGGCTGCCACGCATTCTCGGCCACTTCGTCGATGTCGCCCAGATGCGGGTGCGCGGCCACAAGGGCGTTGCGCAGTTGCGCCAGTGAATCGAACGGCAATGCCGCGTCCAGTTCCGCGGACAGCGCCCGCAAAATAGCCCAGTTTTCCTTGGCCTCGCCGGGGGCAAAGCCCGCCCGCATCGCCAATTGGGGCCGCCCTTCGGTGTTCACAAACAGCGCGTTCTCTTCGGTATAGGCCGCCGCGGGCAGGATGATATCCGCACGGTGCGCACCCCGGTCGCCATGGCTCCCCTGATAGATCACCACTGGACCCGCCGCGATTTCAACCTCGTCAGCCCCAAGATTGAAGATCACTTCGGCGTCCTTCAACGCCTCCATGCCGCCCTCGGTCGTGGCATCAACGTCCATCGCGCCAACGCGGCCCGCAGCCGTATGCAGCACCATGAACTTCGACGATCCGGCCTCTGCCATGGTCATCGCGGTGCCAAGCACGGCCTCCCCATCAGCCTCGTTCAATGCGCCCTGACCGATTATCATCACACCATTGACGCCAGCCTTGTCGGAATGGTCCATCTTGGCGACCTCGGCCAGCGCCTTGCGACCTGTGCCAAGCTCCATCACCGGGAAGGTCAGATCATCCGGCGCGCCGATCCGTGCTATCTTGGCACCGCGCGACCAGGCCTTGCGCAGACGTGCGTTCAGCACCGGCGCTTCTTCACGCGGGTTGGTGCCGATCAGAATGATCATCTCGGCCTCATCAATGTCTTCAATGCATCCCGTGCCAACATAGCCAGACCGGTTCCCCGCAGGCAGCTTTGCGCCATCGGTGCGACACTCAACTGTGCCGCCCTGCCCTTCGATCAACTGCTTCAATGCGAACGCGGCCTCAACCGGGGCGAGGTCTCCGACCAGCCCGGCAACCTTCTTGCCTTGCATCGCCGCTGCCGCAGCGCTGAGCGCCTCTGGCCAGCTTGCGCTGCGCAGCTTGCCGTTTTCGCGGATGTAAGGGGTGTCGAGACGCTGTCGGCGCAGGCCGTCCCAGACAAAGCGTGTCTTGTCGGAAATCCATTCCTCGTTCACGCCGTCATGGTTGCGCGGCAAAAAGCGCATCACTTCGCGGCCCTTGGTATCCACGCGGATATTGGACCCAAGCGCATCCATCACGTCGATGGATTCGGTCTTGGTCAGCTCCCACGGGCGGGCGGTAAAGGCATAGGGCTTGCTGACCAGCGCGCCCACGGGGCACAGATCAATGATGTTGCCCTGCAAGTTCGAATTCAGTGTCTCGCCCAGATAACTGGTGATCTCTGCGTCCTCACCACGACCGGTCTGGCCCATCTGATGGATGCCCGCGACCTCTGTCGTGAATCGCACGCAGCGCGTGCAGGAAATGCAGCGGGTCATATGGGTTTCAACAAGCGGCCCCAGATCAAGGTCATCTGTTGCACGCTTCGGTTCGCGGAAACGACTAAAGTCGACGCCATAGGCCATCGCCTGATCCTGCAAATCACATTCGCCACCCTGATCGCAAATCGGGCAATCCAGCGGGTGGTTGATCAGCAGGAACTCCATCACGCCCTCGCGGGCTTTCTTCACCATCGGAGAGTTCGTCTTGACCTGCGGCGGCTGTCCTTCGGGACCGGGGCGCAAATCCTTGACCTGCATCGCACAAGACGCAGCTGGCTTAGGCGGACCGCCCACAACTTCGACCAGACACATCCGGCAATTCCCGGCAATCGACAGACGTTCGTGATAGCAAAAGCGCGGGATCTCGATCCCGGCTTCTTCACAGGCCTGAATGAGGGTCATTGCCCCATCCACTTCGACCTCGTTTCCATCGATGACAAGCTTGCGCAGATCGGACATCACGTGCCTTCCGTTCCCTGGTCGCGGCGAGGCGGCTATGCCGCGCGCGCGTTTGGAACGGGTTCTAACGCTATCGGTGGCGCGATGCCAGCGCCAACAGTGATTTTTTGAAGCTCTGAGGCGACTTAACGCAACAGCCGTCCAATCGCGCTGCCCTTGGCAATCTCGGCTCGCCCGACTGTGCAATGGCTTTGCGCATTTCCGGGCACGGCGCCAAGGTCCGCCAGCCGCGCGCGCGCAATCCCTTCAAGGCGATTTTTCTCTGCCTTATCATCTATGTAGGCGTCGATTTCTGCCTCGGTATAGCCAAGATCGCGGGCATGGCTTTTGAGCCCGTTCAAAAAGCTGAGCCCACGGAAAAGCCGGGCCGAGATATCGCCGCATTCTTCGCTGATTTCATAGGCGATGCCGGCGGCAATGATGCCCTCGCGCACATAAGCCACATCTTTCAGCGCGGGCTTGGCCGAACTGGCCCCGGCGACAGTCACAATGGCCAGCGTCGATGCGGCAAATAGGGTTCGTTTCAACATGCTCTTCCTTTGTCCGGGCTTGAGGCCGGTTTCAGGTGTCATGTCGGGGATTTGTCGCTGCTATTCAATATCAGCGTTGGGTGTCGCGCGAAAACCCGCGCGTCAGGTGATCAACGTGTGGTGATAACCCACCTGAACTGCAACAAGCAGCACAAAGAAGTAATAAGCCTTGCGCATGTCATTCTTTCTTTTGAATGACTTAACGTTAATGTCCATCGGGCAAACCACCAACTCACTATTCTGACAGGGTTAACACTACCCGCCAGATCTTAACAAATCCCAACCAAAGGCGTCTTCCGTATCGCCTTTTGTGCGGCGCATGTCGAGTCGTTCCAGTGCTTCGTTTAGCGTTGGCCGATGTCCTTTCGGCACCCACCACATCACGAAATGCTGCTCACCCAGAACTTCGAACCATTCCTTGCGGCGGGCGAAAAACTGTTTGTGGATTGTGCCCCAGACGAACTTTTCAAGGCTGGCTGCGTCTTCCCACACGGTCAGATTGGCAACAAACTGCGGGTCACCGTCAATCTTGGCCTCTGTATTTCCGGTGCCCGGTTCGCCCGAGCCTTCCATCATCCAGACAAACCCCGGCATCCGCTTACCCAGCCCGTTCACCCGGTCGAGGTTATCCATGAACTCCTTGACCCTTGGATCATCAGTGGGTGCAAGCAAGCGCCCAACATTCAGTTCTGCCAAATGCATCATCTATCCAATTATCATGATCACAACGGGGATAACCGCACAAAGGATGATGAAAGCCGAAAGGATAAGCAACCACCGCCCGTGCCGCGCGCGGAAACCCTGATAGTGATCCCACTCTTCACCAACAAACCCGCAAGACGTGCAGGCCTCGCCGCGCGGATAAGGCTTTGTGTTGCACGACGGACAGACATCAGGATGCAGAAACATCGGACCGCCTCCGAAGCTCTGCCCCACCAAAAATTGGCTTACTTGGCCCATCTCGCATCAAATCTTCCCAACGCGCCATCCCTTCCGCGACTGTCGGGCGATGCCCTTCGACGACCTCCCAGATGACCAGATGGCTGCGATCATCGGCCCGGAACCACTCGCTCCCGCGCTTCATGAACCGCCCATGCAGCGTATTTTCGACGAACTGCCAAAGGCTCTGCGCATCACGCCAAACCGACAACGTGCTCGCCGTATTGGGCCGATCCTTCAACGGCCCCTGCGGATCGTTCTGCACCGCATCCATTCCGTCTTCATCCAGCATCCAGATGAACCCATCGGACCGCTGCGCCAGCGCATTCACCCGGTCGAGATTATCCTGAAAATCCTTCAACCGCGGATCATCCCACGGGTATTTCAGCGTACCAAAGTTGAATTCAGCCAGCGGCATCAAGCGCCGCCAAAGAGCCACTGGTAACCGATCACGCCCGCAACGGCGACAACGATCAACAACCCCAAAATGACCCAGAACGAGAAGATCGCCCCGAAGAACCCACCAACTGCCGCCCCGCCAAGCGCGTAGACAAGCGAAGGTGCCGCTGCCGAGGCACTGACCGTGCTGTAGAAATATCCCAGCAGCCCGCCCAAAAGCGCCCCAACCAAACCCGTTACAATCCGCGTCCATTTGGTGCCTTCGGTGCCTGTGACCAGATCAAAATCGTCCAACATCGCAATTCTCACTCAACTGAAACACGCGGTGTTGCCAACAGCTCGTCTGACGCATCACCATCATGCGGCAGTTTCGCAAAGGTCCCATTCAATTCACCTTCAATTGGCTTCAGAAACGACCCGGCCATTGTCCCTTGGGCAATCTCACGCTCGGCATCCTTGCAATCATCCACCAGCCCCCTGCGACCGACCATCCCAATTGCCCGCGTTCCGATATCGACCGTCACACCTGCGTTCCGTATCAGGAAACCGGTATCAACGTCAGGCGCTGACAGCCCATCGTAGCCGTTTGCAACAACTTGCTCTGCGGTCACATCAATTCCCAAGCGCTGGTGAATACCTTCAAGTGTCGCTGGATCGTCAACCGCCAACCGTTCCATTTCATCTTCAAAGAACCGCATTTGACCGTCTCGCGCAGCCTCATCAAACGAATATGCGGGACAGCCCTCCGCGGCACGTCGGGCTGTACTGCTCGCGATAATGGTGTCCACAAAGAGTTGATACCCCACGGCAGGGGTCTCGACAAAACCACGTTCAAGCTCAACAGGGCGTGGGGCGACGTCACAGGCCGTAAGGGCCAAAAGTGCGATGGCCCCGCGTCGCATCACTCCGCCGCGACGCCCACCCGCTTGTGGGCGATCCGGTCTTCGATCTCGTCGCGGAAGTTCTTGATCAGCCCCTGAATAGGCCACGCCGCCGCGTCGCCAAGCGCACAGATCGTATGACCCTCAACCTGCTTGGTCACGTCAAACAGCATGTCGATCTCTTCGGGGCGCGCGTCGCCTTCGACCAGTCGCTTCATCACCCGCATCATCCAGCCGGTGCCTTCGCGGCAGGGCGTGCACTGACCACATGACTCGTGCTTGTAGAACTTTGACAGCCGCCAGATCGCCTTGATCATGTCGACTGAGTTATCCATCACGATCACCGCTGCTGTACCAAGGCCTGACCCCAGCTCGCCGCGCAGGTAATCGAAATCCATGATCGCGTCCTTCATGTGCTCACCGCGCACACAAGGGACCGAGGACCCACCGGGGATGACAGCCTTGAGGTTATCCCACCCACCGCGAATACCGCCGCAGTGTTTCTCGATCAGTTCTTCAAACGGGATCGACATCTCTTCTTCAACCACACAAGGGTTGTTGACGTGGCCCGAGATCGCAAAGAGCTTGGTGCCCGCATTGTTCGGACGGCCCATGCCCGCAAACCATGCACCGCCCCGGCGCAGGATCGTTGGCACCACGGCAATCGATTCCACGTTGTTCACCGTGGTCGGGCAACCATATAGCCCCGCACCCGCCGGGAACGGCGGCTTCATCCGGGGCATGCCCTTTTTGCCTTCAAGGCTTTCGAGCAGTGCTGTCTCTTCACCGCAGATATAGGCACCTGCCCCGTGGGCCAGATAGATGTCGAAATCCCAGCCCGACTTGGCGGCGTTCTTGCCCACCAGCCCTGCGGCATAAGCCTCATCAATGGCGTTTTGCAGCGCCTCTTTCTCGCGGATGTACTCGCCACGAATGTAAATGTAGCAAGCATTCGCATTCATCGCGAAGCTCGCGATCAGGCAACCTTCGATCAGCGTATGCGGGTCATGGCGCATGATCTCGCGGTCTTTACATGTGCCGGGTTCAGATTCGTCAGCGTTCACAACCAGATAGGCTGGACGACCGTCGCTTTCCTTCGGCATGAAAGACCATTTCAAACCTGTTGGGAAACCAGCACCGCCGCGCCCGCGCAGACCGCTGGCCTTCATCTCGTCAATGATCCAGTCCCGGCCCTTTTTGATGATGCCTGCCGTGCCATCCCAATGGCCCCGCGCCTGCGCGCCTTTCAGCGTGCGGTCGTGCATCCCGTAAAGGTTTGTGAAAATGCGGTCCTGATCTTTGAGCATCAGATACGTTCCCTTGCTAGCTACGGGTCTTTTGCCACAGCTTCCACGTGACGACCAGTGACCAAATGAACGCAGCCAAGGATATCAGGTAGAACAGAATTTCAAACTTCGGGGCAAGGCCCAACGCGGTGGTCAACCAAGGTGCCGCAATCGCCAGCACACCGGCAATGGCGATGGTGATCGCAATGATCCGCCCCTGCCGCGCCGTGTCGTCGTTGTGCCCGTCCATCGCCGTCTCCACGTTCCTGACGCTGATGTAGCCGCGCAGCACTGCCCTGTCGAGCGGCCAGCCCCTTCTTCTGGCCAAAAATATCCCGGGGGGCCAGCTTGCTGGCGGGGGCAGCGCCCCCTCCCCGGTTTGTAACGCAAAGCCCCGCCTGCGGTCACAAGCGGGGCCTCTCATCACGTTGGCATCGTCCTAGTAAACGTCGCCCTTTTTCACTTTCTTCGAAAACGCGGTGGTGCCGCCCTTGGCCAATACCTTGGCCTGCTTGACCCATTCGTCGCGGCTGACCCGGCCTTTGAAGCCTTCCAGGTTTTCATCCACCCAAGCGACCTCTTTGGCGCGCCATCCGGCGACCTGATCAAAGTGCCAGACGCCCATCGAATTCAGCAACTTTTCCAGCTTTGGCCCAACACCCTTGATCTGCTTAAGGTCGTCACCTGCACCACCGCGCGGGGCGCTCAACATCTCGGGCTTGCCATCTGCGGCAACCGGTTTGGCCTTTGGTTTGGCTTTGGCGCCAGGTGCTGCTTCGGCCTTTTCCACTGGCTTTGCAGCAGGTGCAGGCGCGGGTTCCGGGGCAGATGTCGCTGCGACGGGCGCAGACGCCGCCGCCGCGGGTGCCGCTGGGGCAGCCTTTGTCACCGGTGTATCGCTTTCGCCCGCGCGCGGGGCCGGTTCACGCCAGCCAAGCATCAGCAAGATTGCCACGATCACAGCAATAATCGCGCCGATGAACAGCGCGCCAATCGCGCCAAAGTCCCACATGACAAAGGCGACACCGGCCGCGATCAGGCCGAATACGACCGCCACGGCGATGATCCCTGAACTGATTGGTGCAGTATCTTTCATCAGAATGTCTCTCCCTCAGGGCCGCTTTGGACGCGTCCCGTACTTTCCCGTTATCGCAATGAATATGCGGCCATATCCAAGTCTCCCCGCAGTATTAGCGGTTTTTTGCACGGAAATATAAGAGAATTTGCTCGGACCGTTCCCCGCAAGCGGAACGACCCGGACATCTGCCTACTTTTTGGCCAGCTCTGCGGCTTGTGCCATCCAGTTGTCGCGTTCGATGCGGCCCTTGAATTTCAACCGGCTATCAACCCATGCAACCTCGGCCTCGGTCCATTTGGCAATCTGGTCAAAGTGCCAGAAGCCCAATTCATTCAACACGCCTTCCAGCTTGGGCCCGACGCCACTGATCAGCTTCAGGTTATCCGCCCCGGACTTGCGCGGCGCGCTCAGCGTGCGCGGCTTTTTCTCACCCGCCGCTGCTGCTGCAGGCTTGGCCGGAGCTGTTGCCTTCGGCTCTGCCTTTGGTTTTGGGGTCGCCTTGGCCTTGGGTGCGGCCTTTGCTTTGGTCGCTGCTTTGGCTTTGGCCGCTGGCTTGGTCTTTGTCGCCACACCTGCCCCGCCATCAACCCACGGCGTCAAAATTGGCACCTCAGTGCCGTCGATCCGCTTCACCGTGTCTCCGATGTCGGTCGCAAGCTGCACACTGGCGTTATACTTGGTCTTGCCGCTGTCGTATTCTTCAAGGCTTGTCAGCCCTTTCAGCGGCTCTGCGGCAAAGCGGCCGTTCTGCGGACCAGGCACCGGCACACCACCGGCGGCGAGTTCGTCGATGATCTCGCCCATGCGGGTCGCGGTAAGATCTTCGTAGTAGTCCTTGCCGATTTGCGCCATCGGCGCATTGGCGCAGGACCCAAGGCACTCGACCTCTTCCCAGGAAAACTTGCCATCTGCGGACAGCGCATGCGGCTCCGCAGCAATCTTTTCTTTGCACACGGCAATCAGATCTTCAGCGCCGCAAATCATACAGGACAACGTACCGCACACCTGAATATGCGCGACCGACCCCACCGGCTGCAGTTGGAACATGAAGTAGAATGTCGCGACCTCAAGCGCGCGAATGTATTCCAGTCCCAGCATCCGGGCGACATATTCAATCGCCGGACGGCTTAGCCAGCCTTCCTGTTCCTGTGCCCGCCACAAAAGCGGAATGATCGCGCTTGCTTGACGGCCTTCGGGGAACTTGGTCATCTGTCCTTCGGCCCAGCGCTGGTTTTCTGGGGTAAAGGCGAAACTGTCGGGTTGGTCAGGGTGCAAACGGCGCAGCATATCAGTTCATTCCGGTCAAAAGGACGCCAGCGGTCAGGCTCGCGAAAGTCAGCGTGGGAATGGCAGTGGTGCCAAACCCTGTCAACAGCAGGACCGTGCCAATGCCCGAGCCCACCAAAATCATCAGGCGCAGGTGCTCGTGGTCACGCGGATTGCACCGTCACCTGCCACTTCAGCGCGGCCTTCGGCGCTCAATTCTGCGGTCAGCGACTTGAGCTCTTCTGTGCCGATGGTCGCCTCACTTAGGATTGCGCCCACGTTGGATGCATTCAACTGGCAACCATTCGCCTCAATCGCGCCAACCAACCGTTCTTTGGCGGTCAGCATCACAGGGGCCGGTGTTGGTGCCGGGGCAACAGCGGGGACCGGGGCCGGGTTAGATCCACGAAAATCGGGAATCTGGATCCCGTTTGCACAAGCAGATAGGGCTACGAAAGCTGTCAGCGGCAAAAAGCGTTTCATCGGTCAATCTCCCCAAAAACAACGTCCATTGTTCCAATGATGGCGGCCACGTCGGCCAGCTGGTGGCCAGTTGCCACGTGGTCCATCGCCTGCAAATGCAGGAACCCCGGCGCGCGCAGCTTGGCGCGGTAGGGTTTGTTGCTGCCGTCTGCGACCAGATAGACACCAAATTCACCCTTAGGCGCCTCGACCGCGGCATAAACTTCGCCAGCCGGGACGTGGAACCCTTCGGTATAAAGCTTGAAGTGGTGGATCAGGCTTTCCATGTCGGTCTTCATCGCGGCGCGCGTGGGCGGCGTCATCTTGCCGCGGGCCATGATGTCACCCTTTTCGTGGCGCAGCTTTTCGCAGGCCTGACGGATGATGCTGGTCGATTGCCGCATCTCTTCCATGCGGCACAGGTAGCGATCATAACAATCGCCGTTCTTGCCCACGGGAATCTGAAAGTCAAACTCGTCGTAGCATTCATAAGGCTGCGCACGGCGCAGGTCCCAGGCAAAGCCCGATCCGCGCACCATGACACCGGAAAAGCCGTAATTCTGAATGTCTTCTTCGGTGACAATGCCAATATCTGCATTGCGCTGCTTGAAAATACGGTTCTCGGTCAGCAGCCCGTCGATATCGTTCAACAGTTCGGGGAAGGCCACCGCCCAAGCATCAATATCCTCGATCAACTGATCGGGCAGGTCCTGATGCACGCCACCAGGCCGGAAGTAAGCAGCATGAAGCCGCGCACCACAGGCCCGTTCGTAAAAGATCATCAGCTTTTCACGCTCTTCAAAGCCCCAAAGCGGCGGGGTCAGCGCGCCCACATCCAGGGCCTGCGTGGTCACGTTCAGAAGGTGGTTCAACACCCGGCCAATCTCGGAGTAAAGCACCCGGATCAGGCTCGCGCGGCGCGGCACTTCGGTCTTGGTCAGCTTTTCGATGGCCAGACACCAGGCATGTTCCTGGTTCATCGGCGCCACATAATCCAGCCGGTCGAAATACGGCAGGTTCTGCAAATAGGTCCGGCTTTCCATCAGCTTTTCGGTGCCACGGTGCAGCAGCCCGATATGCGGATCGCAGCGTTCAACAATCTCGCCGTCAAGTTCCAGCACAAGACGCAAAACACCATGTGCCGCAGGGTGTTGCGGGCCAAAGTTGATGTTGAAATTGCGGATCTTCTGCTCACCCGTGCGCGCGTCGGTGGACCCGTCATCATAGGTGTTGGTGCGAATATCGCCGTCCATCATGCGCTCACCCTCTCAAGGTTGTTCTGCCACGCCTGCGGCAAGGGGCCAAAGGTCGCCCTGGCCCAGTCGTATTGATCTTTCAGGAAACTCATCGCCATCTCGCGCAGGCCCGGTTCCATCTGAACCTTGACGCCTGCATGTACCGGCTTTTGCGTATCAGCCGCTGCCTTGCGAATGCCCAGAAATCCGCAGACCTGTTCAAACCCGCCGGGGGCGAACATTTCTTCTGTGAACATCAATGACAGGCGGCTTTCGGGCACGACCGCGGTCAGGCGGTCAACGGCTGCCGCATAGTCGCTGCGCAGGCTGATCTGCGTATGAGATTCACCATTCAGTACACGGCGCAGGATGTAATTCGCGCGGCCTTCCAGCGCGTCCCCCTCGCCCACCTTGCGACGTGCGGCCATGCGTACATGGCTCCACAGCCGGGCCAGCGGATCGCGCATCAGATAGATCACGCGGGTCTTGGGGCTGACCCTAACCATCCGCTCGAGCGCGGGGCCTTCGAGCAACGCATAGCTGGGTGAGAAATCGGCGACCACGGCTTCGTCCACACGCTCGCGCGTTAGCCAATCCAGATAGGCCGCGTTGCCCTGTCGGTCAGCACATAGCATGTCGATCTGTTCGGTCAGCGCTGCGATCTGACGATCCACATTGGCCGCCTCCCAACCACGATTGCCCAGATTGGCCCGGTGACGGCTTAACCGCAACTTGTGAAGCTGCTTTTCCAGCGTTTCCAGATAGGCCAGCCGGTCCGCACCATTCACCGTATCCCAGTAATGCGCTTCCTTGACATCGCGCAGCGCGCAATCCGCATGACCCTTCAACGCGTCATGCAGCCATGACGTGCCCGCCTTGGTTGCTCCGACACAATAAAGGATCGTGGGGTCAGACATCTGGACACACCACCCCGTTCCACGAACTCAGGAGCTCTTCGCTTCTTCGAATTAAATTGTTGGTTTCCAACAGCATATCGATTTCTTGAACCTACGAACGCTTCGCAACGACGGCAGGTTTTTTTTTGAGATCAGGCAAAAGCAAAGTCATTCCCGTTCCAATCAAGACAAGAGAAAGTTGAAGGAGATAGTCAATCATTTGCTTGCCTCTTCCTTGGCCTTGTCGTCACCGGGCAGGATGTATTCCGCACCCTCCCAAGGCGACATAAAGTCGAATTGGCGGTATTCCTGCACGAGGCTCACAGGTTCATAGACCACCCGTTTCTGCACCTCATCATAGCGGACTTCGGTATAGCCAGTCGTCGGAAAATCCTTGCGCAGCGGGAATCCGCGAAAGCCATAATCGGTCAAGATGCGGCGCAGGTCTGGGTGGCCACTGAACAGAATGCCGAACATGTCAAAAATCTCGCGTTCAAACCAGTTGGCACTGGGGTGAACACTGATAATCGAGGGCAGCATATCTTCTTCGCGGATCTGCACCCGCAGCCGGATGCGGTGGTTCTGATACATGCTCAGAAAATGATAAACGACGTCAAACCGCTTGGACCGCGTCGGGTAATCCACCGCCGTGATGTCGACCAGGGTACTGAACTGGCAGGCCTGATCTTCGCGCAGGAACTCCACGAAGCCCACAAGGTTCGACGGGGCCACTGTCACTGTCAGCTCATCAAGGGTGATATCCCAGGACAAAACGCAATCCTTGCGCTTCAACTCCAGATGGGTGCCCAGTTCCTGCAAAGCTTCGGTCATTGTCTTGTCCTTTCTGCGCCCGTATCCCGCGCAGTTGCGCGCTTAGCGCTTGATCGTCCCGGTGCGGCGAATTTTGCGCTGCAATTGCAAAATGCCATAAAGCAACGCCTCTGCCGTTGGCGGACAGCCCGGCACATAGACGTCAACCGGCACGATCCGGTCACAGCCGCGCACCACCGAATAGCTGTAGTGGTAGTAACCACCACCATTGGCGCAGGACCCCATCGAGATCACGTAGCGCGGCTCTGGCATCTGGTCGTAGACCTTGCGCAGTGCTGGCGCCATCTTGTTGGTCAGCGTGCCGGCCACGATCATCAGATCGGACTGACGCGGGGATGCGCGCGGGGCTGTACCAAAACGTTCAAGGTCATAGCGCGGCATGGATGTATGCATCATCTCGACCGCGCAACAGGCCAGCCCAAAGGTCATCCAATGCAGCGACCCGGTACGCGCCCAGTTCACGATGTCCGCGGTAGAGGTCACAAGGAATCCCTTGTCCTGCAACTCGCGGTTCAGAACCTGCGTGGCAGCCTCTTTATCAGCCCCGACCTGCGTTCCGGTCATCACTCCCATTCGAGCGCCCCCTTCTTCCATTCATAAGCAAAGCCAATGGTCAGCACCGCCAGAAACACCATCATCGACCAGAAACCGACCATGCTGATGTCCTGAAAGGCCACGGCCCAAGGGAACAGGAACGCCACTTCGAGGTCGAAGATGATGAACAGGATCGACACAAGATAGAACCGCACGTCAAACTTCATCCGGGCATCATCAAATGCGTTGAACCCGCATTCATAGGCACTGACTTTTTCGGGGTCCGGGTTCCGCACCGCGACAACAGCGGCGGCCAGGATCAGGATCAGGCCCATACCAATGGCAAGGCCCAGAAAAATCAAGATTGGCAGGTATTGCGTGGCAAGCTCTTGCACGGGGGTATCCTTTCCCAAAGCGGTGCGGTGGCGAACCAGCACCATCTTAGCGCCGACACTTACCTGCCGTGCTTGGGGGGGTCAACGGCTGGCGGGCATTCTGCGACTGTTTTCCGCAGCTTGCCGCAGCTTCAGATCATCCAGCGGGCTTTGCGCTTTTCAAAAAAGGCCGCAATGCCTTCGGGCGCTTCGTCACCCTCCCATTGCGCGATCAGCGCATTGATCGAATGGGCCACCGCATCCGCGTCGATGCCCGCCCCCAGTCTTTGCGCCAAAGCCTTGGCAGCAGCCACAGCACCCGGTGCGCACTCCAGATAGGGCGCGACCTCAGCCTCGACCGCTGGATCAAGGTCGTCCGCCGCCACAACACGCGCCACGATGCCAAGCGATTGCGCCTCTGCCGCACCAAACCGCCGCGAAGACATGAAGACCTGCCGCGCCCGCGCCTCGCCCATGCGTGCAATGACATATGGCCCGATCGTCGCCGGGATCAGCCCCAACCGGGTTTCGGTCAGACCAAACATCGCGCCATCTACCGTCAGCGCCACATCGCACACGCAGGCAAGCCCGACGCCGCCACCAAAGGCATTGCCCTGAACGCGGCCAATCACGGGCTTGGGCAGGCTGTTGAGCGCGCCCAGCATGGCCGCAATCGCCTCTGCTCCGGCGCGCCGCGTCGCGGCATCTGCTGCCATCTGGCCCCGCATCCACCCCAAATCGCCGCCAGCACAAAAGGTTGGCCCATCGGCCGCCAGAACGACCACCCGCACCTGCGGATCATCGCCCAGCGCCAGCGCGGCGGCATGCAGGTCAGCAATCAAATCTGCCGACAGCGCATTGTGTTTGTCGGCGCGCGCCAGCGTCAATGTCGCCACCCCGCGCGCATCTGTCTCAACCCTGACCAGCATCATCGCATCCTCGCATCGCGCGCGCCATCCCGGCCGCGTCACCCAGCTTCCCAGCATCTACGCCAGTTTCAAAGCCTGCGTCATGCAGCATCGCCACCACGGCCTCGGTCGCAACATTGCCCGGCGCGCCCGGCGCATAGGGGCAACCGCCCAAGCCCCCGGCAGCTGCATCAAAACTGCGCAAGCCCTTCTCAAGTGACACCACGATATTCTGCAGTGCCTGCCCGCCGGTGTCATGGAAATGCCCGGCCAGCTCTGCCGCTGGCACCTCGCCCAACGCCGCATCCAGCATCTGCCCGACCCGCTCTGGCGTGCCCTTGCCAATGGTATCCCCCAATGACACCTCGCCTACGCCTAGCGCACGCAAGCCGTGCAAAACTTGGGCCACCTGCCCCGGCGGCACCTGCCCTTCATATGGGCAATCGGTCACGCAAGAGACATAGCCCCGCACCGCAACCCCCTCCTCTTGTGCCGCCGCAATCACTGGTGCGGCCCGCTCCAAACTCTCTGCGACTGAACAATTCAGATTGGCCCGGCTGAACCCTTCGGTGGCTGCCACAAACACCGCAATTGCATATTCTCCATGCCGCTTTGCCGCTTGAAACCCCTGCCAGCCGCGCATGTTGGGCACCAGCACCTCATAGACCGGCCCCGGCGACAGCGCGGCCATCACCGCATCTGTCCCAGCCATCTGCGGCACCCACTTCGGGCTGACAAAGGACCCCACCTCGATCCTTGGCAACCCGGCCCCGGCCAACGCCTCGATCAAAGCGACCTTTTCGGCCACCGGGATCACACGCGCCTCGTTCTGCAACCCATCCCGTGGGCCCACCTCGTGCAACGTCACAAAGTCCACAGCGTTCCCCGCTTCTTCTGGCCAAAATAATCCCGGGGGAGTCGCCTTGGCGACGGGGGCAGCGCCCCCAAACCCGGCGTCATTCTACCGGCCACGGTGCATAAAAGTCCCGATCATATAGCATGTCGCCGTCCGGCAATGCCGCCTGAAACGCCTCGCGTTCGGCTAGCCGCGCGTACCATGCCGCGAGCCTGGGCGTCGCGTCCAGATGCACGAAGTGTTTGGCCATAAAAACCGCCTGCCCCACCGCCACATCCGCCGCCGAAAACCCCGATCCCAAAAGATAATCGCCCGCCAGCCGCGCCTCGGTCGCCTCCAATGTCTTGCCCAGACGTGCGGCCTCCAACTTCATGATGATGGGTGAGCGCATGTAATCCTCGCGCAGCATCAGATGCTGCTGGGTCAGGTTCGCGCAATGGGCGCTGATCGTCTCGGCGAAGTGAATCCAATCCAGCCAGGCCACGTGGTCCTTGTGCCCCAAAGGCCGCCCCAGCCCGCGCGGGTCAAACCGTTCGCACAAGACCTGTAGGATTGCCCCACTTTCGCGGATGATGTGACCGTCCAGTTCCAGCGCTGGCACCCGGCCGGCGGGGTTCAGCTTCAGATAGGCCTCTGACCGCAGCGTTTTGTCGAATGGATAGACCTCAAGATCAAAGTCCACCGCCAATTCATAAAGCAACCACAGCACCCGCATGGATCGGGTGCCGGGGCAATGATGCAACCGGATCATGACGTCACCTCCAAAGTCACCAGCGGAGCGCCCGCCGCAACCTGCCCGCCCGTTATAGCGTTGACCTCTGCCACAGTTCCGTCGCGCGGACTGCGCAGCACGTGTTCCATCTTCATTGCTTCGAGAACCACCAGCCGCTGCCCTTCTGTCACCACATCACCGGGCGCGACTGCTACCGCCTGCACCAGCCCCGGCATCGGGGCCAGCACCGCATCTCCCCCTGCTGACCCGCCACCGCGCGCCAATGGATCGGGAATGTCGTAGGTGAGCGGATCTGCCCCAAAGACAGTAACCTGTGCCCCATGGGCTTGCGCGGGCGGGCAACGGCGCGTGCCAACAAACCAGTCTGCGCCGCGCCGCGTGAAATCATGCGCTTCACCGTCCAGCGTGACCCTGATCCCATCGCCTGAGACCTGCAAAACCGGGTTCAGTTCCAGATCACCAACCCGCAACGTCACACTCCGTGCCATGGGCTGCCACAGGGTAAAACCCGCATGCGCCCCCGGCTGATCACAGCCCGCTGCGACAATGGCCGCAAAACATGCCCGCCAGCCGCCTGCATCAGGTGCCGCTGCCATTTCCGGGTGGCGGGCGATCAAGCCGGTGTCCACCTCACCGCGGCCAAAGCCCGGATGTGCTGCCAACCGCTGCAGATAGCCGATGTTGGTGACCAACCCGGCCACTTCCGTATCTGCCAAGGCCCGTTGTAGCTGGCGCAAAGCCGCAGCGCGATCCGCGCCATGGGTTGTAACCTTGGCAATCATCGGGTCGTACCACGGCGAAATCTCATCCCCTGCCACCACACCGCTATCGATCCGCGACGATGCCGGAAACGCCAGATGCGCAATCCGCCCGGTCGCAGGCAGGAAACCCGCGGGCACATCCTCGGCATAAAGCCGCGCCTCGAACGCATGACCGTTGATTGCCAGATCTTCCTGGCGCGCGGGCAATCCGCCACCAGCGGCCACCTGCAATTGCCAGGCCACAAGATCCACACCGGTGATGGCTTCCGTGACCGGGTGTTCAACCTGAAGCCGCGTGTTCATTTCCATGAACCAGAACCCATCCGTGCGCAGCCCGTCTGACCCGTCCACAATGAACTCAACCGTCCCTGCCCCGGCATAACCAATCGCCTTCGCTGCCTTGACCGCCGCCGCCCCCATCGCTGCGCGCACCGCGTCAGTCATGCCCGGTGCGGGCGCCTCTTCAATCACTTTCTGATGACGCCGCTGGAGCGAGCAATCACGCTCGAACAAATGCACTGCGTCGGTGCCGTCGCCAAAGACCTGCACCTCAATATGACGCGGACTTTGGACAAACTTCTCAATCAGGACCCGGTCATTGCCAAAGGCCGTGCGCGCTTCGGTCTGGGCGCTGGTCAGATTTTCCTCAAAATCTGGGGCCGCGTTGACCAGACGCATGCCCTTACCGCCGCCGCCCGCCACAGCCTTGATGAGCACCGGATAGCCGATATCGGCGGCCGCAGCGGCCAAGCCCGCTGGTGACTGATCGTCGCCCTGATACCCCGGCACCACCGGCACGCCAGCCTGCGCCATCACATCTTTGGCGGCGTCCTTGAGCCCCATCGCCCGGATCGCGCTGGCAGATGGGCCAATGAACACCAGCCCGGCCGCCTCTACGGCCTCTACAAAGTCGGGATTCTCGGACAGAAAACCATAACCGGGATGGATCGCCTCTGCCCCGGTGTCCAACGCCGCTGCGATGATCAAATCACCGCGCAGATAACTGTCAGCCACTGGCGCAGGCCCGATGCGGACCGCATAATCCGCTTGAACCACATGCTGCGCAGTTGCATCGGCATCCGAATAGATGGCCACCGTCTCGACACCCAATTTCCGCGCAGAGCGGATCACGCGGCAAGCAATCTCGCCCCTGTTGGCGATCAAGATACGGTTAAACATCCGCGCAATCCTTGACCACAGCACGGTTAACGTGGCTTAGGGTTTGAGGATGCCCGCAATGTGTATGGTTTGTGCATGTCATGTGCATCCCCCGATCACATCCGGAACACGCCGAAACGGGTGTCCTCAATTTCGCGGTTCATCGCCGCCGCAAGCGACAACGCCAGCACTTCGCGCGATTTGCGCGGGTCAATCACGCCGTCATCCCAAAGCCGCGCGCTGGCATAAAGCGGATGCGATTGTTCCGCGAACATATCAATTGTGGGCTGTTTGAAGGCTGCTTCATCGGCCTCTGACCAGTCTTTGCCTGCGCGCTCCATTGCGTCGCGTTTGACCGTTGCCAAAACGCCTGCGGCCTGTTCTCCGCCCATCACAGCGGTGCGTGAGGTCGGCCATGACCACATGAACTCCGGGCTGTAAGCCCTGCCAGCCATGCCATAATTTCCCGCACCGTAGGATCCACCAACGACCATCGTGATCTTTGGGACCTGCGTTGTTGCGACGGCCGTGACCATCTTGGCTCCGTGCCGCGCGATACCTTCATTTTCGTACTTCTGTCCGACCATGAAGCCGGTGATGTTCTGCAGAAAGACCAGCGGGATTTTTCGTTGTGAGCAGAGTTCAACAAAATGCGCGCCCTTCTGCGCGGCCTCTGAAAACAGGACCCCGTTGTTGGCGACAATTCCGCAGGGCCAACCGTCGATCCGGGCAAACCCGGTGACCAGCGTTTCCCCGAACCGCGCCTTGAATTCATCAAACCTGGACCCGTCCACGATGCGCTTGATCACCTCGCGGATGTCATATGGTGTGCGCAAATCAGCCGGAATCACGTCGAACAATGTGTCGATGTCCATGACAGGAGGTTCGGACGGCAGTCTGTTGTTTTCAGGCGACTTTATGCTGCAACTGGCGACCGCCTGCCGCGCCAGCGCCAAGGCGTGAGCGTCATCTTCGGCCAGATAATCGGCCACGCCAGACAATCGCGTGTGAACGTCTCCACCGCCCAAATCCTCTGCGCTGACCACTTCGCCGGTGGCGGCTTTGACCAGCGGTGGCCCGGCCAGAAAGATTGTGCCCTGATCCTTCACGATGATCGAGACATCGGCCATCGCGGGCACATAGGCCCCGCCTGCCGTGCAAGAGCCCATGACCACCGCAATCTGCGGAATGCCCTTGGCGGACATCTGCGCTTGGTTATAGAAAATCCGGCCAAAGTGGTCGCGGTCGGGGAAAACCTCGTCCTGATTTGGCAAGTTTGCGCCGCCAGAATCGACCAGATAAACACATGGCAAACAACACTTTTCTGCGATCTCTTGCGCGCGGAGGTGCTTCTTGACGGTCATCGGATAATAGGTGCCGCCTTTGACGGTGGCATCATTGCACACAACCATGACCTGCTGCCCGGCCACCCGGCCGACGCCCGCAATCACGCCCGCGCAAGGGGCCGCCCCATCATACATCTCATGCGCCGCCGTCGCCCCGATTTCCAGAAAGGCGCTGCCCGGATCCAGCAAGCTCGCCACCCTGTCCCGGGGCAACATCTTGCCCCGACTGACATGTCGCGCGCGCGATTTTTCTCCGCCGCCAGCGGCTGCCGCGTCTGCAGCTTTCCGAACGATTTCAAGAGCTTCCAGATGTGCGGCTTTACTCATGCCTCTGGCCCTCCTGCCATATCAAGCAACTGCCCCTTCGCGCCTGCCGGATAGACCGCCTGCCGCCCGTCGGAATGCTGGCACCGCACCACAAGCCGAACATCGCCGTGCCCTGCGGTCGCGACACAATCTGTCAATCGCGCCCCAGCCCCGAAAGTCGCAACATATTTTGCGGCATAACGGTCAATGATCTCTGTCTCAGTCACCGGTTGCCCTGTGCGCCAGCCCAGAACAGCGGCCAGACAAATCAGTCCGGCGAACGGCAGATGCAGCCACCTCATCCCATCGCCCCCATCATCTCGCGACCCACCAGCATGCGGCGGATTTCAGAGGTGCCGGCCCCAATTTCCATCAGCTTGGCGTCGCGGAACAGGCGGGCGACGGGGGCGTCGTTCAGGAATCCGGCACCCCCCATCGCCTGCACCGCCTGATGCGCCTGTTTCATCGCTTCCTCGCTGGCATAAAGGCAGCAAGCGGCGGCGTCCTGACGGGTAACGGTGCCGCGGTCACAGGCCTTGGCGACCTCGTAAACGTAAGCCCGGGCAGAGTTCATCGCGGTATACATATCCGCGATCTTGCCCTGCATGAGCTGAAAGCTCCCAATGGGTTGGCCGAACTGTTTTCGGCTCGCCAGATAGGGCATCACTTCGTCCAGGCAGGCCGCCATGATGCCAAGGCCGATCCCCGCAAGCACAACGCGTTCGTAATCAAGCCCTGACATCAGCACAGCGACCCCGCGCCCTTCTTCGCCCAGCACGTTGTCGAACGGCACTTCGACGTCTTCAAACACCAGCTCTGCCGTGTTCGACCCGCGCATTCCCAGCTTGTCGAAATGAGGGCTGGTGCTGAAACCGGTCATTTCCTTTTCGATCAGAAAGGCCGTGATCCCGCGCGACCCCGCACCCGGATCGGTCTTGGCATAGACCACCAAGGTGTCAGCGTCCGGTCCATTTGTGATCCAGTATTTGTTGCCATTTAACCTATAGTGATCGTTGCGCTTTTCGGCCTTCAGCGACATCGACACAACGTCAGAACCGGCTCCTGCCTCTGACATCGCCAATGCGCCGATGTGTTCGCCCGACACCAGTCGCGGCAGATAGGTCTGCTTTTGCGCTTCCGTCCCATTTAGCTTGATCTGATTCACGCACAGGTTGGAATGTGCGCCGTAAGACAAGCTGACAGAGGCGCTTGCGCGCGCGATTTCTTCGACGGCGACCGTGTGAGCCAGATAGGACATGCCTGCCCCGCCGTAAGCCTCGTCCACGGTCACGCCCAACAGGCCCAATTCGCCCATTTCCGGCCAAAGTTCAGGGGGAAAGACATTGCCCGCGTCAATCTGGGCTGCCATCGGTTTGACACGGGACTGCGCCCAATTGTGGACCATATCTCGCAGGGCGTTCACCTCTTCGCCAAGGTCGAAAGTCATCGAGGACAGGAACATATGGCGGCTCCACTTAATTGAACGCTTGTTCATTTTAAGGAGATGCCTTGCCCCTGTCGAGTCATTTCTCTTACCGGATTTGCACGGGCCGGAATACCGCGTATCAAAACCGGCATGGAGATTCCTGCGGATGTCGCGCGCCTTTACCACCTGACGCCACTGCGCCATGTCGCCAAGACAGGAATCGCGGATATCTGGCACGTCAGGCTGCCTGATGGCCGCGACGCCGCACTCAAGGTTTATGAAGCGCGCGATCCGCGTGATGAGGCACCCGGTTTTGACGTCATGCGCACCGCTGATGGCAGCGGGGCCGCACAGGTTTTTGCCTACGGTGACGGGGTTGCATTGCTGGAATGGTTGGATGGTCCGACGCTGGGCGACCGGGTGCGCGCGGGCAATGTGGCGACGGCTGATCACGATCTTGTCCAGACGTCGCAGGCCATGCATGCGGCGATCACATCGGTCAACCGGCCTTTGCGCAGCGTGCGCGACTGGTTCGAGGCGCTTTTCGCGATGACGTTTGACCCGTCCTGTCCCGCGTCCTTGGTTGCAGACATCAGGAACTGCCAGCAACTGGCGCGGACGTTGTTGGCTACAGAACAAGTTACGCGGCCGTTGCACGGCGATTATCACCACGACAACGTGAAACGGGGGCCAAACGGCTACCGCGCGTTTGATGCAAAAGGTGTCATGGGCGAAGCCGCGTTTGAGGCGTCCAATACCTTTCGCAACCCACTTGGTGCCGATGACGTCATCCGGGATGAGACCCGCGCAATGCGGCTGGCAGAAGACTGGGCAATAGCAACGCAGACCCCGCAGCGACGGATTCTGCAATGGGCGGCGGCGCGCGGGGCGCTGTCACTGGCGTGGTCCTGTAGC
Organism: Yoonia sp. R2331; assembly: GCF_041103235.1. NCBI lineage: Bacteria > Pseudomonadati > Pseudomonadota > Alphaproteobacteria > Rhodobacterales > Paracoccaceae > Cognatiyoonia > Cognatiyoonia denitrificans. Next base: position 1,063,867 of record NZ_JBGCUN010000001.1, on the reverse strand, counting down.
GGCCATTTGACACCGGATACAGAGGATCTCGATCTGGTGCCGCTTTACCTTAGGCTGGCTGCGGCTGCATCGCCTGATACACCGCGCTGACTTCTGACCTGATAATCCGCGCGATCAAGGCGCAATCGTCTTCACTAAAGGTCAGCGGCAAACGCATATCAACGATCCCTGACAGTATTCTGTCGCTGGCTGGCATTCGGTCAGAAGGCGCATAACGCCAACTGTCATAGCGGCTGGTAAAGCCCACAGGTTCCGCCCCGCCAAACCACTTCAGCTCTACCCCGCGTGCAGCACAGCGCGCCTGCACTTCGGCGATCGCATCGTCCGACCACTCCAGCAGCAGGAACTGAAAGGACGAGGCGACAAAGCCTTCTTTCGCGGAGCGTGGCACCAAAGTCAGGCCCGGCACATCACGTAAACCCGCCTCGACCACGCGGTAGCGCGCATTCCACCGCGCGGCTTGCGTGCCAAGATTGCGCAACTGGGGCCGCAGGATCGCCGCGCGCAGATTGTCCATCCGGCCAGAGATATTTGGGGTTTCATAGCGTGCGGTGGCAAAGGCTTCTGGCGGCGGCCCGGCGGCATGCGTGCCATACAGCATATAGCTACCCGACAGCATCGTTGCCCGCGCCATGCCATCCGCGTCATCTGACACCAGCAGCCCGCCCTCGCCCGAGTTGATATGCTTGTAGGTCTGTGTGGAAAAACAACCAAAACGCCCAAAGGTCCCCGATGGCTTGCCGTTCCAGGTGGCCCCCATCGTATGCGCGCAATCTTCGATCACGATGACGCCCGCCGCGTCACACAACGCCATCAGCGCGTCCATATCGCACAGATGGCCGCGCATATGGCTGAGCAGCAGGACTTTCGCCTGCTCCAGTTTGCCGGCCAGATCATCAAGATCAATGACCAAGGCCTTTGTCACGCCGACATAAACCGGCACGCCGCCGACACCGGCAATCGCGCCGGGGACGGGTGCCAATGTAAAGGCATTGGTGAGCACCTTGTCGCCCGGCTGTACACCGCAGGCGCGCAATGCAGTGCCAATGGCATAGCCGCCTGACGCCACAGCAAGGCAATAGGCCGCCCCGACAGAGGCGGCAAACTCCTGTTCGAGCAACACTGTTTCCGCCACCTCGCCCGGAACTGTGTTGTACCGATGTAAACGACCACCCTGCATCACAGAGATCGCGGCTTGGATCGCCTCCTCCGGGATGGGTTCTTGCTGGGTAAAACTGCCGGTGAATCGTTCTGTCATGGTGCGACAATGCCTTGGTGTAAGCGCTTACGTCAATCGGGCTCGGGCGACATGCATGTCGCATTCAGACGCGCCGGGCAAATTGCAGATGCCAAGCTAGGATCATGCAACCGCGCGATTTCATCCATGACTTTCAGCTGCACGACCTGCCTGCACAAGTCGCCGCGCAACTTCCGCTCGCGTTAATGGACCTTATTGGTGTGGCCGCTGGTGGTGCCGAAACCCGTGCAGCCGGGAATATGGCGCAGCTCGCATGCCAACAATTCGGCGGCACACAGCCGATGTTATTTGCAAATGGCACGGCGTCTTCCTCTGGTGTTGCATTGTCTGCTGGCATGACCATTGACGCGCTCGATTTTCACGATGGCTTTAACCCCGCCAAGGGCCACATCGGCTGCCCGTTGTTTGCCGCGATCCTGCCAGTGGCACATCGCCTTGACGCCAGCGGGCTCGATTTTCTGGCGGCCCTTGCAATGGGCTACGAATTCGGCGCGCGCGCCTCGGTTGCGCAGCACGCCACTGCACCTGACTACCACACCTCTGGGTCTTGGGGTGCGGTGACCGCGGCTGCGGCCTGTGCGCGCCTGATGGGTTTGGATGCGACACAGACCCGGCACGCACTGGGGATCGCGGAATACCACGGGCCGCGCAGCCAGATGATGCGCTGCATCGACCACCCCACGATGCTGAAAGACGGATCCTCTTGGGGTGCGATGGCGGGCGTTGCGGCAGCAGAACTTGCCGCCATGGGCTTTACCGGCGCGCCTGCGATCACGGTCGAGGATGCGCCGGATCATTGGGCGGATCTTGGGCATGTTTGGCAGCTAAATCAGCAGTATTACAAAAACTACCCGGTCTGCCGGTGGGCCCAGCCCCCGATTGAGGCGGCATTGTCGTTGATGCGGGATCACAGCCTTCACCACAGCGCCATCACTGGCCTGCACGTCACAACCTTCCATGCCGCAACACGCCTCGCCACCGCGCATCCCGCAACCACCGAAGAGGCGCAATATTCCACCACCTTCCCCACGGCAGTGGCAATCGTGCGCGGCGACGTCACCCCTGCGGACATTGCCGATGATGCGTTGAATGATGCCGATGTGAACCGCTTGTCAGGCTTGATGACGTTTTCAGAGGATGATCACGCCAATGCGGTTTTTCCACATCAGCGGGTGGCTCAGGTAACCCTGACGCTCGCAGACGGGCAGACCCTGACGAGTGACTGGCACGAACCGCGGTGGGATGCGACCGATCCGCCAGAGGCGTCCGAGCTACGCGCCAAATTCGCCGCCCTGACAAGGCCGCGCCTTGGCGCTGCCTGGTCGGCAAACATTCTAGAGGCGATCAACACACTGAACGGCAGGCCTTTTGCCGATCTCGCAGCCTTGATCTGTCAGCCGATCAACCGCGACACCTCTGCCGGCAACTCTGCATAGCTGCTGATCAGCCCTTCGGGTTCAAGGGCGGCCATATCGCCGCCACCGGGGCCAAACGTGACAAGGATACTCGGCACCCCAGCGTTTCGTGCGGTATTGCGGTCGGTGTCGGTGTCACCCACCAGCACAACACGGCGCGGATCAGCGCCAGCGCGACGTGCGGTTTCATCCAAATGTTCCGGGTCTGGTTTGCGCACAGGCAAGCTGTCAGCCCCCAGCACGGCCCCAAAGTCTTCCAAAACTCCCAGCGATGTCAAAAGCTGCCGCGCCAAACCCTCGGGCTTGTTTGTGCAAATGGCGACTTTATAGCCCGCGCCGCGCAAATCACGCACCGCATCCATCGCGCCGGGATAAAGGACGGTGTGGGTGTCAATCGCACCCTCATAGTGCTGCAAAAGCGGCCGATACTGGCGATCCACCTCGTCTTCGCCGTGACTGCCGGTGCGCGCAAAGCCAAGCCGCAGCATCGCACGTCCACCTTTCAGCGCAGTTCCCGCATCTCGGACCGGATCAAGCACATCCCCAAGCCCAAGCTGGCGAAAGCAAGCATTCGCCGCTGCGATAAGATCACCGCTGGTGTCCGCCAACGTCCCATCAAGATCAAAAATAACGCCGCGCATCCTGCCCCCGTTGCCTGTGTGGGGTTGTAACGATGCGTAATTGGATGTGAAGCCCCAAGTCTTGTGATATCCTTCAAAGCGGATACAAGACCCAAAAACGGGCGAGACAGGTTCATGGCGACAGCTTTCATCATTTTGGCGGCAGGCAAAGGCACGCGGATGCAATCCGACCTGCCCAAAGTGCTGCACCCTTTGGCCGGTGCCCCGCTATTGATCCATGCGATGAAATCCGGCGCGGCACTCGCGCCAGAGCGCAACGTGGTTGTAGCGGGTCATGGCGCAGAGCAGGTCCGTGAGGTTGCAACCGAATGGGACCCTGAGGCGCAGATTGTCGTGCAAGATGAACAGCTTGGCACCGCTCATGCCGTCGCACAGGCGGCACCTGCCCTGCAGGATTTTGCGGGCGATGCCTTTGTCCTTTATGGCGACACACCCTTTATTTCACCAGACACGCTGGCCGCGATGGCCGCCGCACGGATCACCCATGACGTGGTTGTTCTGGGGTTCGAGGCAGCAGACCCCGGCCGCTATGGCCGGTTGGTCATGGATGGCACCACATTGACCCGGATTGTCGAGTTCAAAGACGCCGATGAAGTCACCCGCGCAATCACAATGTGCAATTCAGGTGTGGTTTGCGCCGATGCCGCCACGCTTTTTGATTTGGTGAATGCCGTTGGCAACGACAACGCCGCTGGTGAGTATTACCTGACCGACATCGTGGCCATTGCCCGTGAGCGCGGCCTGACTGCCACCGCCGTGGCCTGTGAAGAGGCTGAAACCCTTGGTATCAATTCGCGCGCCGAGCTGGCCGCGGCAGAGGCGCAGTTTCAAGCCCGCGCCCGCACCGATCTTATTGCGCAAGGCGTGACGCTTCAGGCCCCTGACACGCTTTTTGTGTCGCACGACACGGTGATCGGGCGCGACGCGGTGATAGAGCCCAATGTGGTCATGGCCCCCGGTGTGACGGTCGAAACCGGCGCCACGATCCGCGCCTTTTCCCATCTTGAAGGGTGCCATGTCAGCCGCGGTGCGATTGTTGGCCCCTACGCCCGCCTGCGTCCGGGTGCAGAGCTGGCCGAGGACGTGAGGATTGGCAACTTTGTCGAAATCAAAAGCGCCCAGATCGCCGAAGGGGCCAAGGTCAACCACCTGTCCTATGTGGGCAACGCCACTATTGGCGCACGCAGCAATGTGGGTGCGGGGGTGATCACCTGCAATTACGACGGTGTTTTCAAGCATCAAACCACCATTGGTGAAAACGTCTTTGTCGGCTCAAACACCATGCTGGTCGCCCCGGTGACGCTTGGGGATGACGCGATGACCGCCAGTGGATCGGTCATCACACGCGACGTGCCAGCCGGTGATCTGGCGGTCGCCCGCGCGCGGCAAGACAACAAGCCGGGGTTCGCGCGGCGGATGTTTGCAAAGTTGAAAAAAATCAAAGCTGACAAGGCAAAAGGGGCCTGAAATGTGTGGCATTGTTGGTGTTCTGGGCGATCATGAAGCAGCCCCCATCCTTGTCGAGGCGCTCAAGCGGCTTGAGTATCGCGGCTACGACAGCGCTGGCATCGCCACGATCCACAACAAACGGCTCGACCGGCGGCGCGCGGTGGGCAAGCTGGTCAACCTTTCGGATGCGCTGGTGCATGACCCGTTGGCGGGCAAATCCGGCATTGGCCATACCCGCTGGGCCACACACGGCGCGCCCACAGTCTCAAACGCTCATCCCCATGCCGCCACTGGGGTGGCCGTGGTGCACAATGGCATCATCGAAAATTTCCGCGAGCTGCGCGAGTTTCTGGCGGCGCAAGGCATCGGCTTTTCAACAGAGACCGACACTGAAACTGTGGCCCTCTTGGCGCAATACTACCTTGACCAAGGCAACAGCCCCCGTGACGCCGCCGAACAGACCATTGCCCGGCTCGACGGGGCATATGCGCTGTGTTTCCTGTTTGATGGCGAGGATGATTTGCTGATCGCGGCGCGCAAAGGCTCTCCGCTTGCCATTGGGCATGGGAACGGAGAGATGTTCGTCGGCTCTGACGCGATTGCGCTGGCGCCGATGACAGACAAAATCACCTATCTGGACGAGGGCGACTGGGCCATCATCACCCGGAATTCGGTTGAAATCCGCGACGCCAATGGTGCGCTGGCGAACCGTGATATGCGTGTGATCCAGATCGACACCGCCCGTGTGGACAAGGCCGGATTCAAGCACTTCATGGCCAAGGAAATCGCCGAGCAACCCACCGTACTGCAGGGCGCGCTGGCGCATTATGCCGATGGCGCGCAGATCACCCTGCCCGCCCCCGGCCTTGATTTCGCGCAAGTTGACCGGCTGACAATGGTGGCCTGCGGCACGGCCTATTATGCTTGCATGGTTGCGAAATACTGGTTCGAACAAATCGCCCGACTGCCGGTTGAAATCGACGTCGCGTCAGAGTTCCGCTACCGCGAACCCCCTGTCACCAAAGGCACCGTCGCACTTTTCGTCAGCCAATCAGGAGAGACCGCCGATACCCTGGCCGCGCTGCGCTACATGGATGGCAAGGCCGACAAGATCGTTTCGGTCGTCAATGTCGCCGAAAGCTCGATCGCGCGCGAAAGCGATCTGGCCTTGCCGATCCTTGCCGGCGCAGAAATTGGCGTGGCCTCGACCAAGGCTTTCACCTGCCAACTTGCGACGCTTGCGATGCTGGTCCTGAAAGCCGCGCAAGATCGCGGGCATCTTGATGACGTCTCTGACCTGCTGGCAGCGATGAATGGCTTGCCCGGTCTGATGAACGCAGCACTGACCATCGAAGGTGCTGTGCATGACATTGCACAAGATCTGGCAGAGTCGCGCGACATCCTGTTCCTGGGCCGTGGGCAGATGTATCCACTTGCGCACGAAGGCGCGCTAAAGCTGAAAGAAATCAGTTATATACACGCCGAAGCTTATGCCTCTGGCGAGCTCAAGCATGGCCCGATCGCCTTGGTTGACGCCCATGTCCCGGTGATTGTCATGGCCCCGCGCGATGCGCTTTTCGACAAGACGATCTCGAACATGCAAGAGGTTATGGCTCGCGGTGGCAAGGTCTTGTTAATCACCGACCGAAAAGGCGCCGAAGAGGCCGGTGATGGCGTTTGGCGCACCCTGATCATGCCAGAAGTGCCCGACCTGTTGGCCCCCATCGTTTATGCGGTGCCCGCGCAATTGCTGGCCTATCATACAGCTGTTGCCAAAGGCACGGATGTGGACCAGCCGCGCAACCTTGCCAAGTCTGTGACGGTCGAATGAAGGCATCCGATGCCCTCGCTCAATTGGGGGGCGACCCCGGCAAAGCCGCCGAAATGGCCGCCTATCATAAGGCGCCGCGCGTCTATCTGGGCGTCGCAAACCCGGTCATTGACGCGCAGGTTAAGCAGTGGCGCGCGGCACTGACGCTTCAGGACCGGTTGGCGTTGTCGGCTGATCTTTGGGACAGCGATGTGCATGAGGGCAGGATCGCTGCCGCAAAGCTGTTGACCCAGGCCCGTATCCGCCCTGACGACACCGATGCCTGGGAACTGATCAAAACCTGGGTTCCGTCATTTGACGCCTGGGCCGTGGCTGACCACGCCAGCATTGCCGGGCAAAAGCGACTGGTGATGGACCCGGCGCGGCTGGACCAGATCGAAGGGTGGACCACCTCGGACCATATGTGGACCAAACGCGCGGCTTTGGTCATGACACTGCCGTGGACCAAGCAGAACAATCCAAAACCCGCCGAATTGGACGCGCGTGATCGCGTTTTAGGCTGGGCCGCGACCTATGTGACGGACCATGATTGGTTCATTCAAAAGGCCGTCGCGTGGTGGTTGCGCGAGTTATCAAAGCACGATGCGCCACGGGTCGTAGCGTTTCTGGATCAATACGGCGAAGCCATGAAACCCTTTTCCCGCAAGGAAGCCGCGCGCAAGTTGCCCTGACCGGGCCCGTCTATTCCGCGAAGATCATGATCTCGTGCAAACCGACCAGCGGCGCTTCGAGCAGGCGCATTGCCGCAAGCGAGATTTCAGCACCCGATCCCGCTTGCCCCCCGGATGGCCGCAACTCCACGTTCACCGAATTGCCTTCCCATGTGATCCGCCCCGGTTTGAGTTCTGTGACAAGGGCTGTTTCAACCCAAATCCCCGGATCTGCGGGATTACCAAGCGCGCCGATGGCTGTGCCAAGCGCTGTTTCACCCGCGGGTTCGGGGGCGGCAAGTGCCGCTTCTCGGTCTTCGGCGGTTGTGGTGTCGAATTCCGCGACCGTCCGCGCTGTGGGTGGCGGTGGCGGTGGCGGTGTTGGATCAAGGGTCGGCGCAGGTGGCTCAACGGGCGCATCTACCACCGGTGGTGCAAAGGCCGCCTGAAATTCAGTACAGGCTGAAAGGGCAAGCGCGGGCATCAAAATAAGGCGTTTCATAACAAGGACGTTATGCTGCGGGCTGCGGGGTGACAAGCGCTGTGTCATGTCTTGCGCAAGGCCTTGCCGGGGCATAGTCTTTCGCAATGACCGCCCCCCTGATCGACCCATTTGCACGCCCGATTACCTATCTGCGCCTGTCCGTGACAGACCGCTGCGATTTTCGTTGCGTGTACTGCATGTCGGAAAATATGACCTTTCTGCCCAAGAAAGACCTGCTGACGCTGGAAGAGCTTGACCGACTGTGCACGGCCTTCATCGGACTGGGCGTCAAAAAGCTGCGGATCACCGGCGGTGAGCCTTTGGTGCGCCGGGATATCTTGAGCTTTTTCAATGGGATGTCGCGCCATCTTGAAAGCGGCGCGTTGGAAGAGTTGACGCTGACCACCAATGGAAGCCAGTTGGAGAAACACGCCGCAGCACTTTATGCGGCGGGGGTGCGGCGGGTGAATGTGTCACTTGATACGCTGGACGAGGCGAAATTTGCGCAGATCACCCGTTGGGGACGGTTGCCGCAGGTTCTGCGTGGCATTGAAGCCGCGCAAGCCGTTGGCTTAAAAGTGAAAATCAATGCTGTGGCGCTAAAAGACTTTAACGAGGATGAGCTTTTCACGCTGACCACGTGGTGTGCGGAACGTGGCCTCGACCTGACTTTCATTGAGGTTATGCCAATGGGCGATATCGGCAATGAGGACCGGATCGGGCAATACTGGTCGCTGAAAGACCTGCGCGCCACGCTTGAGACGCAGCACGCATTGACCGATCTGCCCGACCGCACCGGCGGCCCCGCGCGATATGTGCGCGTGAACGAAACCGGTCAACGCATTGGTTTTATTACACCTTTGTCGCATAACTTTTGCGAAAGCTGTAACCGCGTGCGGATCACCTGCACCGGCGAGATCTATACCTGCCTGGGGCAGGAAGGGCATGCCGATCTGCGCGCACCTTTACGGTCGTCTGAAAGCGATGGCCCGCTCAATGATGCGATCCGGGCGGCGATTGCGCTGAAACCCAAGGGCCATGATTTCGACTATTCCCGGCAAACGGTAGACGGCCAAGTCAGCCGCCACATGAGCCATACGGGCGGTTAAGATTCCGCATACACACTGCATGCACAAAGCATGCACATGTCATGCAGCCAAAAGTCTGAAGATCCGTTAACCCTGTTGCCGTGAGAGGATGTCACGCGCCAGCCGGTCTTCGACCGTGTCGCGCTCTATCTCATCCACGATCCGCATCACGCGTTTGATATGTTTCTGGGCATCAACGGTCTTGTTGGACCCGCGGTTGATCTTGGCCTGAAGCTCTGCATCCGAGCGGGTGTAGTAGTGGTTCAGCTGGATCGCCGCGCGAGAATAGAACGCGCGATTGGCGCGGTCTTTGTGGGTCGCAAGAACACCTACGTCATTCACCCCGATCCCTGCCCCGTCTATGTCAAAGCCGTGGACACGCACGCCGGTCACGCGGGTGGGATCAACGATGCATTTCCAATTCTGGCTGTGCCTCGCCTGCAAAGGGTCGGACCGCAGCAAATAGTTCCGCAGAATGCCGCCGGGCGGTGGCGTGTCATGCCCCCCGCGCCCGAACATATGCCACGGCAAAGAGACCTGCGCATGATTCGACAAGGCATTAAGTGCTGTGGGCAGGTTATCTGCCACAACGGGCAGCATAAATTCGTCCGTGTCGATGAACGCCAGCCACCGAAAGCCTGCGCCAAAGTTCCGCAGCGCATGTGCATAGGCCAGCACCTGATTGTGGATTTCAGCCCCACCCCGGCCATCGGCGAGCTTTTGATCCCAGGGCAGAATGGTCAGCGCATGGTCTGGCAGCACCCCCCTGAGCACGGCGGTGGTGCCATCGGTGCTGCCGTTGTCATAAACGATGAAGTGGCGCACACCTGCGGCATGATGGAACTGCGCCCATTCAGCGATATGCGCCGCCTCGTTCCGCACAATCAGCACAATGCCAAGGCCGTCGCGGTTAGGAAGCCCAATTGGCGGCGTGAGTGTCAGTTTGCTGATGGTGCGGTTGCGCCAGAGCATCAAATGTCCCCCTTCAGGCGGGCGGCGATGCGCGCTTGATCATACCCCTGCCCGTCCTGCGGGATATAGTAGCAGGTTGCAAGCCATGTCAGGAAACGCTGGCGCAACCCCTTGTCGCACGGCAGGCCTGCCACGCGTTCCAGCAGGCTTTGCAGGGCATCGTCGCTGCTGGCGTCGTGCGTCAGGCCGGGCAGCGCATAAAATGCTTGCCCGGTTGTGATCACCGGCTTGTCCCAGAACATCGCTTGCAGCCCCATTGAGGAATTGACGGTCAGCACCGCACGGCTGCTTGCCAGTTGTGCAAAGCTGTCGGTTTGGTTGTCCAATGCGATGCGCGCGCCAGCGGCGATAGCGGCGTTGATCTCTGCGGTCAGCGGCTGTTTGGCGCTGGGGTGTTCCTTGATCCGCAAGTGCCAGCCGTCGGGCAACGCCTGGGACGCCGCAGCAAGCACCGCGACAAAACCCGAGGCCGAACCCACCCAACCGGCAAAGAGGATCATCTGGCTGTCATCAGGCACTTGCAGCGGCACAAAAATGTAGGGAGCATCGGGCAGGTCAGCAGAGGTCTGCCCCACATCGGCGCGGCGCGCTGCACGGGCCTGAAACTGTGACTTGATCCGCGCGATGAGCGCGGCGTCTGGGTCAACGTTGTCATAAAATGCAGGGTCTTGCGGCACCGAACCTTCGGCATTCACACCCTTGGGGTCGAGCGTCAGGTAACCGGGCAGTGGGCTAAGCTCTGCAAAGAGACGCGGCACGCTCGCGTCTTGCGCGCCCAGCATCACCGCGCGGCGCGCACCGGTCAGCCCCTGCCAACACAAGGCAGCATGGTCGGGGTGTTTGAGGAACCATCGCCGGGCATAGTTGTAGCGCCCTTTGAGAAACGCCAGTTTCACGACCCTGCCAAGCGCGCCCTTTGGTTGCCGCTTGGCTCGGGCCAGACAATCTGCTGCACGGGCGTTGGTTTCCGGGAAGCCGCACCAAGAGACTGCAAAGGGCGACAGCGCACGCCCGCCGCCTGCGGCCTGCGCAATGGCCGCAAAAAAGCGGGCCTTTTCAATATGTTTGGGTGGCTCTGGCAGCCATGCAATGCGGGTCATAGCTGCCGTGATACGCGATCAGTTGTGCAAACGGTAGACATCAGGCCCGTTTTGCGCACGCCGCGCCTTGGGCCGCCAAACCGGCGGCGCAAGGTCAGGCACCTTATCAACGGTCGCGATATGGCCCTTCGTAAATGTCGAAGGTGAACTGTGAAAAGTCGATGGTATTGATCGCTTTGCCGGTGTTCACGCAATTTGTTTCCGCACCGATCATCCCACGGCTGACGTAGGAATTGTTGACCTGATTGAAGAAATTCAAGTTGCGCGACAGCACTTCGCTGCCGGCAACAAGGCGTGACTTGTCAAGCACCTGACGGTTCAGGCGTGAAAATTTCGGGCCACCTTGCGAGGCCCAGGCACCACGCAGCACCAGTTGTCCCTCGCCGGTTTCCCGCACCCCAACAGACAAGGTGATCTTACCACTCCGGTCCCAAGGAAGCGTGGCGGTCAAGAAGTTATCATCTACCGGGACGGTTTGCGACTGTACGGGAGTTGCCACCAGAAACAGAGCAGCGGTAACGTATAAGGCTTTCAACATGTTCAACTTTTAATTTGTGATTGCACAGATCTCCTAGCTGGCCGTCAGGTGCTGTCCAACCGACTCTGTCTTACAGGGTCGCTGTGCCCAAGTAATCTTCATGCATGATGGCGACGCCTTTCGCGCCTAAACGCTGTTTTGCTTCGTCATTGAATAGATGCAACAACTACCAGATCGGTTCTATCTTTGGTCTAGGCCACCGACCACGCGCTTCAGTTTTGCTGCGCACGACTTGAGAGACTGCCGTTTGTTGCCAATTTGCTTTGGTTCCTCTGAAAGCCGAGACACCAAGGACATCGGCTAACAGAGACACCCGAAGGGGTCACAGCCGGTAGCGCCCCTGGCGGAATGAGATGGAAAAACCACCAAGCCCACCGAGTTGTTCGACCGTTTGCCCCGTCGAGCGGCAATTGGCGACTTGACCGATCAACTCTTCGTTTACGTGCGCGCGGTTTGCGATTGAGAAGAACGACAGATTTCGCAAAATAGTCGCGCCGTCTTTGGTAATCCGCGCTTCACGCATCAATTTCTGGTTGAAGCGGTTGGTACGCGTGCCATTGGACAGATTTGCATAAATTCCACACAGGTGCACAATCCCGTCGATCTCTACGGATTTCCACCGCATGTAGGCTGCACCGCCCTTGGACCAATTCATCGTGTGTGACCCGAAATTTTCACTCACAGCCACGCCCTGTGATTGCGCTGGTGCTGCCATCAGAAACAGGGCAGCGGCTACGGATAAAGCTTTCAACATGTTCAACTTTCAATTTGTGGTTGCGCGGCCTTCCTAGCTGGCTGGCAGGCGTTGTTCAACCACTTCGGCCCACCAAGAACAGCCCGCTGGGATGGCTTCGTCGTTGAAGTTGTATTCGGGGTGGTGGACCGATGCGCCGTCGCCGTTACCCACCAGGATATAGGCGCCGGGACGCTCTTCGAGCATGAAGGCAAAGTCCTCTCCGCCCATCACAAGAGGTGCGGTATCGCATTGGCCAGAGACGGATTTTGCCACTTCTGCGGCAAAGGCGGTTTGTTCATCCGAGTTAATCATCACCGGATAGCCGCGCAGGTAGTCGACCGTTGCGGTGCCACCGAATGTCGCGGCGATGCCGGTGGCGATCTCTGACAGGCGCCTTTCGGCAAGGTCACGGATCGCAGGCGAAAGGGTGCGCACAGTGCCGCGCAGTTTGACAGTCTGCGGGATGACGTTGTGGGCCTTGGATGAGGTTTCAAAGCTGGTGACCGAGACAACGACCTGTTCAACCGGATCAGCGTTGCGGCTGGCGATGGTTTGAAAGGCCACCACCATGTGGCTGGCCATCACAGTGGTATCAACAGTTTCTTGTGGTTTGGCAGCGTGACCGCCCTTGCCCTCGACCACGATTTCAAACTGGTCGGCGGCGGCGAAGAACGCACCGGGGCGGATCGCGAAGTCGCCGACGGGGCGTCCGGGCCAATTGTGCATGCCGTAGACTTCATCAATGGACCAGCGGTCCATCAATCCATCTTCGCACATCTCGCGACCGCCGCCGCCGCCTTCTTCGGCAGGTTGGAAGATGACAACAACGGTGCCGTCGAAGTTGCGGGTTTCGGCAAGGTATTGCGCGGCCCCCAACAGCATCGTGGTGTGGCCGTCGTGGCCGCAGGCGTGCATCGCCCCGTCTGTTTTGGAGGCATAAGGCAGCCCTGTTTGCTCGTGGATCGGTAAGGCGTCCATATCCGCGCGCAGCCCGATAGTGCGGCCCGAAGTATTGGTCTTGCCTTTGATCACGCCCACCACGCCCGTGCGGCCAATGCCGGTTGTGACCTCATCGACACCGTATTCCGCCAGTTTGTCGGCCACGATTTGCGCGGTGCGGTGGGTGTCGAACAGAATTTCGGGGTTTTCGTGCAGGTCACGGCGGATCGCGGTGAGGTCAGGCAGAAGTTCGGCGAAGCGATTTTTGACGGGCATTGGTCTGGGTCTCCTTTGCGGACAACATAGTGTCTCTTTGGCAAACGAACAGGGGCTCTGCCCTCCGGTCGCAGGGCGGCCTTTGCCGGTATTATTGTGGCCAGAAGAAGATCAGAGGTTGGGACCAAGCGACAACGCACTGCCATCGGTGAACCGGGCGAGACGGAAGCGGGACAGATCGTGTCCGGGGTCGGTGCCGGTCGCGAGGGCGGCGGCAATGCGGCCAAAGGCGGGGCCGATGCCAAAGCCGTGGCCGCACATGCCCGTGCAGATCGTGAGGCCGGGGAGTGCCGCGCATGTATCCACGATCGGCACCACGTCAGGCAACGTGTCGATTAGCCCCGCCCAGGCACGCTTGATCCGGGTTGGACCCAATGCCGGGAATGTCGCCGTGAAATCGCGCGCCAGCTTGGCAACTTTGGCGCGGTTGGGGGATGGGTCGAGGACGCGCATCGCCTCGAACGGGCTGGGGTCATCGCCAGACCAACGGCGCGGTGTCCGCCAAGCATCCGGGTAGCCGCGCGGCGCTGCAGGCAACAGGCGCGTTCCAAGCGGGTCTTTGAGCAATTGAGGTGCAAATCGGGTGAAGGCGCGAAAGGCGTCGGGGCCTACAAAGAGTTCGTGAAAGCCTTCGGGGGCCAAGGTGTAGCCGCCATCTTCGCGCCGACGCCATGCCAGCCGGTTGTCGACCGCGCCGCCCAGATTGGCAAGTTCGGCCATGGGTTCGGTTTGGGCAACGGTCGCCCGGACCGAGAGTTGCGGGATGCTTACACCGTGGCGACGTAACAGCAGCGATGACCATGCACCGCCTGCCAAGACAACAGCATCGGCGGCGATCCGGCCCTTTTCTGTGACCACGCCTTTCACGTGCCCGGCTGAGATGTCCAACAGGCGCACGGCACAGTTTTCGATCACCTTGACGCCATCGCGCACGGCGGCCCGTGCGAGTGCCGGGACGGTCTGCCAGGGTTCTGCCCGCATGTCGGTTGGCGTATGAAGCGCGCCTGCCCATGACCGCCCTGCCCCCGGTAGCATGGTGGCGACGTCATTTGCGTTCAGGATGCGCGAGGAAACTTGATATGGCGCCGCCTGTTCCAACCACTTGGCGTAGCGGTCCATTTCCGTGGTGTCTTTGGCAAGGTAGAGCGTGCCGGTCTGGCGCAAGCCGAAACCGCTGGTGACCTCTTCCAAACCGGGCCACATGGCTTGCGCTTCAAGCGCAATTGGCAGTTCTGCGATGTCGCGACCCTGCGCGCGAATCCAGCCCCAGTTGCGGCTGGATTGTTCGCCTGCGATCCGGCCCTTTTCCAGCAGCACCACCTTGTGCCCTGCCTTGGTCGCTTCCCACGCGGTCATGACACCAATGATGCCACCGCCAATCACCACGACATCAGCCTGACGCGGCAAGGTCGCGCGATGTTCGATGGCAGTGGCGGCGGTGATCATGCGGCGAGCGTATCCACCAGACGGGCGATAAACGCCTCGCCCTGCTGAAACTGGTCGACGGTGATGAACTCGTTAGGCTGATGCGCCTGTGCAATGTCACCGGGACCGCAGACCACAGCCGAATATCCGCGTTCCTGAAATTGGCCCGCCTCTGTTCCGTAGCTCACCACGTTTTGGGAATTGTCGCCGGTCAGACGCCGGGCGAGTTCTTCGGCACTTCCCATATCCTCTGGCACAAGGCCCGGCAGGCCAAAGTACTGCGTGGCCGTGATGCCAGCCTCTGGTCGGATTGCTTTCATCTCGGCTGCGAGTTCGGCAATTTTCGCGTCAAACCGCGCCTTCCATTGCGCAATGTCATCGCCGGGGACAAGGCGGAAATCAAAGCCAAAGTGGCAGTCTTTGGCGGTGATATTATGGGCGGTACCGCCGGTGATCTGGCCCACGTGCAAGGTTGTGTAAGGTGGATCAAAAGGGGCGGACAGGGTGTTAGGCGTCTGCGCTGCATTCTCGGCGTTCACCTGATTGGCCCAGTCAATCAGCTTGGCGGCCATCATGATCGCAGAAACGCCTTGATAGGCGATCGAGGAATGCACCTCGAAACCCTGAAAGTGCATATTGTAGCCTATGCCGCCCTTGTGGCCGGTCACGACTTTCATCATCGAGGGTTCGCCCACCAGCACGGTATCGGCACGCGGCATGCCGTGGGCAACCATGTGGTCGATCATTGGTGGCGCACCAAGGCACCCGACCTCTTCGTCGTAGCTGAGCGCGATTTGCAGCGGACGTTTAAGGCCGCATTCCAAGGCCAACGGCACGGCGGATAAAGCCAGTGCGTCAAAGCCTTTCATATCGCAGGTGCCGCGCCCGAAGAGCTTGCCATCCTTTTCGGTCACGGTGAAAGGATCGGTGTCCCATGCCTGCCCATCCACCGGCACGACATCGGTGTGGCCCGACAGGACCACGCCGCCATCCACGTCTGGCCCCACATGTGCGTAAAGGGCCGCCTTGGTTCCGTCTTCATTGGGGACACGCACCGATTTGATACCGAATCCATCCAAATAATCCGCGACAAAGTCGATCAATTCGAGGTTGCTGTCGCGGCTGACGGTCGGGAATCCGACAAGGCGGTCCATGAGGTCACGGGCGGTCAGTGGCATGGGCATGTCCAATATCTCAAGGGCTGAAAACGCTTGCAGGGTGATGCAGAAACCAGCGCCACACCAGTCTTGCCGTAAGGGCAGATCAACGCAATGTGGAAATGGCTTGCGGGTCTGAATTTCCGTGTTAGCGTGAACCGCATTGCAAGTCCGCGCAACGACGGATGCAAATATAACAATCGTCTGAACCACTTGGGAGGTGCGTTCATGCCCGATGGGGCGCTGCCTGTCCTGGATGTCCGGGATCTCAAAACTGTATTCCAGACACGAGGCGGCGAAGTGCATGCCGTGAATGACGTGTCGTTCGACCTGCGCCCCGGTGAGTTGCTGGGCGTCGTGGGCGAAAGCGGGTCGGGAAAATCGGTCACGATGATGTCGCTGCTGGGGCTGTTGCCCTCTCCGCCTGCGGATGTGCGCGGCGGAACTGTGACATTTGATGGCAAGGATTTGTTGCAGCTTGATCCCGAAGGATTGCGCGCGGTGCGTGGCGGCAAGATCGGGTTTGTGTTTCAGGATCCGATGACATCGCTCAACCCGGTTTTTACCGTTGGCATGCAGTTGGCCGAACCGTTGCGCAAGCATATGGGCATGACCAAAAAGCAGGCCGCAGTGCGTGCCAAGGAACTGCTGGAGCTGGTCGGCATTCCTGATGCGGCCCAACGCCTGCAGGACTACCCGCACCAGTTTTCAGGTGGGATGCGGCAGCGGGTGATGATTGCCATAGCGCTGGCCTGTGATCCCAAGGTGCTGATCGCGGATGAACCGACAACGGCGCTGGATGTGACCATTCAGGCGCAGATTCTGGAATTGATGAAAGAGTTGCGCGACAAGCTGGGCATGGCGGTGATCTGGATCACCCATGACCTTGGCGTGATTGCGGGTATCGCTGACCGTGTGATGGTCATGTATGGTGGCCAAGTGGTCGAACATGCGCCTGTGCGCGAATTGTTCGGCAACCCCGGGCACCCCTACACCAAGGCGCTGCTCACAACGATCCCCAAGATTTCTGGCACACGCGAAAAGCGGCTGACAATCATTGAAGGCCAGCCGCCGATTTTGGCGGGTGCGCCAATGGCCTGCCCGTTCCTTGATCGGTGTGACGCCGCATTTGACCGATGCGCCAAGGAAAACCCGCGCCGATATGACGTGGGCGAAGGCCATGATGTCGCCTGTTTCCACGCGGAAGAGATGTGATGCTGGATCGACCCCCTGCCCCATTGGTCAGCGTGCGCGACCTTAAGATGCATTTCCCGATCTACGCCGGCCTGTTCCGACGCCGCGTGGGAGAGGTAAAGGCCGTTGACGGCGTCAGTTTTGACGTTTTTGAGGGCGAGACGCTGGGCCTTGTCGGCGAAAGCGGCTGTGGCAAGTCGACCTGCGGGCGCGCGGTGCTGCGGCTTTATGACATTACCAGCGGTCAGATCAGCATTGACGGGCGTGAGATTGGCGATGTGCCGCAGCCGGACCTGCGCACCATGCGGCCCACCATGCAGATGGTGTTTCAAGACCCGCAGGCCAGCCTGAACCCGCGCATGACGGTCGAGGCGATCATCAAGGAACCGCTGGACGAACACAGCACCATGTCCGAGGCGGAAAAACGCGAAAAAGTGGCCGAGCTGATGGATGCGGTCGGGCTGAACCGAAAATTTGCCAAGCGTTATCCACATGCCTTTTCAGGCGGCCAACGTCAGCGGATCGGGATTGCCCGCGCTCTGGCGCTGAACCCTAAATTTATCGTCTGTGATGAGCCGATAGCAGCGCTGGATGTGTCCATTCAGGCGCAGGTGGTGAACCTGCTGGAAGACCTGCAGGAAAAATTCGGCCTGACCTATTTGTTTATCAGCCACGATCTGTCGATGGTGCGCCATATCGCGACACGGGTTGCGGTGATGTATCTGGGCAAGGTGGTGGAATTGTCCCCCCGTGAAAGCCTTTATTCCGACCCGTTACACCCCTACACCAAGGCGCTGCTGTCTGCGGTGCCCGAACCCGATCCGGCGCTGGCCAGCACGCGCGAACGGATCATCCTGCAAGGGGATGTGCCAAGTCCGTCAAACCCGCCCAAAGGCTGCAATTTCTGCACCCGTTGCCCGGCGGTCATGGATATCTGCAAACAAGCTGAGCCCGCCACATACGAGGTTCAGCCCGGGCGCTTTGTCGCCTGCCACCTATACAATGACACTGCGGGCCAAACCGCAGGAACCGAGGCTTCAAGAGCGTCCAACAAGGAGAATGGATAATGAAACTCAAAACAGCAATGCTTGGCGCTGCCGCGTCGCTTGCCCTTGCGCCGATGGCCTATGCCGACGGTCACGAAGGTGAGCGGGGCCGCGACGGCGAGCTGAAGATCATCTATTGGCAAGCGCCATCAATCCTGAACCCCTACCTGTCTGGCGGCACAAAGGAAATTGAAGCTGCCAGCCTCGTGATCGAGCCGCTGGGTCGGTATGACGAAACCGGCGCGCTGATCCCCTATCTGGCCGCAGAAATCCCGACCGTTGCCAATGGCGGCGTGTCCGAGGACCTGACCCAGATCACCTGGAAGCTGAAAGAGGGGCTGGTCTGGTCCGATGGCACACCTGTCACCTCGACCGACGTCAAGTTCACAGCTGACTATTGCATGGACCCCGAAGGCGGCTGCGCACAGGGCGCAAAGTTTGACGGTGTCACGGATGTGTCCATTGTGGACGATCTGACCGTCACGGTGACATTTGATAAGCCAACACCAAACCCCTACGGCCCCTTCATGGGTGGTCAGTCGCCGATCATTCAGGCCGCTCAGTTCGCGGACTGCATGGGCGCCAAAGCACCTGAGTGTACCGACGCCAACTTTATGCCTATCGGCACGGGCCCTTTTGTTGTCACCGAATTCCGCACCAATGACGTGTGGACCGGTGTTGCGAACGAGAACTTCCGCGAAGAAGGCAAGCCTGCTTTCGCTTCGCTGACGTTCAAAGGCGGTGGTGACGCAACTGCTGCTGGCCGTTCGGTTCTGGAAACGGGCGAGTTTGACTATGCCTGGAACCTGCAGCTGGCACCTGATGTCATCTCTTCCATGGCAGCCGCAGGCGTCGGCACGCCGGTCTCTGCATTCGGCACATTGGTTGAGCGTCTGGAAATGAACCTGACCAACCCATCGCCTGATCTGCCCGAAGGCGTTCGGTCGACCGTGGCAGAGCCACATCCATTCCTGAGCGATCAGGCCGTGCGTACAGCGCTGTCCATGGCGATTGACCGCGAATTGCTGGTTGAAGTGGGCTATGGTCAGGCCGGTCGTCCGACCTGTAACCTTGTCCCCGGACCTGCGATCTATGCATCCGACAACACCGGCTGCCTGACACAGGATATCGCCGGTGCGAACGCGATGCTGGAAGAAGCCGGCTGGGTTGATAGCAACGGTGATGGCATCCGCGAAAAGGATGGTGTTGAACTGCGCATCCTGTACCAGACCTCGACCAACGCCGTCCGTCAGGACTTCCAGGCGCTGATCAAGGAATGGTGGAGCGAAATCGGTGTTGAAACCGAGTTGCGCAACATTGATGCATCCGTGTTCTTTGGTGGTGATCCGGGTTCGCCTGACACCTTCCAGAAGTTCTATGCGGACGTGGAAATGTACGCCAACAACTTTGACGGCACCGACCCACAAGCCTATCTGGCGGCCTATCGCTGTGGCAACGAGCCGAAGCCTGACAGCCAGTGGCAGGGTGAAAACATCAACCGCTTCTGCGATCCTGCATACGACGCGATGATCGACGAATTGGCACAGACCGCTGACCTTGACAAGCGCGGCGAGATTGCTCGTGCGATGAACGACATGCTGACCAAAGACAGCATGACCATCGTTCCGCTTGTTGATCGCGGTCGTGTGTCGGCCCACGCCAACACCCTTGGTGGTGTGATCCTGAACACGTGGGATTCAGAGCTGTGGAACGTCGCTGACTGGTATCGCACCGAGTGATCAAGGTGGTGCCGGGGTAAACCCCGGCCTACCCCAAACCATACGGGTGGGCAGCAATGCCCATCCGACCCCGCACCGACCAAACCACTGAACCAAGGCGCCGCTGATGCTGACCTACACCATCCGTAGATTGCTTTTGTCGATCCCGACGCTTTTGTTCATTGCGTTTGTCATTTTCATGTTGCTGGAGCTCGCCCCGGGCGACCCGATGGCGCAGATGCCACTGACCATTCCGCCCGAGGTGAAGGAAAAGATGCGCCTTGCATTGGGACTGGGTGAGCCGTGGTGGGTGCGCTTTCCGCTGTGGCTCAAGCAGTTCTTTATAGTAGAGCCACAATATTGGATCGACGGTGCCTTTGGCACCAATTTCGCCGATGGCGCGCAGCGGATCATCAGCTTTCAGTCCCGCAGCCCGGTCTTTGACACGATTGCAGAGCGGATGCCCCAGACCCTGTGGGTCGTGGGCATGTCCTATGTCGTCGGCGTGCTGATCGCCCTGCCCATCGGCATCATCAGCGCCTACCGGCAGTATTCGGTTTTCGACAATGTCGGCACCTTCGTGTCGATGATCGGCTTTTCCGTGCCGCCATTCTTTTCCGGAGTTGTCCTGATCGTCATCTTTTCGGTGCAACTGGGCTGGCTGCCGTCGATTTATGACACGACCCATGTGGTCAATTCATGGG
Organism: Yoonia sp. R2331; assembly: GCF_041103235.1. Lineage (NCBI taxonomy): Bacteria > Pseudomonadati > Pseudomonadota > Alphaproteobacteria > Rhodobacterales > Paracoccaceae > Cognatiyoonia > Cognatiyoonia denitrificans. The sequence continues at coordinate 1,043,246 of NZ_JBGCUN010000001.1, read as the reverse complement.
CGACCTTCAAAGTGCAGCTGCAACAGATGGTGATGCCGGTGATGGTGCTGGCCCTGCAGACCACGGCACAGGTCAGCCGCTATATGCGCGCCTCGATGCTGGACAATCTGGGGCAGGACTATGTGCGCACCGCCCGCGCGAAAGGCATGACGGAGAGCGTCGTGGTCCTAAAGCACGTGCTGCGGAATTCGATGATCCCGGTGATTACCGTGATCGCGCTGGGGATCCCCAGCATCTTTGGCGGTGCGATTATCACCGAGCAGATTTTCAAGGTGAACGGTCTGGGCCAGCTTCTGATTATCGCACTGCAGGGCTCTGATATCCCGATGGTGATGACGATCACCTTCCTGCTGGCGGTGCTGATCGTGATGATGAACCTGATTGCCGATATCCTTTACGGCATTCTGGACCCGAGGATCCGCTATGACTGATCAAGCCGTCGATACCGCTGTGGAAGAGCTGACAAAGCCGCGCAATCAATGGCTGGATGTCTGGGACCAGTTCAAGACGCACAAGGGTGCTGTCATGGGGCTGGGGTTCCTGATTTTCATTACCCTCTTTTGCGCCTTTGGTCCGATGGTTTGGGATGTAGACCCCGGCAAGTTGGACATTCGCAACAAGGACGTGCGGCCGATTTACATGGCGATTTTCGATAGCGACGCCAAGACAAGCTGGGCCCGACCGATGGGGACCGATCATCTGGGCCGCGACATCATGGCCAATACCATGCAGGGCGGGCGGATTTCGCTGGCCGTGGGCTGGACCGCGATGATCCTGGCGGTGTTGATTGGCACGTTTATCGGTGTGCTTGCGGGGTATTTCCGGCGTTTGGACGGCCTGCTGATGCGGTTCACCGATCTGGTGCTGTCGCTGCCAATCCTGCCGCTTCTGCTCGTGATGATGCTGCTGTTCCGCGATCCCTTGCGCGCAGCCTTTGGACCGGAACAAGGCATCTTCATTCTGATCGTGACGGGTATCGGGATCACAAGCTGGATGCAGACTGCACGGATCGTGCGGGGCGATGTGATGGCGATCAAGGAACGCGAGTTCGTTCTGGCCGCCCGGTCCATCGGCACCCCTGCCCGGCGGATGATCACACGGCACCTTTTGCCCAATGTCATGTCGCCGATCATGGTTAGCGCCACGCTGGGGCTGGCAACGGCAATCATCACCGAAAGTGCGCTGTCCTTTCTGGGGCTTGGCTTTCCATCGGATTTCCCCACCTGGGGGAAAATTCTGTTTGATAGCGTCGACCGGATGACCGCATTTCCAGAGCGTGTGGTCTGGCCCGGTCTTGCGATTTCACTGACCGTATTGTCGGTCAATTACATCGGGGACGGTTTGCGCGACGCGCTTGATCCCCGGATCAGAGGGCAATAGTTCCGCCCTCGCAAACCAAAGGTGCAGGATGCCGGAACAACCGCTTGCCCCGGGTGTCTATATCGAAGAGGTGCCCTCTGGCGCGCGCACAATCGGCGCTGTGCGCACGGATGTCACTGGCCTGATCGGTCATACGGAAACGGGGCCACACCTTGCGCCCATTCGGATCACGTCGCTGGCAGACTACGAGGCCACCTTTGGCGGTCCCGCCACGTTGGCTGTAGATCTGGACAACGGCGGTGGAGCGCTGACCGCGCGGCTGCGCAAGGATAGCCGGTTCTATCTTTATCACGCGGTGGCGCAATTTTTCACAAACGGCGGCAGTGTCTGTGTGATCGTCTCGGTTGGTGACTATGGCACGCCATTCGCCCCTGTTCGCAAACGCCGCAAAGTGTTGCGCAGCGGATTGAAGAGGCTGAACGAGCGGTCTGACATCCGAATCGTCAACATCCCCGATGCGGTGCTGTTGTCGCGCAAGAACTACGCGCGGTTGCTGAAAAGCACGCTCAACCATTGTGAAACGCACGGCGACCGCTTTGCCCTCATTGATGTGCACAAGGGCCACAAGGCGCGCGATCGCGACCCCGATCACGACGTAATCACAGGGAGGCTGACCGGCTTTCACACCATGGTTGATGGCCGCGACCCCAGCTTTGGTGCGGCCTATTACCCATGGCTTGCGCCCGCAGGCACAGATCCCGGTTTTGTCCTGGACACCGCCGGGGTTGCCGCACTACAGCGCGTGGTCGAAGCCGCCGGGCCCCGCCCTGATGCCACTGAAATGCTATCGCGGGCCAGCACGCAGGACCCGGCCGAACTGCTTGCGATTTTGAACGGTTTAGCGGTCGAATATGCCGAGGTTGCGGCAGCGCTGTCGCAGATCAAGACGCAGCTGCGTTATGCGCCCCCCGGCGGCGCGGTGGCCGGGGCTATGGCTCAGACCGATAGCACACGCGGCGTGTGGAAGGCCCCTGCCGGGGTCGCGCTGCGCGGCGTGACGGGGTTTGCCACCGACCTGACGGAAATGGACCATGCCGCGTTGACTGGCGGCGGCGCTGGCCCTTCGGTGAACAGCCTGCGCATGATCAGCGACATCGGTCCGGCAATCTGGGGCGCGCGTACGTTGGGTGGCGACATTGACTACCGCTATGTGCCCGTGCGGCGGTTTGCGCTGCTGTTAAAGTCCTCATTGCACAAGGGGCTGCAGTGGGCAGTCTTTGAGCCCAATGACGCCAACACCTGGAAATCCATCCGTCGCGATATCGATGCCTTTCTGAACAGCTTGTGGCGCGAAGGGGCATTTCAGGGCAGCAAAGCGTCTGATGCGTTTTTCGTCAGGGTTGGTCTTGGCGAGACCATGACTCAAGCCGATCTGGATAACGGGCGGCTGATTTGCCACGTCGGCTTTGCACCTCTGCGCCCGGCAGAGTTTGTCGTTCTAACTCTCAACCTGTCTGTGGCTTAGAACCGGCAATCGGCCCACCTGCCCTAGTCCAGATGCTTGCGGATGCGCTGGACCATTAACCAGACCAACAACAGCACAATTGGTGTCACGCCAGCGGCCATCAAGGTTTTTGAGATGCCAAAGGCTTTTTCGACCGGTCCGGTCATGTAAAGCACCAGACTGACGGCGTAATAGCTGATCGCCACAACCGACAGCCCCTCGACCGTGCGTTGCAGGCGCAACTGCAGATCGGCCCGCTTGTCCATGCTTTCCAGCAGGTTCTGGTTCTGGGCCGAACGTTCCACATCAACCCGCGTCCGCAGCAAATTGCCCGCCCGCAACGCCCGGTCGGACATGGTGCGCAGCCGCGCCTCTGTCGCCTCGACCGTTCGCATCGCAGGATCAAAGCGCCGCATCATGAACTCCGCAAAGGTCTGGCGGCCCCGAAACCGTTCCTCGCGCAGCACGGAAATGCGTTGGTGCACGATCTGTTCATAGGCCTTGGTAGCCCCGAACCGGAAACTGGCCTGGGCTGCGATGTTTTCCAGATTGGCCGACACTTCCAACAGTTCTTGCAGCACCTCGGCGGGGTCGCTGGGCGCGCCACTCATCCGGCTGAGCAATCCCGTGAGGCGCTTGTCCATCTCGCCCATCTGCGGCGACAGCTTTCGCGCGCGGCTGAGGCCCAGCATCGACATCGCCTTGTAGGTTTCGATTTCGCACAGCCGTTGCAAGACGCGGCCAACCCGGCGGCTGCCGGTCTGGGGCCGCGCAAAAACCGCAAACCGCATGTGCCCGCCTTCATCAATGCGAAAATCGGCCGCCACGATCAGTTCATCATCCAGCACCCGGCTAATCGCAAGGCTTTCGGGCACGAACCAATCCTTGACCTTGTCAGTGATCCCTTCATCGCCTTCGGCCACTTCGACCCGGATCAGCGCAGAGGTGACGCGCGTTCCCGGCGCTTCGTCAAGCCAGTCTTGTGGGAAGACACCAAAGGTGCCCGCATCAAACGGGCGCTCGGCCAACCCCTCGCCAAAGACAGTGTAGGTGACAAACTCTGTATGGCTTTCCCACTTCATCGTGTGCTTGCCGATCTGGCCAGAGTAATGCGTGGCACCGGGTTGCGGGTGCTGCGCGCCGAAACGGTCCAGCAAGGCAATCAGATGCGCACGGTCGGCATCGCGGTCACGGCCTGCGGCGTTTTCCGCAGGCTTGATCGCCAGATAGGCGGCACGGCTGGGCGCTTGCACATTTGGGAAGGGCCGCGCGTGCAATTCATTGGCCATCGCATAGCGAAGTGGGTGGTCGGCAATCGGTGGCATGTCTGGCCCCTTGATGACGTGTTGGGGGTGAACCTAACGTCAAAAGTCCGCCAAGCAAGAAAAAATTGTTCATTTATAAATAGTTAGCCGCGTACAATGGTATACCGTGGGCGAAATCAACTCGAATGGCTGCGCTTTCGACGTGGACCTTGGTCCGCAGATCGGGCTAGGCACGGGCCATGACCCGCGTGATCTTGTTCAACAAACCCTTTGGTGTGCTGTCGCAATTCACCGACGCGCGCAGCCCGTCGCCGCGGCCCACGCTGTCGCAATACGTTGATGTGCCAGCGGTTTATCCCGCGGGCCGGTTGGATCGGGACAGTGAGGGGCTGCTGGTGTTGACCGACAATGGCCGATTGCAGGCACAGATCGCGGACCCAAGGTTCAAGGCCGACAAGACCTATCTCGTGCAGGTCGAAGGCGCGCCAACGGACGTCGATCTGCAACCCCTGAGGGACGGTGTGACGTTAAAGGATGGGCCGACCCGACCCGCACAGGTGCAGCTGATTGATCCCCCTGCCCTGTGGGACCGCGACCCGCCAGTGCGGTTTCGCAAATCGGTGCCGGATCGCTGGCTGCGCGTTACCCTGCGCGAGGGGCGCAACCGGCAGGTGCGACGGATGACGGCGCATGTGGGGTTTCCCACGCTGCGACTGGTGCGGTGGTCAGTGGGTGATTGGTCGCTTGAGGGGATCACCCCAGGCAGATGGGCAGAGGTCCAACCCTAGTCGATTACCGCCACAATCTCGAGGGTGACCGGCGCGTCGTCGCCATCGCTGTCGAGCGAGAACCCGTTTTCATCCAATGCTGTCAGCCCCTTCATTGGGCGACCCGGACGGCTGGGGTCGGTGCCCAGAAAGCGCCCAAGCATCACGCCCGAAATGCTATAGCGGTCGTCGGGGGTTGTCAGAATACCACGATACTCCGCGAGGAACTGATTGGGGTCGATCGGATCGTCGGGATCAGGGCCAATCGAACTGCCGATGCTGCCGATCCGGATCACGCCATCCACGTCAAAAACGCTGGCATTGCTGCGATTTGTGCCCTGCGCGCCGATCATGTTGTCAATTGTGCCTGTGACGCGCCCATTGCCTGCAAACTGCGCGGTGAGGCGCGCGTCACCGATGATAGCGACGTCGTCGGCATCGGTTGCCGCTACCGGATCGATGATCAGTCCGGCCACGCCCGAAAAGCTGGCGCTGCCGGTTGTCGGCATGGCAGCGAAGGTGGTGCCAAAGCGCGGCAGATCTCGGACTAACCGCTTCCCCTCGGCTTGGCGGTCCAGAAAACTGTCCACTGTTTGCACCGTGACCGGTGTGCCCGTGCCACCGCAGGCGCACATCACCGTCAAAGCAATCGCTGGAACCATCAGTTTCATCGTCAAGCCTTTACATCATCCAACAACTTTAGGGACGATGTAGAGGGTCGTCCGGCGTTGCAAGGAAACAAAGCGTTTCGGATGCCCCAAAGCATTGATCTATATTTGTTTTCCGCCAAAGACGCGAAACGCCCGGTCGGATTGACCGGGCGTTTCTGATTTTGCGCGCAACAGGCAACAAACCCGTTTGCGGATCAGTCGATCTTGGGCAGCAGGCTGTCCAATGACGCCTTCGCATCGCCGTAGAACATCCGTGTGTTGTCCTTGAAGAACAGCGGGTTTTCGATGCCGGAATAGCCGGTCCCCTGCCCGCGCTTGGACACGAACACTTGCTTGGCCTTCCAGCATTCCAGCACTGGCATGCCAGCGATTGGGCTGTTGGGATCGTCCTGTGCCGCAGGGTTCACGATGTCATTGGACCCGATCACAATGGCGACGTCCGTGTCGGGGAAGTCGTCGTTGATCTCGTCCATCTCCATCACGATGTCATAGGGCACTTTGGCCTCGGCCAGCAGCACGTTCATGTGGCCCGGCAAGCGGCCAGCGACCGGGTGGATCGCAAAGCGCACGTTCTTGCCCTGCGCGCGCAGCTTGCGGACCAGCTCGGCCACAGCTGTCTGCGCCTGTGCGACCGCCATCCCGTAACCGGGGATGATGATGACGCTGTCGGCTTCGTTCAGCGCGGTGGCCACGCCGTCGGCGTCAATTGCCACCTGTTCGCCCTCCACGGCCATCTGCTCTCCTGCGGGGCCACCAAAGCCGCCCAGGATCACAGACACAAAGGACCGGTTCATCGCCTTACACATGATGTAGGATAGGATCGCACCGGACGAGCCGACCAGCGCGCCCACAACAATCAACAGGTCATTGCCAAGGCTAAAGCCGATGGCCGCAGCCGCCCAGCCAGAGTAGCTGTTCAGCATCGACACCACGACAGGCATATCAGCGCCGCCGATCCCCATGATCAGGTGGTAGCCGATGAACAGTGCGGCCAGCGTCAGCAGCAACAGCGGCAGGAAACCGCCAGAGCCCAGATACCAGATCAGACAGACAACCGAGACTGTCGCCGCCGCGATGTTCAGCAGATGCCCACCGGGCAGCTTTTCCGCAGAAGAGCTGACGCGGCCCGCCAGTTTGCCGTAGGCGATGACAGAGCCGGTAAAGGTCACGGCACCGATCCAGATACCCAGCACCAATTCGACGCGCAGGATGTTAATTTCGACCCCGGTTTTCTTGGCGACAATCGCCGCAAAGCCCCGGAATTCGCGTGCCGTTTCCTTGGCGGCCCCGGTCAGGGTGCCATAGTCCAACTGCGGGAATGGCAGGTCAGCGGCAGCAAAGGCTGCAGCCACCCGCCCGATCTCAATATGCGCGTTCAGGCCCACAAAGACCGCTGCAAGGCCTACAAGGCTGTGCATGGCAGCAACCAGTTCGGGCATTTGGGTCATTTGTACGCGCTGTGACAGCTGCATCCCGATGAAACCACCACCGGCGATCAGGATCAGCGACATCAGCCAGAGGCCAGCTCCCGGCCCCAGCAGCGTGGCGACCACGGCCAATGCCATGCCCACGATGCCATACCAGACCGCGCGCTTGGCGCTTTCCTGACCAGACAACCCGCCAAGCGAGAAGATGAAAAGCACGGCCGCGACGACATAGGCCGCTGTTGTAAAACCGAAATCCATTGTACTTCCCCCTTAGGACTTCTGGAACATGGCGAGCATCCGCCGTGTTACCATGAAGCCACCGAAAATATTGATCCCAGCCATAAAGACCGAGAGTGCGGCCAGGATCATCACCAGCCATGATCCGGACCCGATCTGCATCAAGGCACCTAGAATGATGATCGACGAGATCGCGTTTGTAACCGCCATGAGCGGCGTGTGCAGGCTGTGCGCCACGCCCCAGATCACCTGGAAGCCGACAAAGACCGCCAGCACGAACACGATGAAGTGCTGCATAAAGCTCGCCGGGGCCACAAGGCCGACCAGCAAGAGCGCCGCCGCACCGACGGACAAAAGCGTGACCTGATTGCGGGTTTGCTGTTTGAAGTCCGCGACTTCCTTGGCGCGGATTTCTTCTGGCGTCAGTTCCTTGACCTCTGCCTTGGGCTGAGCCGCGATTGCAGCAACCTTGGGCGGTGGCGGCGGGAAGGTGATTGCCTTTTCGTGCGCGATGGTCGCGCCCCGGATCACGTCGTCTTCCATGTTGTGCACCACAACGCCGTCTTTTTCCGGCGTCAGGTCGGTCATCAGGTGACGGATGTTGGTGGCGTAAAGGGTCGATGCTTGTGTTGCCATCCGGCTGGGGAAGTCGGTGTAGCCGATGATTGTCACACCGTTGTCGGTGACGATCTTTTCGTCCGCGACGGTCAGTTTGCAGTTGCCGCCCTTTTCCGCAGCCAGGTCGACGATGACCGAGCCGGGCTTCATCGCCTTGACCATATCTTCGGTCCAAAGCTCTGGCGCTTCGCGGTTCGGGATCAGCGCCGTGGTTATGACGATGTCGACTTCTGGAGCCAATTCCCGGAATTTGGCAAGCTGAGCTTCGCGGAATTCTGGTGAGGAAACCGAAGCATAGCCACCAGTTGCGGCCCCATCCTGCTGTTCTTCCTCGAAGTCGAGGTAGACAAACTCTGCCCCCATGCTTTCGACCTGTTCGGCCACTTCGGGACGCACGTCAAAGGCCAGTGTCACGGCACCCAGCGACGTGGATGTGCCAATCGCGGCCAATCCAGCCACCCCTGCGCCCACAACCAGCACCTTGGCCGGTGGTACTTTACCTGCGGCGGTGATTTGACCGGTGAAGAAGCGACCAAAGTTGTTGCCCGCCTCGATCACGGCGCGGTAGCCTGCGATATTTGCCATCGAGGACAGCGCATCCATCTTCTGGGCGCGGCTGATACGCGGGATCATCTCCATCGCGATGACCGTGGTGCCTTTCTTGGCGGCGGCCTTCATCTTGGCTTCGTCCGCAACTGGCGAGAAGAAGGAAATCAGCGTCTGACCATCGCGCAGGCGCTTCATTTCGGTGTCAGAAGGCGCGCGGACCTTGGCAACGGTATCCGCCTCTTTGAAAAGGGCTGCGGCGGTTTTGACAACCTTGACGCCCGCCGCTTTATAGTCTGCGTCGCTGAAACCGGCGAGCGCCCCGGCCCCGGTTTCGATCAGGCATTCATGCCCCAGCTTTTGCAGGTCTTTTGCAGAAGCGGGCGTCATCGCGACGCGGGCTTCGCCCTCAAATACTTCTTTTGGCGCACCGATTTTCACGAAGGATCCCCCTTAGACGGTCAGCTTTGGCGGTTGGTTATCGCGCTGAACAATGTTTCACAAGAGAGGGCCAACGTATCCCGGCGGTGTTAGCGCTAAACCCAGCGCCGGGTAATTGCTGCATAGGCATCAAAGGCCGGGCCGAACGCTGTACGCAGGCGCGCCTCTTCGGCGGTGATAAACCGTGTGTGGATGACCCACATGAAGACCGGCACCAGCAACAGACCGATAGGCGCGTCCCAGCGTAGGGCCAGCCCTGCCAGAATTAGTGCATCGCCCAGATAAATCGGGTTTCGGCTGTACGCAAAGATGCCGGTATCGACCAGCACACGCGGTTGCATATGCGGGATCACGGTTGTGCGCTTGCGCTGCATTTCCCAGATCGCGGCCAGCATCAGGGCAAGGCCGACGCAGACCAACACGGTGCCAAGCCATTTGGGTAAGGCAAGTGTCACGACGCTCTGGCTGAACCATGTCAGAACGGCAAAGGCCAATAGCCAAATCGGCGGCAGATCAATCCATTTCATGTGGGTCACCATGCCCCCTTGCTCGCGCGCTGTCACCCGGTAGTCTGACCACAATCAAGGGGGCATCATGGACCACAGCGGGAAACATGCGCTGGTGACCGGCGGCGGAACCGGCATCGGGCGCGGTATTGCAGAGGCGTTGGCCGCAAGCGGCGCGGAAGTCACGATCACCGGGCGGCGTCTGGATGTGCTTGAAGGTGTCGCCGCCAGCAGCCCACGCTTGCACGCTTTGCAGATGGATGTGGCGGACGAGGCATCGGTGCGGGACGGGATCGCCAGCGCCGCAGCGGCGCGCGGCCCGGTTGAAATTTGCGTGGCCAATGCGGGCATCGCTGAAGGTGGCGCTTTTGCCGGTCTGAGCCTTGCTGATTGGCGGCGTACCATGCAGATCAATCTTGATGGTGTGTTTCTGACGTTTCAGGCCGCGATGGCAACGCTCGCCCCTGATGCGGCGGCGCGGATGATCGTCATTTCCTCTATCGCCGGGGTGCGAGGTCTCAAAGGGGCGATCCCCTACACTGTCACCAAGCACGGCGTGATCGGGCTGATCCGGGGCCTGTCAGAGGAATACATGCGCAGTGCGATCACGTTCAACGCGATCTGTCCGGGTTACGTGGACACCGACATCGTGCAAAATCAGATTCCCGGGCTGATGCGCCGTTTTGACATCGATGAGGCAGGCGCGATCAAAGCTATCGCCAAAGGCAACCGGCATCAGCGGCTGCTGGAGGTAGACGAGACAACCTCTGCCGCGATGTGGCTCTGTTCCGACGGGGCGCGGAGCATCAACGGACAGTGCATTCAGATTTCAGGCGGACAGGTCTAGGCGACCAAAGGAGGAGCAGCGATGATTGCGACAATCCTGACGCTGGTAGTGGCGGCGATTCATCTCTATTTCACTTTGCTCGAAATGGTCCGCTGGGAACACCCGCGCACCCGGGCAATCTTTGGCACCACGGCGGAAATGGCCGCAGAGACCAAGGTGATGGCCGCCAATCAGGGGCTTTATAACGCCTTTCTGGCCGTGGGACTGATTTTTGGCGCAGCCACTGGCAACACACCGATGGTTGCCTTTCTTTTGGCCTGTGTGATCGTTGCCGGGGCCTATGCCGCCACGACAATGGGCAAGCGTGTGTTGCTGGTGCAAAGCCTGCCCGCGGTTCTGGCTTTGGGGGCGTTGGCGCTGGGGATCTAAAGCGCGCGCTTGCTGTACTATCCGGCAAGGACCGGCAATTTGTTGCCAAACCCCATTTTGGATTAGGGTAAAATCACTCGAGGCGTTACCCTAATCGTGTTTAAGTTCAGCGGCGATCGGCCACTTTTTTACGCCGATCGCCGGTGAGCGATGTCAATTTGTAAAGGAGTATTTTCATGCCTGAACTCATTACCGGAACCAACACCTCGATCAGCATCAGCGATGACATCCATCGGATCGTCGCGACGACCGCGACGGTGTCTGGCGGGATTACTTTCAGCGGCAGCACCAGCCCAGGCCAGTTATCGGTTGCCGGGACCGTTTCTTCGGCCTCAGGATCATCCAGTGACGGGCTCTTTCTTAACGGGAACGATCTGATCACCGTCACGCAAACCGGTTCGGTCTATGCCACCGATGACGGCATCGTCAGCACGGGTGCCGGGAACAGGGTCAATGTTGCGGGTTATGTTTTTGGTGGCGACAACGGGCTCTTCAACTTTGCCGCAGACTATGAAGCGACGATCACCCAGACCGGCGTGGTCCAGGGCGGATCAAACCGGCAAGGCACAGACACAAGCATCCCATTTGCCGCAGCCGTCGCGATGTCCCAATCGGGTTTGGCGACAGTCCACAACCACGGCACGATCCTGGCAGACACGAACCCGACAACGGGCGGCACCATTGCTGTGCTGAATGCAACCAGTAGCGGGATTTCAGATAACGCCTTGGGTTTCAATCCGACGTTTGAATCCTCTCTGCATTTCTACAACACCGGCATCGTCGAAGGCGATATTCTGTTTGCGGCAGGCGAAGACCTTTATGACGGGCGCGGCGGCGGGTTTGTGAATGGTGAGATCGCCATGGGGTCCGATGATGACATCTTTCGCGGCGGGGCATTGGCGGAAACCGCCATCGGCGGCGGCGGCGAAGATCTTATGATTGGTGGTGCCGGTGATGACGACCTGAGCGGCGGCGGCGGCAATGATGACCTGCGCGGCGGGCAAGGCGATGACACATTGCGTGGCGACAATGGCAACGACAGCATGCGTGGCAACAAAGGCAATGACGACATCCGTGGCGGCAGCGGCAATGACAACATGCGCGGCGGTCACGGGGACGATAACATGGTGGGCGGCGGCGGTTCCGATGTGATCTTTGGCGATCGCGGTGATGATGCGATGTCCGGCGGCACAGGCGGCGATACATTCGTGTTCCGCAGCGGTTTTGGTCATGATGTCATCTCGGACTTCAGCGACAACAACAATGAAAAGATCAACCTCAGGGATGTCGCGGCCATCACGGGGTTTGGTGATTTGGTGAACAACCATTTGACCCAAGACAATGGGGACGCGGTGATCACGGTCGGCGACAATTCGATCCGATTGACGGGTTTTGCTGCGAGCGCACTCGACGCGGGCGATTTTCTGTTCTGAGCTTTGGGGCGGTGCTGTGTGACTACGGCTCGCGCAGCGCCTCTCGCGACCGGTAAAGCGGCTTGGTCAGATAATGTAGCACCGTCTTTTCACCGGTGTGCAGTTCCACAGCGGCCTGCATGCCGGGACGGATCAGGATTTGCTGCTGGCGTGCGTCAAGATTGGCAGTGTCGACCTTCAGCGTCACCTTATAGTGCGCATCCTGCTCCGTTCGGCGTTCGTCTTTGAAGGTATCTGCAGAGATCACCGTGACCTGACCGGTCAGGCTGCCGTAGATCGTGTAATCGTAAGCCGAAAACTTGATTGTCGCCGCTTGACCTGGAACAACGTTGGCGATGTCCTCGGGCTTCACATGGGCCTCGACAAAGAGTTCGTCATCCAGCGGGATGATCTGGAAAATTTCTTCGCCCGGCCGCACGACGCCACCGATGGTGGTGACACCCAGATTGTTGACGATACCGCGCATTGGGGCGCGGATCGTCGTACGCTGCAACCGGTCAGACGCCATGCGCAGATCTTGGGCCAGTGTTGCCAGTTGCTGCAACGTCTCGGAATAGGCCCCTGCCCGTTCAAGTTCAGCGCCAGTGACGATTTCGTTGTATTTCACCTCTGCATCGGCGTGGGCCTTGCGCGCGCGGGTTGTTTCCAGCAGCGACACGATTTCGCGGGCATACATGTCTTCCATGCTGGCCAATTCGCGCTTGGTCTCAGTCAGGACCCGCTGCGCGCCATCCACCTTGGCGGCATAGTCGGATTGCCGCGCCGCCAGCAGCGCCCGTTCAGAGGCGAGGATTTCGGGACTACGCGCCGCAACATCGGCGGGCACCGTGAAATCGAACTGTCCCGCGATCTCGGCCTCGAGCCGCAGCCGCCGGATTTCGGCCGCAATCACCTGATCTTCGAGGTCGGTGACAGAGGTTGAAAACTGGGTGCCACGCAGGCGCGCAAGCACATCGCCTTTTTGCACCACATGGCCTTCACCGACGAGCAGTTCGGCCAGAATACCGCCTTCGAGGTTCTGGATGATCTGCGGGCGCGAGGCGCTGACAACCTCGCCCGGGGCGCGGACGATTTCGTCAATCCAGGCGAATTTCGCCCAAAGCAGGAACAGCAGAACCGTGGCCCCGACCAGCCAGATCGTCAGGCTGGAGCCACGCATGCCGCTTTCGAATTCTGCGTCAACGGTCGCCATCAGCCCGCCTTTTTCTTGTTCTTTTGCATATGCGCCAGCACTTCATCGCGGGGGCCATCCACGGACAGCCGCCCGTTTTGCAGGATCGTGACCCGGTCTGTCAGTTGCAGGATCGGCACCCGGTGGGTCGCGATGATCGCGGTGCGGCCTTCAAGCCACGTGGACAGGCGGCTAACAAGGGTCTGTTCCAACGTCTGGTCGAGGGCGGCAGTGGGTTCGTCCAGCAGGCACACGCGCGGGTCTTGCAGCCACAGGCGCGCCCATCCGATGGATTGGCGCTGGCCGATGGACAGGCCCTCACCGCCGTCGCGGATTTCAAGGTCGAGGCCTTTGGGGTGGTTCGCGACAAAGGGGCCGAGGCCCGCAAAATCGAGGGCGGCCATCAGGCGATTGTCGTCGCGTTCCAGCAGCGTCAGGTTCAGGTTCTCTCGCAAGGTGCCGGCGAACAACCGCACCTCTTGCCCCAGATAGCCGATGGACCGGCGCAGGTCGCGGGACATCACTTGCCCCATATCCACCCCGTCGATCAAGACGCGACCTGTGGTCGGGCGGTGCAGGCCGGACAGGACTTTCAGCAGCGTGGACTTGCCAGAGCCATTGGCCCCAAGGATCGCCACGTGTTGGCCTGCCGGAATTTTCAGGGCCGGAATATCAAGGGTTCGCGCGCCGTCCTGATCATAGGCATAGCCCATTTCGCGGATCTCGTATTCACCGCGCAGCGCCTCGCGGCGCAGATAGGTCCGGTCTTCTTCGTTGTCCTGTGGCGCGTCTGCGATCTGATCCAGCGCTTCGAGTGCTGCCTTGACGTTGGCCCAGCGTGCCAGCGTCGCGGCTAGGCCGGTCAGCGGGCCAAGGGTGCGGCTGGTCAGGATGCCTACCGCAATGATCGTGCCGATCGTAAACGTGCCCTGAAACACCATGAAAGTGCCGACCACAACGGCGGCCACATAGGTCGCTTGCTGGACGCCTTGGGACCAAAACGTCAGCGTTGTTGCCAGTTTGCGTTGTTCAGACGTGGCGATAGAAGAAAGTGCCGTCAGTTCACCCCAGATGCGGCGAAAGCGTTCTTCGCCCCGCTGCGCCTTGATCGTGTCGGCGTCATAGATAGCTTCGTGCAGCAGACGGCTGGATTTGGTGCTGGCCCCTTGTGTGGCAAGCGTCAGCTCCATCATCTTTTTCTGCATAAAGAAGCTGGGCAGCACCATCAGGATGCCGCCAATGAATAATACCCAAACCACGTTGCCGCCAATGCTGGCGACAAGGGCGAGGAAAAGTACGATGAACGGCAGATCCGTCAGGGTGCCAATGGTCGAGGCCGTGAAAAATTCGCGGATTGCCGAAAACTCTCGCACTGCCGCGAAGGTGCCCGAAGGCGTCTGGCCCGGCTGACCGGCGCGCATACCCAGCAAGCGATCCATCAGCAGGGTCTGAATGCGCATCTCGATCCGGCGGCCTGCTCCGTCCATCAGACGAGCGCGGGCGATGCGCAGGAAAGCCTCTAGCAGCATCGCCATGCCCGCGCCGATCGCCAACACCCAAAGCGTCGCGATGGATTGGTGCGGGATGACCCGGTCGTAGACCTGCAGCGAAAACAGCGCCACGGCCACGGCCAACAGGTTGGCCACAAAGGACCCCAACGCGACTTCGCCCACGATCCGGCGGAATTTGTAGATCTCACCCCAGAACCAATGCGCCTTGAGCCCGGTGGACGCATGGCGACGGTTGAGTTCGGTCAGCGCAACATCGGCGCGAATGATTTTGCCCGCAAAGACCGGCAGAAATTCATCAAGCGCCACTTCGGCCTGATTGTCGGTCTGGGTGGTGTCGTAAACTGTCAGTGTGTCGCCGTCCTGACGCAGAACCAGCACCACCTGACCGCTCGTCATTTCGGCCAGTGCGGGCCACATCTTGGCCTTGGGGGGGCGGGCCGTCGTGACATTGGCGACCAGTCCCACGTTGGACAGGGCCGCGGCGATCGCGTCACTGGACAGATCATCGCTGTCAGCGGTCAGCCGTTCAAGGATATCAGTCTTTTGCAGTTCGACCCCAAGGATACCGGCGTAGACGGCAGCAATGTCCGCGCGGTGAACGGCGCGTTCACTGAACCGCGAAGTGGGTTCGTCGACGTGAACGATGGGGGCTTCGTCAACGGTGTTTGCAACCGCCGCTTCGACCTGTTTGGGCACGATCCGGCCCAGCTTGGCCCCTTGGGTGGCGTTCATGTCAAAGGCCAGCACCGGTCCGGTCATATCTTGTCCCCGTCCACCAGCACGCCCTTTTGCGCCGCGATTTGAAGCGCGACACGCGCCACATCGAATTTTAGTGCTGCGGCCTCACGCTCTGCCCGGACTTTGGTTTCAAAAAGGCCGACGGTTTCGGGCACTGACCGGGTGCCTTCGCGTTGCTGGGCGGCGTAGACCTGATAATTCGATGCGGCCTGCGCGGCGAGCGTTTGCGCCTGCGCCTCTTGCCGTTGCAGCGAAGCCAGTTCCGCCTCCAGCGCGCGCAGGGTGCGGTTCGTATCTTCGCGCACCTGCCCCACGCGGGCATTGGCGGCGGCTTGGGTTTCTTCCAACGCTTTGAGCGATGCGCCGGTGCCAAACCCGATCCCTGCCCCGCCGAGGTTTAGCCCCGTGTTGGTTTCTCCACCCGACCGGCTGGCGGATGCGGTCAAACTGGGCAACAGCCCTGCGCGGGCCGCGCGGGCCTCGGCCATGGCGCGGGATGCCTCGGCCTCTGCCTTGAGCACGGCCAAAGGCTTGGCAGTGTGTTCGGCACCAATGGTGGATATGCCGGTGATCCCGTCAACAGAGCTGGCCGACATGGCCGACAGTTCGGCTAATGCGGTATTCGTGGCCTCTTTGTCAGAGGCCATCTGCGCCTGCATCTGGTTCAGCTTTTGCTGCACGATGTTCAGGTCCACGCGGCTTGAAATGCCACCCTTCACCCGTTCGGACATGATGTAGGCGTAGCGTTCCATCTGCGCCATGGCGTCTGCGTTCACCTGCGCCTGCGCGCGCGATTTTTCGGCTGCCAGATACAGCTCCAACCCCTGCAGGACGCGTTCATTGGTGTCCTGCGCCAGTGCCACTGCGGCCACTTCCACGTCAGCGGCGGCATAGTCGCGCTCGGCCTTCTTGCCGCCGTTGTCAAAGAGGACAGCATCAACGACCAGCGAGGTCACCACGTCACCCAAAGACGTCAGAGAGACGTTGGGGCCAATCGTTGGCAACCAGTTTGAATTGCGCGCCTCTGACCGCAGTCGCGCGGCGCGCAGGTCCGCCTCTGCCGCGCGGGAATTGGCGGCAAGGACGGCGTTTGAAACCTGGGCATAAGGGCCAGAGGGCAGCAAGGAGCGTCGGTCAATCAGGCTTTCGATGATCGCAGAGCTGTCGCCATTGGCCTGCACCGGAGTCAGCGCTTGCGTGCTGGGTTGGCTGGCCGCCCCCATTGAGGGCAAGGATGGGATGTTGTCGCCCATGCCTTCCATACAGCCCGCAAGAGCCATCGCTGCGCAAAGCGCACTTGTTCTGTAGAAAACTGCCTGTCGTACCACCGCTTGTGCCCCGGATGTTTATTATTGTCGCTTGGGCGAAACGGGGCCGGATTTGGCCGGCCCCGGTCTTTGTCGTCTTAGACCACGGGCGTGATCAGATTCACATCCTCGCCGATGATCAGCTTACCGCCATCATCGCCGACGGTGTAAACGTCGTATGTTTTGCTATCGATGGTCGTGGTGCCCGCTGCTGTTGCCGCAGTTTCAAGGGTCACCGTGTCATCTGAATTACCGTGGATAATCAGCGTGTTGTCGTTCTGGCTCATCGCTTCCAGATCAGAGAGCGACAGGGTCAATTCGCTGTCTTCGGCAAATTCCAGATCGATCGCACCAATGTTGAACCCGTCCAGTCCTGCACCGGTCACATCCACGGTGGACCCGTTGATGTCGTCCAGCACAAACAGGGTAGAGTTGCTGTTGCCCGCCGCGTCGCTGTCGGTGACGACGATGTGGCTGCCATCTGGTACGGATTGACCATCTGGGAACTCGTACCAGGTCTGGGCGCTGGGCCCGGCAAAACCGGTGGCGTCCAGTGCTGTGGCATCATCGCCGCCGTTTTCGGTCGCATGGAACTCGCGCGGATTGGCGAGGCTATCACCTTCGGCCAGCACGCGAACGGTATCGACACCCTCGTGATCCTTGCCAAAGCCCTGAATGTTTGGCGCATCAGGCGCAACCGTATCCACGGTGAAGGTATCGGTGATAGAGGCTGTGTTGCCTGCGGCATCTGTCGCCTCGATCACCACGTTTGCGACATATTCACCCGACGGGATTTCATCGGCGGCAAAGTCCACTGACCACGTGCCATCTGTGTTGACCGTAGCCGCGTGGGTTACGCCTTCGAAGGTCACGTTCACGGTTGACCCCTGCTCGACCACGCCCTGCAGGGTGATGCCATCGGCCGCCTCTGCATTGCTGACAATATCGTCACCTTCAACCACGCCGACATTGGCAAGGCGATTGACGTACGTATCAAGCTGCACGGTGCCGCTGGTCGTGGCCACGTTGCCTGCCGCGTCGGTCGCAGTGACCTGCACGGGCGCGCCGACCTCAACATCGCCGGTACGAATTTCGCTGGCGGCAAAGTCCGCGGACCAGTTGCCATCATTGTCAGCGACCACATTGCGGACGCCGTTTTCAAAGACGACCTGCACATTTGCGCCTGCATCTGACGTGCCGGTCAGCGTCACGCCATCTGACCGCTCGACCATGTTCACGACACCATCGGTTTCGACGTTGTCGGTGTTCACGGTCACGTCGAGCTCTGTATCAATCTCGAACGTGCCAGAGGCGGTCGCAGTATTGCCTGCAGCATCGGTTGCCACCGCTGTCACCTCTTGCGTCAGGGTGCCGGTTGGCACCTGCGCATTGGTGTAGGTTGTGGTCCAATTGCCATCTGCATCGGCCTGCACCGTGTTCACATGGCCGTTCATCGTGACCTCTACACTGGCATAGGCCTGTGCTGTGCCGACGACTGTCGCACCACTTTCATGCTCGAACATGTTGATCGTGTTGTCGCCACCAACTGCACTGGTGTCGACGGTTACGTTTGTTATCGTGTCGATATGCAGCGTATCCATTGTGGACGCCGTGTTGCCGTAGGCATCGGTCGCCGTCACGGTGATGTCGACATCATATTCGCCCTGCGCGAAGGTGCCCGCGGGCACATCCAGCGACCACGACCCGCCCGTGACGGTCGCCGTGTAGTCGTTGCCGCCAAAACTGACCACAACGCTGGACCCTTCCTGCGTCGTGCCGGTCAGAACAACGCCATCAGCCTCTTCGTCAAAGTTGACCACGCCCTCACCCTCAACGGTGGAAGCGTCAAAGCTGACGGTGGTAAAGGTGTCGATCACCACAACATCGCTTGTCGTGGCACTGCCGCCCTCGTTGGTCAGGGTGACGGTGACGTCGACTTCGTATTCGCCGCCCTCAACCTCTGTCGGGTCAAAGGTCACGGTCCAGTTACCATCATCATCAACCGTGACGTCGTGGGTCGCGTCGCCCACGGTTACGGTGCCGGACGCGCCCGGCGTGCCAGAACCGCTGATTGTGACGCCATCGCTGTGGTCGTCGTCATTGACGACGTGACCCTGCGACTTGGTGCCCTCGGTGATCGCAACAACCGGCGGATCAACCGGGTCAACGGGATCAACCGGATCGGTCGGCTCTTCGGGGTCAACCTCGTCTGGGGTCGATGGGCCGGGGGCATCAACACCACCACCGCCGCCACCGGTATTAACGTCGTCAACCGGGTCGGGATCACTGCCGCCACCCAGCAAGAGCGGGATGCCAGCCGCTGCAGCGATGGGAACCGCCGCACCAAGCCCGCCAAGACCCGCCATCAGCGGCACGCCAAGCATGCCCGCCTCTGACGCGGGCTCTACCCCTGCAATCGGCAGATCAGCGGCTTGCACAAAGTAAAGGTCATCATCGGGCGACCATTTGCCAAAGCTGTCGGCATCCGCGTATTGCGCGAACAGCAAATTGCCCTCAGAGGCGGTTAACTGCACCTCTGCCAACTGACCGCTGGACGAAATGAAAAGCTGGTTCTCGACAGCGCCACCGGCATCAAAGAACCCTTCAATCGTGATCACCTGACCATCAACCAGCGTAATCTGAAGCGCCTGCCCCTGCCGCATGTAAGACAAGATGTGACTGCGCTGCAGGTTCAGGGAAATATCCTGACCCGCACCAACAATAATATTGCCCGATCCAGTGATCGCGCCACGCTCTACTACGCCCGCATCACCACGGACAACGAAATCAATCGCTGACATTCTATTTGCTCCGCCTCATTGCACGCCCTCTTTTGGGGTCGTGTCCATTTTGATTGGAACCACACTATCTTGATCGATTCGCTATTTCTAGAAAAAGTTAGGGGGAATCTCGCCGTTTCTGCGCCTTATTTGTGACACATTCGGCAAAAGTGCCTATTCCTAGCGCGCTTCACCGTCGATGCGGCCATGCACTTGCAGGTTTAGCGCCGCGCCCAGAAGGATCAGGTAAGACGTGATATAGAGCCACAGCAGCATACCAATGACCGCCCCAAGCGAGCCGTAAACCTCATTATAACTCGCAAAGTTGGTCAGGTAATAGGACAGCCCGGCAGAGGCCGCGATCCACAGCGCAATTGCGGTCGCCGCCCCGATCGTAAACCAACGGATGCGCGCACCGCGCTGGTTGGGCCCGAACCGGTAGAGCAAGGCAAGCGCCGCATAAAGCACACAGAATGCCACAAGCCAGCGCACCGCCTCTAAGATCAGTGCGCTGCCCGCGCCGATGGGCGCAAAGGCGATCACGATGGGGGCTATGATCACCGCCATCATCGCCGTGATCGCCAGTGCCACAAGGCAAATGGTCAGCGTCAGCGCCACGATGACCTGCTTGAACCCGTTGCGCGGTGGGCGATCTGCTATCGCATTTAACCCGCCCATCAAGGCTGCCACCCCTGCCCGCGACGCCCAAAGTGCCAGCGCGATAGAGACAAAAGTGGCCCATCCCAAGGTGCCGGTCCCCGCGGCGAGTAGCCGCCCCATCTGCCCCACCAACAAGGCGTAGGCCTCTTGCGGGATGATATCTTCCATCAGGGCGATCTGTTCGAGCACGATAACCGGGTCCGCAACCAGACCAAATATCGCAATCACTGCGGAAATCGCCGGAAAGATTGCAAAAATCCCAAAGAACGCCACCCCAGCAGAGATCAAACCCACGTGCCGTTCGCTTGCGACGTTCCACGTGGCGTAAAGCAGCGACCAAAGGCGCAGAGGCCAAATGCGGCGTTTCGGTGGGGTTTCGGGCGCTGTGGTCATCCGCAATAGCTAGGCCAGATGCCCGCCGCCGCCAAGTACCGCCGTTTTTTGCCGGTGCAGCATTTTGCGCTCGCGCAGGTCCGGCCCATTGCCTAGTCTGACCAAAAGCAAAGCGAACAGAGCAGGTGAACCGGTGCAGGATATTACAATGCACGTCAACACGTTGGCCGAACGGGTGCACGAACTTTGCGCGCAGAATCCACGCGTTCTGGTGGGTATTGCGGGCGCACCCGCCAGCGGCAAATCGACCCTTGCCGAAGAGGTCGCGCGTCGCCTGACATTGCAAAAAGTACGTACCGTTGTGGTGCCGATGGACGGCTTTCACCTTGATAACGCCATTTTGGAAGCGCGCGATTTGCGCCCGCGCAAGGGCGCGCCAGAAACCTTTGACGCCATCGGTTTCATTCATCTTATCAACCGCTTGAAAGAGAATGTTGAAGTTTTCGTGCCGGCCTTTGATCGGGTTCGCGACCTGTCCATCGCAGGCGCCATTGCTGTGCCGGCCAACACCCAGGTGGTGATCGTCGAAGGCAATTATCTGATGTTTGACGAGGCCCCGTGGGAGTTTCTAGCCCCTTTGTGGGACTTGACCGCCCGTCTGGACATCCCGATGGAGCAATTGCGCGCGCGGCTGATTCATCGTTGGTTGTCTTTGAATTACTCGCGCGCCGTTGCAACCCGCCGGGCCGAAGGCAACGACATTCCCAATGCTGAACGCGTGCTCAAGCACGCACTGCCCTGCGACATCACGCTTACATGAACATGAAGTTAGCGGCGCAACCCTATGAAAAAAATTTGAAAATCCCACATCGCATGGGACGCATGGCGCTTGCCCGTGGCGCACCCTATATTAGCGGCAAAGGCAAGGATTGGCCGCGCCTGACAGGACTTTCGTGACATGGCACTGCCACCGCTCACAGAACTGGTTGCCTGCCCGCATTGCGACACGTTGCACAGCGCGGCGGCCCTGCCTGAAGGTGCCTCGGCGTCCTGCCAGCGCTGCCACGCGGTACTGCAGACGGCGCGCCCCGGCGCACTGGTCAGTGTGGTGAGCCTTGCGATCTCGGCGATGGTGCTGATGGTGGCCGCAATCAGCTTTCCATTTATGGACCTGAATGTCTCGGGCAATCACAATGCCACATCGGTTTTCAACGCGATTGCCGCGTTTAACGCAGGCCTTGCCATGCCGCTCGCTGTTGCGGTGGCGCTTTTTATCATCATCTTGCCCCTGACCCGGCTGATCGCGATCGTCTATGCCATCAGTCCGCTGATCCGTGGCGCCAGCCCCCGCCCTTTGGCGCGACAAGCCTTCGGCCTGGCCGAAACCTTGCGCCCGTGGGCTATGGCCGAGATTTTCATGGTTGGCGTGACCGTCGCGCTGATCAAAGTGGCTGGTATGGCAAGTGTCACGCTTGGCCCCGCGTTTTATGCCTTCGCCGCACTGGTGGTGATCACCGTTTTCAAAGACCAACTGATGAACAGGTACGCGATTTGGGAAGCTCTGGACAAAGCCACCCCGGCGGCCTGATCACCGCGCGCGAGGCCGGGCTTGTCGCCTGCCGCCGTTGTGGACAGGTCCACCAGATGGGGACCGCGCATTGCACGCGCTGTCACGGCGCGCTGCAAAGCCGCGACACCCAGAGCCTGCAAAAGGTCTGGGCATGGCTGATCGCGGGCATCATTCTGTTTATTCCCGCAAATATTTACCCGATGCTGATCACCAATACGCTGATCGATCATTCGGAAAGCACCATTCTGGGTGGCGTCGTCGAACTGGTCCATTATGGGTCTTATGGTATTGCGGCCATCGTCTTTGTGGCTTCGATCATGATCCCATTGGGTAAGTTTCTTGCGATCGGCTATCTTGCCGTCTCGGTTCAGCGCCGGTCCGTCGCAAATATGCACCAGCGTCACAAGCTTTATGACGTGGTGGAATTCATCGGGCGCTGGTCGATGATTGATGTCTTCGTCGTTGCAATTCTGTCAGCGCTCGTGCAGTTGAATACCATTGCGACAATCAATCCCGGGATTGCAGCGCTAAGCTTTGCGCTTTCGGTGATCTTCACGATGTTTTCGGCCCAAAGTTTCGACCCCCGGCTGATTTGGGACGCAGACAGGAAAACCGCATGAGCGACACGCCAACCCCTGCCCCGCTTGACGTCCAGACCGCAAAGCCCGGCCTGTTGCAGCGGCTGTCGCTGGTCTGGCTGGTGCCGCTGATTGCCTTGGCCGTCAGTCTTTGGGTGGCCTATCAGAACTACGCCAATCAGGGCACGCTGATCGAGATTGCCTTTGAAAACGCATCTGGCATCAAGTCCGAAGAAACCGAGCTGCGCTATCGTGACGTGGTGGTTGGCCGTGTCGAAAGTGTCGAGTTTGCCGACGGGCTGGGACAGGTGCTTGTCAATGTCCGAGTAGATCAGACCATTGCGCCCTATCTGGATCAGGATGCCAGTTTCTGGGTTGTGCGGCCGGATGTGTCGGTGCGCGGGATCTCAGGCCTCGATACGGTGCTTTCGGGGGTCTACATCGAAGGTAGCTGGAATGATGATCCCGACAACCAGCAGTATTCCTTTATCGGGTTGGAAGATCCGCCTATCGCGCGGGTTGATCAACGCGGCGTTGCCATCACCCTCCGGACCAAGGATGGCAGTTCGCTGACCTCGGGCGCGCCGATCCTGCACAAGGGCATTCAGGTCGGATACCTTGAAACCCCGCGCCTGTCGCCGGACGGGCAAAGCGTGACGGTGGCTGCCTTCATCG
Organism: Yoonia sp. R2331; assembly: GCF_041103235.1. Classification (NCBI taxonomy): domain Bacteria; kingdom Pseudomonadati; phylum Pseudomonadota; class Alphaproteobacteria; order Rhodobacterales; family Paracoccaceae; genus Cognatiyoonia; species Cognatiyoonia denitrificans. The sequence continues at coordinate 1,019,972 of NZ_JBGCUN010000001.1, read as the reverse complement.
AAGCCCCGTATCACCGTCGGGTCACGACCAACACGCGGTTTTGGGACACCTCTGGCTTTTCGATCTCGCTGGGTGCAGGCGGCATTGCGCTGAACGTCAATTCAATTGCCTCGCTGATCGAAGGCGGGATCGCGTTTGACACCATCGTCTCGGGCGGGGAACCGGTCGTGGACGGCGATACTTTTGACCTTTTCGAAAGCGAAGAAACTGCACGCAACAGCCTTTTCGACGATCCGGACCTGCCAGTTCTGAACCTTGCTGTATTCTTTGACGGCTCGGTCAGCGGGTTGACCACCGGGGCCGATGTCAGGTTCCGCGGCGTGCGCGTGGGTACAGTCACTGGCCTTGGTGCCGTCGCGGTAGAGGACCGTGTCAGCGGCCCACTGGTGCGGTTGCGCACGATACTTGCCGTTGAACCGGGCCGTATGGGCCTGTCCGAAGAGGCCACGCCTGAGGACGCGCTGATCTTGATCACCGATATGGTGCGCACCACCAACCTGCGGGCGCGGCTGGTGACGGGCAACATTTTGTCAGGTGCATTGAATGTAGAGCTGTTCGAAGACCCCGACGCCGAACGCGCGTTCGTCGACTTGGGCGCAGAACCCTATCCGGTCTTGCCCACCACCGACAATGCCATCGCGGACGTCGGTGACGAAGCACAGACCGTTCTGGACCGGGTCAACGATCTGCCAATCGAGGAACTGTTGACCTCTGCCATCGACCTGATGGACAGCCTTGATCAGGTGGTGCGCAGCGACGGGGTCAGCCAAGCCCCGGACGAAATCGTCGCGCTTCTGCAGGATACACGCAGCATTGTTGCATCCGAGGACATTCAGGCCATCCCGTCAGAGCTGCGCGCGATCGTGACAGAGCTGAACGCGATAGTTTCCGACGCGGGCGAGGCTGATCTGGTCGGACGGATCAGCACCGTGGTCGAAACCGCTGGCACCGCCGTCGACAACATCGACGCGGCCACAGCCGACCTGCCAGCACTCACAGCAGAGATTTCGGCGCTGGTAGCCAAGGCCAACGCGCTCGAGCTGGAGGCGCTGGTGACCGAAGCCACCGCCACGCTGAACCAGATTGATGCCTTCCTGGCGGGTGAGGCATTACAGGCAGCACCTGCGTCGCTTGTGGCGCTTGTCGAAGAGGCGCGTGGCCTGATCGCCTCGGATGATGTGCAGGCAATCCCTGCTGATCTGCGTGGTGTTGTGGCCGAAATTGACGGCATTCTGGCGACACTTGCAGCGGCGGATGTGGCAACGCAGCTGACCTCTGCCATCAACGCGGCCAATAGCGCGGCGGCGAGCATTGATACTGCCGCCACCGACTTGCCAGCGATCACGGCAGAGCTGAACGCACTGGCAGCCAAGGCCAATGAACTTGACCTTGAAGGGCTGGTCGCGGCGACGGCTGCGACGCTGGACAGCATCAATACATTGGTCGGCGCAGATGCGACGCAGGATTTGCCGGGCGCGTTGACCGTGGCGCTTGATCAGATGTCGATGTTCCTGGCAGAGGTCCGCACCGGCGGGGCCATCACGAATGTCAATGCGGCCCTTGCTTCTGCGGCGGATGCCGCCCGCGCGATTGAAACGGCGGCAGAATCCCTGCCAGCGTTGTCGGCCCGCGCCACGGCATTGGTCAATCAGACCGACGCGGTGCTGCAATCCTACGGCGAACGGTCGCGGTTCAACGCCGAGACACTTTCTACACTTCGGGATATCCAGGAAGCCGCAGATGCCGTATCGTCGCTGGCACGCGCAATCCAGCGCAATCCCAATTCACTGCTGACGGGGCGCTGAAATGTTGCGAACAACTTTAACGATGATGGCGCTGGTCGCGCTGGCGGCCTGTTCCGGCACGCTGACACGCGTGGCCTATCCCACAGCGCAATCCACGCTGGACTTGCGCGCCTTTGTGGGCTCTGCGCTGGTGCAAACCGTGTCGCTCCCTGCTTATGCCGCGGCTGAGGAACTGGCGATTGAAACAGCCCCCGGTGTGATCACCTCAACCGGAGAGCTGTTGTGGGCCGATGATCCCGCCCGCGCTGTGACGCTTGAGATCGCGCGACATCTGGACGACATCCTGACCGCCACCGTGGGGCCCGACCCTTGGCCATTTCCGGGCCTGCCAGACGTTGGCATTGATATCCGGGTGTCAGACATGATCGCGCGCGCGGATGGCAATTTCCATCTGGTAGGCACCTATTTTGTCGGCGGCGATGGCATTGATTTCCGCAACACGTCGTCGTCATTCAACATCACGATCCCGCTTGCCTCGGCCGAACCAGCAGCGGTGGCGGCGGCACAATCGCAAGCGATCCTGCAGCTGAGCGAAGATATAGCGCGCAAGCTGGGCCGATAGCCCGGTGTTCTGCGCCACTTTGGCGCGCAGAACGCAGCGAACTGCCGTCGGAACTGAGATTAAGCGTTCTTCAACAGCCGCTTGATCGTGTCCAGCAACTCTGGCTGGGCAAAGGGCTTTTGCAGGCCTGCATTAGCGCCGATTCCGGCCGCGTTAGCCAGCCCGAATTCCTTGCCCAAAAGCCCGCCGCGCCCGGTGATGGCGATGATCGGCACATCGCGGTTCTGGGCGGCCTTGCTATATCGCGAGGCAGCCCTGATCCCACCGATAAGAGTTACGCCGCCGTCAGGGATCAGCTGCCCCTCGGCTTCGACAAATACATCTGTAATGACCAAATCAATCCTGGCCTTTTCAAGAAAGGCCAATGCCTTGGAGGCGCGATCAAAAAGCGTCACCTCGTAGCCCTGGTCTTCCAATCCTTCGGCCATCAGCGTGCCAAAGTCAGTGTCGTCTTCGAGAATTAGAATATGCGTCATGTCGTTGTCTGGTATTAGGTCTTTGTCTTGGTAGAGGACTTAGGTGTGTTCAGGGCGTCGTAGAGCGTGTGCCCCAATTCGTCGGGGGGACAGGGTTTCTGGATCAGTGGGGCGACAACTTCGCCCATCTCAGCCTCAGAGAAGCCGGTGTAGCCAGACATATAGAGCACAGGCTTTTCAGGGTCGATCCTGCGCACCGCGCGGGCCAGATCAAAGCCACCCAACTTGCCCGGCATTACCACATCCGTCAGCAACAGATCATAGTCCAGACCGTCTTCAACAATTGCCAGGGCCTGCGCGCCGGACGTCGCGGTTGTGACCTTGTAGTCCAGACTGATCAGCAGTTCAGTCATAATGTCCAGCAGCCGCTCTTCGTTCTCAACCAGCAGTACATGTTGGCCGTTACCGCTGACGGCGCGCTTGCGGGCAACAGGCCCCTCGCGCCCGCCCTCGTAGGTGCCACGCGGCAGTAAGATGCGCACAGTTGTGCCGTGCTCCAGCTCTGAATAGATGCGCAGCTGTCCCTGCGATTGGGTCGCAAAACCATAGACCATCGACAGGCCAAGCCCGGTGCCTGCGCTACTTTCCTTGGTGGTAAAGAAGGGGTCAGTGGCGCGTTTCTTGACCTCTTCATCCATGCCCGGGCCATTGTCACTGACGGCCAGTTCGACAAAGCGCGAAGACCGGTCGTCGTCGGGTTCCGCGTTGTCAGAAGTTGCGGCCTGTCCATCGCCATCAATGGTCTGGCCCAATTGATTGGTCACATTGCGCGCGCTGATGCGGATGGTGTCGCCGTGTCCGGATCGCACAATCGCATCACGGCTGTTCAGCACCAGATTGAGCATTGCATTTTCAAGCTGGCTGCGGTCGCAAAAGATGTACATGCCCGGGTCTTCGATGCTGAACACCAGGGTGATCCGCTCTTCGATGGTCGGTTTCACGAGGGCTGAGAAGTGATTGAAGACATCCTCAATCAGCCATGACTTTGCGAGCCCCGGCTGGCTCTTGGCAAAGGCCAGCAGGCGTTGTGTCAAATCCGCGCCACGACGCACAGCCCCCAGTGCGGTTTGTAGAAAATCGTTGGCGCGCGCAGGGTCGTCCTGATCCTGGGACAGCTGCACGGCATATTCAATTGTGGCCAGCATGTTGTTGAAATCATGTGCGATTCCACCCGTAAGCTGCCCAAGTGCGTCCAATCGGCTGGACCGTTCAATCTGTTGCCGGTTGCGTTCTTGTTCCGAGATATCGTCAAGGATCAGAACAGATGTCACATCGGTTTCAAAGCCGCCGTTCACCTGTGCATTTGACATCCGCAAATAGCGCAGGTCGGCCCCGTTGCGGCGGCGGATCACATAAAGTTCTCCGTTCAGGGCCTCGCCGCGCAAGGATCGCTGGACCGGAGAGTCTTCTTCCTTGATCGGCAACAGATCATTGGGACTAAGAAACAGGTATTCGGGCGGCCAAGGCAAGGGCGGTTCTTGTTGCAGCGCCCCCAACATGTGCCGCGCCGCGGGGTTGATAAAGCTGATCTGCCCCTGCCCGTCCAACCCGATGATGCCACTGTGTGCGGCATCAAGGATTGCGTTCAAGCGCGCATTGGTCCGTTGAAAAGCGTCCTCGCGCACCTGAGCCGCGACGATCAATTCTGTCAGGTCAGTATGCGCGCCCAAAAGCCGCACGGCCTTGCCTGTCTCATCGCGCAGCGCCAGCCCCCTGCACCGGACCCAGGCCGTGCTGCCGTCGGCCTTGGTGTATCGCACAACCTGATCATACGGATGGTCAGGGTCTTCGATATGCCGACCCACGTTGACCTGGGCGATCTTCAGATCCTCTGGGTTTATGATATCCTGCCAAGCGTCCGCCAAATGCGGCATCTTGTCAGGATCATAACCAAAGGTTTGCCAGAATTCAGGGCTCATCCATTCGTGCGCCGGGTCTTCAAGGTCCCAGAACCAGACACCATCCAGCGTCGATTGCCTGATAAATTCCCATATCTCGGGGTCCCGTGACAGACGCTCTTCTAGCTCTGCCTCAAGATAGTGTTTGTCTGTCATCACCGCCCCGCGGACAAGGATTGGGACGCCAAAGCATCAACATAAACTGGTCAACATCGAACTGGGAAAGCCGCATGCACGGGCGCTCGCCTCGCGCGACCCTAGTGCATCGCGGTTATCATTCAAAGCCCGCAAGTGTCAGAATGGAACTGATAACTGGTGACATATCGTCTTGCCGCTGACTGACCATGACAAAGGGCTTGTCACCCCGCATTCGCGCCGCGTCCCGGCGCATCACGTCCAGATCAGCGCCGACATAGGGTGCCAGGTCGGTCTTGTTGATCACCAACAGATCGGATTTGGTGATCGCGGGTCCACCTTTGCGCGGAATCTCCTCGCCGGCGGCCACGTCGATGACATAGATAGTGATATCGGCCAGCTCGGGGCTGAATGTCGCCGACAGATTGTCACCACCGCTTTCGATCAGCACCATGTCCACCTCGGGGTGCCGGTCCCGCATCTGCGCCACTGCTGCCAGATTGATCGAGGCGTCTTCTCGGATCGCCGTGTGCGGGCAGCCGCCCGTTTCGACCCCGATGATCCGGTCGCTGGGCAGCACCTGCATGCGCACCAGCGCTTCTGCGTCTTCCTGCGTGTAGATGTCGTTCGTAATCACGCCAATCGACATCTTCGGGTGCAGCGCACGCGCAAGATTGGCTGTCAACGTGGTTTTGCCCGCGCCAACAGGACCACCAATGCCAACGCGCACGGGTCCGTGGGTGCTTTTCATGTCCTGAATATCCTCGTCGTCATGGTTTCGTGCCGCATCGCGGCAATATCGGACATCCAGGCACTGCTATGAAGATCATCCAGCCCGGCACCATCGGTGGCCGCTGTGACCGCGGCGACCACAGGCCGCACCGCGTTCAAAACCCTTTGCCCTTCGGTCTGGCCCAACGGCATCAGTCGCTGTGCTGCGGACACCAAATTGGCGACAAAGGCCTGCAAATACATCGCCACCGTTGCATTCATCGGCAGCCCTTTTTGCGCTGCCGCCTGCCCCACAGCCACCGGATAGGCCAGCGCGTCCAGCACCATCCCTTCGGTCGCTGCAAGCGTTTGGCAAAACGCGCGGCCCTGCAGGTCCATTTCCAGCAGACGTTCAGCGCTGGCGGCAAAGGCGCGGGCATGGGCGTCAGCCTCTGCCGCATCGCCAAAGCCTGCGCGCATCAGGATTGCGTCGCAGCGGCCACTGCCATTTTCCAGCACATCCGTGAGCCACGCGGTCAGGCTATCTGCATCCCTGACCTGCCCATCCGCGATTGCAGCCTCTAATCCGTGCGCATAGGCAAATGCACCGACCGGGAACCCCGGCGACAGCCATTGGGCCAGCACCAACGTGGGATCAATGCTCATGCGCGCTGTGTCCGTGTTCATGCGGCAGGGTCCGGCCGTGCCCATAGGCCCCGCCTTCGGGGCGGAACCGCGCGTCAACCTCGGTCACCTGCGCCTCAAGATGTTCCAGCATATGGGCAATAACCGGATCGCGCTGGATCAGCAGGTGGTCCGCTTCCATCTGGCACGGCGTATGCCGATTGCCGATATGCCAGGCCAGTCGCGGCAGGTTGCCCTTGACCATCAAAAGCGGTTCAACCGCGGCATGCACGATCACGGTGCGCCCGTCATCCAGCTCAAAAAAGCTGCCTTCATCCATGGATGTGGTCTGGGCCAGATCAACCACAAAGGGCCAGCCAGCGTCCGTCATCAGCCGTTTGCGCCGCACAAATCGGCCATCATAGTCCAGCGTGCAGCCCGCATCATGCGCGCCGCCCAGCGCCACGGGATGGGCCTTGATCGCGCGTGGCAGGCTGGTCATTGTACGGCCTCGATGCGGATCAAGTCATAGGTTTCGGTCGGTTCGTCGTCATAGGTATAGGCCATCAAGAGCCCCAGCCCAAGCGCAGGCAGATAGTGCACTGTTTCCACAATAGCGCCCTCATCACTGTCATAGCGCACATCACCAACGATCCCCTCATAGGTACACTCACCAATCCGAACTTCGGTTGATTCGCCCCAGTTATGCGACTGCAATTCTTTGTAGCTGCCAGAGGTGTCGGTGATCGTTGTGCGTAGCTTGTCCTGCATGCCCGGTGTCGGCGGCACCATCGCAGCCGGGTTACGATCATATGTCGTCTGCATCACACTATCGAGGTCGAGGACACCGCCGTCCTCGACCGCCAGCCGCAGCACATAAACGCCCCGCGCCAGCACGTTCTTGGCAACAGAACCATCGCCAAAGTCGATCTCTTGCGCGACCGTGCCGTCACCCAGATCGCGATAGACATCGACGGTGCCGTCCGCAGCCGTCACTCGGATTCCAGTCGCCAAATCTTCGGCCACCGGACAGGCCCATGCGGTCTGCGCCATCAACGCAAGTGGCAGGGCGACCCACCTCAAAACAGGAAATACCTTTGCGCCATTGGCAGCACGTCTGCGGGTTGGCATGTCAGCAATTCTCCATCTGCGCGGACCTCGTAGGTTTCCGGGTTCACTTCGATCTGCGGCAACGCGTCGTTCAGGATCAGATCCTTCTTACCAATTCCGCGCGTGCCTTGCACGGCAACTGTATCCTTCGCCAGCCCCAGCTTATCACCAATCCCATCCGCCTGCGCCGCTTCGGACACGAAAATCACGGCAGAGCGTTCGACCGATCGGCCATAGGCCCCGAACATCGGGCGGCTATAGACCGGCTGCGGCGTCGGGATAGAGGCATTGGGATCCCCCATCTGCGCGCAGACAATCGTTCCTGCCATCAGCACCATTTCAGGCTTCACACCGAAAAACGCCGGATTCCACAGAACCAGATCAGCCCGCTTACCTTCGGTGATCGAGCCGATTTCGTGGCTGATACCATGCGCAATGGCCGGGTTGATCGTATACTTCGCGATATAGCGCCGCACCCGCATGTTGTCGTTATCGCCGGTTTCCTCGGCCAGCGCGCCGCGCTGCTTTTTCATCTTGTCGGCGGTCTGCCATGTGCGGATCAGCACCTCGCCCACACGGCCCATGGCCTGACTGTCTGAGGCAATGATGCTGAAGGCGCCCATATCGTGCAGAATATCCTCTGCCGCGATGGTTTCACGCCTGATCCGGCTTTCAGCAAAGGCCACATCCTCGGGGATCGATTTGTCCAGGTGGTGACAGACCATCAGCATATCAAGGTGCTCTTCGATGGTGTTTACCGTGAACGGTCGTGTTGGATTGGTTGAGGATGGCAAGACATTGGCATCGCCACATATTTTGATGATGTCGGGTGCATGACCGCCACCCGCACCTTCGGTATGAAAGGCGTGGATCGTGCGGCCTTTCATGGCGGCCACCGTATGTTCCACAAAACCGCTTTCGTTCAAAGTATCGGTGTGGATCATCACCTGCACATCCATCTGGTCAGCCACATCCAGACAGCAGTCAATAGCCGCGGGCGTTGTGCCCCAATCTTCGTGCAACTTCAGCGCGCAAGCCCCTGATTTGACTTGTTCTTCCAGTGCTTCTGGCAGTGATGCATTACCCTTGCCCGCGAACGCGAGGTTCATCGCAAAAGCATCCGCTGACTGCAGCATGCGCCCGATGTGCCATGGCCCCGGTGTACAAGTCGTTGCGAGTGTCCCATGCGCCGGCCCCGTGCCGCCGCCCAGCATCGTGGTCACGCCCGAATGCAGCGCGTCGTCGATCTGCTGCGGGCAGATGTAATGGATATGGCTGTCAAAGCCACCAGCGGTCAGGATCCGCCCTTCGCCCGCGATGGCCTCGGTTCCCGGTCCGACGATGATATCCACACCCGGCTGGGTATCGGGATTGCCCGCCTTGCCGATTTTGTGGATGCGCCCGTCTTTGAGGCCCACGTCAGCCTTGTAGATGCCGCTATGATCAACAATCAGCGCATTGGTAATGACGGTATCCACCGCGCCTGCAGCGCGTGTGACCTGCGACTGTCCCATGCCATCGCGAATGACCTTACCGCCGCCGAACTTGACCTCTTCTCCGTAAACCGCAGCATTGGGGCCCTGCCCACCGGTTCCAGCGGCCCCGACAGCCTCTGCCGTCAAATCGCGTTCAACTTCGATGATCAGATCCGTGTCGGCCAACCGCACCTTATCGCCGGTCGTCGGCCCAAACATCGCGGCATAGCTGGCGCGGGAAATCGTTGCGGGCATTCAGAGCCCCCCCATGACTTTTTGATTGAAACCATAAACCACGCGGCTGCCCCCAAACGGGATCAAGTCCACCTCGCGCTTTTGGCCCGGCTCGAACCGCACGGCAGTGCCCGCGGCGATGTCGAGGCGGTGACCGTGGGCTGCATCGCGGTCAAAGTCGAGCGCGGGGTTGGCTTCGGCAAAGTGGTAGTGACTGCCGACCTGCACCGGGCGGTCGCCAGTGTTTGCAACCATTATCGTGACCGCCTTTGCATTGGCGTTCAGCGTGATTTCACCTTTTACGGCAATGACTTCTCCGGGGATCATGATGTGCCTCCTTTAGCGGATCGGGTCATGGACAGTGACCAGTTTGGTGCCGTCAGGAAACGTCGCCTCGACCTGCACCTCGTGGATCATCTCGGCAATGCCATCCATCACCTGATCACGGGTCAGCACATGCCCCCCCGCTTGCATCATGTCGGCCACGGACCGGCCGTCGCGCGCGCCTTCGACCACGGTGTCAGTGATCAGCGCAATCGCTTCGGGGTGGTTCAGCTTGACGCCGCGCGCCAGCCGCTTGCGCGCCACTTCGGCGGCCATGGCCACCAGCAGCTTGTCTTTCTCGCGGGGGGTCAGTTGCATCTGGTCATAGTCTCCATGATGTCGGCAGTTGGTTATCAGTTAGATGGTCAAGGATCGGTAAAAGGTCTTGCCGCATGGCAAAGCTGTCAGCCGCCAACATGCGCACCACCAGCAGGTCATCGCCGATCAGGCTCGCCCCGGCGGTGGCGGGCAGATGACTGCGCACCACCGGCAAGGACGCGGCGGCCATTGGTCCGACCATGACCACCTGTGCCGCTGCCCGAGCCCCCCCGACCTGCGCACCGCGCTGCAGCTGGGCACCGGTGGTCAGACGCGTGCCATCAAAGTAAAGCGGCTGGCCCGCCCGCCGGACAATGATACGGTCGTCCAGCAAAAAACGAGACAGGTCTTCGCCCATCGCCTGACGGCCAAAAACAAGCGGTTCGACCAACAAAAACTGGGCATCTTGGGCCAAATCAACCGCAAAGCGACGGCGCAGGGCACCCCCTTCGAAAAGGATCGTTTCCTGCGGCAGCCAGTGCAGTTTTGCGCCCTGCCCGACGGTGATCTGCGTGCTGACCTGACCGCTGCCGCTTTGGGCACGGTAGACCCGCTCTGCCGCTTGTGTCGTCAGCCGCAGATGCGCGCCCGCGCCTACATTTGCGGTCAGAAAAAAACGATCACCGCCCGTGATCCCGCCAGCGGTGTTGACCGCGACAGCCTCGACATCGTCAACACCGTGACGGCGCGGGAATACCAGCTTGAGCGCGCCAGACTGGCGCAAATCCTGCAGCCTTGTCCGCCCTGCCTTTCGAGCCACAGCAACATGGGCAGACCCCTGCGCGCGCGGCGGCGAGGATCCCTCTGCAGCAGACGCAGATTGGACATTTTGTGTGATCACTCCCATACCCGACAAAAAGGCCGCAGCGGGCGACAGGGTCAATGGGCGCTCGGTTGGATTTAGGTGGTTCGCCGCGGAAATCGCCTCTTTTCTAGCCACGCGCCCAATTATTGAGCAGACCGCAAAACGAACAGGACAAGCAACAAGGCAAATTTGCATGTCAAACTAACTGGCAATTAACACTGCAACTCTATGGAGAATGAAACAGGAATGACTCGGCCCGCGATGCAGCATCACCTAATCAACCTCGGACCGTCGATTGCGCCGCTGATCCAGGCGATGCAGATGCCTGCAATGGCGTTGTCGATTGATGGCCAGGTTACTGTGCTGAATGCTGCAGCGGCGGATACGCTGGGCCTGTCTTCTGAATCGATTGGTCCCGGCCTGCGGTTTGCGGACCTTCTCAGCCCCCCGGATCAGGTCGAATTTGCCAGTGTGCAAGCCAGGGCCGCGGACGGGAAACCGATTGATCCGCCAACATTTGCGCTGCACTGGCGCGGCAAAGCGGCAAGTTTCGTGGTCAGTGATTTGCGGGATGATGCCGGCGCGCAAATTGGGTTTCTGGTGCAGCAGCCACTCGACATCCAAACGGCGGAGCTTTTGACATGGCAAGATGCCCTGTTGAGCGGCGATTACGGGCTGTGGGAAATTGATGTCTGCAGTCAGGTCTGCAGCTACAACGACGATTGGTATCGGATGCGCGGCCGCAGCCGCAGTGACACCAATCTAACGCGGCCAGACAGCATCTTTGAACGCGTTCATCCCGAAGACGCTGCCCGTCTGCGCGAAAGTCTTGCCCATGTCATGACGCATGGTGGCGACAAATTCTCGATCGAATTTCGAGAGCGTCACAATGACGGGCATTATCTGTGGGTTCTCAGTCGCGGCCGGGTCGTGGCACGTGACACAGACGGTAATCCGCAACGGTTTGTTGGCACGGACACGGACATAACCCAACCCAAGACCAGTCAGACCCTCATTGATGACCTGACAGAACGTGAATTGCGCTGGAAGGTTGCCATCCAAAGCGCCGATCAGGGGGTCTGGGATCATGACAAGGGCTCTGGTCAGCGGTTCGTGTCAGATACCTGGCGCAAAATGCGTGGCATGCCGTCTGAAGAAGACGTGCACCAATCGGTGGACGCTTGGCTGGCCGATGTGCATCCAGATGACATCGACATGGTGAAGGGCGAGATTAAGCGCCATGAGTCGGGCGAAACCGATGTGATCAATTACCAATACCGGCAGCGGCATCGCGACGGTCACTGGGTCTGGATCCTCAGCCGTGGCCGCGTGGTCGAACGCTTCGACGATGGGCGATCTGCCCGTATCATCGGCACAGACACCGACATCACAGAGATCAAGAAGGTCGAGGAAGAGCACGAACAGATGTCCGACCGCTTGCGCGTGGCGATGCGCGCGGCTGAAATGGGGCGGTGGGAATTCAACGTGCGCGATAGCGTTGCCTATTGGGATGACCGCCTGCTTGAAATGTTCGGCGTGCCGGAACTGGATAATTTCCAGCCCGCCGACTTTTGGTCGACCTTGATCCATCCTGACGATCTGGAACGCGCCACTGCGATTTCAGAGGATTCTGTCAAACGCGGCATTGATCTTGCGCTCGATTATCGCATCCTCCGGCCTGACGGTAGCATCGTGCATGTGCGCAGCCGTGCGATCTTTGTGGCGGACGCCAAGCGCGGCGACCGGTTTGTAGGTGTGAATATCGACATCACCAACGACATCCTCCGTCAGGAAGAACTGGAGGCCGCCCGCGCCCTGCTGGAACATGAATCGCGCCACGATGCGATGACAGGCCTCACCAACCGCCGCGGTCTGGATGAATTACAGGGCGGCTTTCTGCGCGATTTTCCCGATCAGCGGCAGGCGGTGCTGCACCTTGACCTTGATAACTTCAAACAGATCAATGACACGCTTGGCCACGGCGCGGGTGATGCGGTGCTGATCCACGCCGCTGACATCCTGCGCCAATCCGCCCGCGACGATTGGGTCGCGGCCCGGGTGGGTGGCGATGAATTTGTGATGCTGATGGCCGATGCGCCCTCTGACGCAGAGCTGGCCGAGGTTGCCGGGCAGATCATCAGCAAGATGAATGCGCCTTTTGCCTTCAAAGGGCAGCCCTGCAATTTTGGCGTCAGCATCGGTATCGCGGTCTCGGACCGGCAGCAGGCACCCGATGCCTCGTTGTTTGTTTCAGCCGATCTTGCGCTTTACGCGGCCAAGGCAGACGGACGGGGCCGATTTAGGTTCTTTGACGAAGCAATGCGCAAGACCGCCGCAGACCGCAAAGATGCCTTTGACGCGCTCCGATCTGGCTTCAATCAGGGAGAGATCATTTGCCACTATCAACCGCAGTTTGATGCCCACACGCTGCAACTTACCGGGCTTGAGGCTTTGGTACGCTGGCAAAGTCCGACCCGCGGCCTGATCATGCCCGATGCTTTCCTTGGCACCGCGGAAGAAATGGGGATGATTGCACAGTTTGACGCGTTGGTCCTTCAGCGTGCGCAGCACGATTTGCAACAATGGCAAGAGGCGGGGCATGATGTGCCGCGTGTTTCTGTGAATGTATCAGCCATGCGCCTGTCAGACCCCGATTTGATCCGCACGCTGGAAGGCATGAATTTGGCACCGGGCAAGTTTGCCTTTGAGCTGCTGGAATCGGCGTTTCTGGATTCCTATGGCGACGAGCTGGCCGATAACCTTAGCGCGCTGCGCACAATGGGCATTGATGTCGAGATTGACGACTTCGGCACCGGCCATGCTTCGATTGTCAGCCTTTTGCAGGTGTCCCCTGATCGGCTGAAAATTGATCGCCAATTGATCAGCCCCATCACCCATTCCAAACGCCAGCGGAACCTGATTGCAACGATCATCAACATTGGGCGGATGCAGGGTGTGGCAGTTGTGGCCGAAGGCGTGGAAACCGCCGAACACGCGCGCATTCTGCGCGATCTGGGGTGTGATTATTTGCAAGGCTATGCCCTTGGCCGCCCCCTGCCCTTTGATCAGGTCATGGCGCTGCTCGGCCGGCTTGACGCAAACGCCGGGCGCCTGATCCTCGCGGCGTAGTCCGGTCATCCTGCGGCTAGGACATTTGGCGGTGCCGCGCCCGAGACCATGCCACATCGAAGTTCAGAGCAGCATATGTGAAATCATGAACTGGTCGTCGATCACGTGGTCCGCACCGAATTGCTGCACCATTGAGGTTTACCGTCCACTGCAACAGTCGTGCCCTTGATCAGCTCATCTGCAGCGCCTGACGTGTTACACGTTCTGCCCGATCTTGAACCGTTGTCGTTTCCGATCTGGCTGGTCGCCCACCGAGAGGTGACGACAAGCCGCAGCATCGAGCGTGTATATGATTTTCTGACCGCTGAACTCTGACGCTAGATTACCAGCTTTGCTGCTACGCGGCGCCGGTCAATTCTGACCACAAACCAGCATAGGCCCTTAGCGCATCCAAAGGCAGAGTTGGTTCTTCTTGGTCAAGTTTTGGCGGAAACTCATCATCGCCAAGCAACATCGCCGCGCCGATGCTCGTTCCCGTCACCGCCGCATTCGTGAGCACTGGGCGCTCCGTCACAGCTTGAAGCATCGCAAGGTATTCGGGGTTTCTGGCAAACGGGCCCTCCACGATTGTCGGGCCATCGCCTTTGACAAAGTTCAGGCAGGTGCCCGTCATCAAAGCCAGATAGAACGAAAGCGCCGCCGACCTTTGGCCCGTTCCGACCTCTGGTTCACCGTTATGCCAATGCATCTGCCGCCCTTGAAAAGGTCCCGAACCGGTTTCGACCGATGGCAGCAACATGCAGGGCCGTTCCAGAACCGCCGTCACCTCTTGTTCGGTCGGTGCGACCTGCTGGCCTTGCTGGACCATTTCAAATTCTCGCCCGCCCATAAAGCGCGCGCTGGCGACTGCCTGTTCACGCGCATTGACGTTGACAAGTGTGTCACGAGACGGATCCAGTGCAACAGCACCCCCGTCTTTCATCGACATGACAATCACCCAGGTCCCGGTGGACACAACAGAGACGGGGCCGACCTGCGAAATGACATGCGGATAAAGCGAGGCGTTCGAGTCATGGATGCCGACGCAAACCGGTGTTTCAGGCGCAAGCCCGGTGGCTTTTGCAATCTCTGGCAAGATCGGCCCCAAAATGTCGCTCGGACGGCGCACGGGTGCAATTTTGTCGCGAATGCCAAGCTTTGCCGGCAGGTCAGAAAACGTCCCGTCATAGGGATTCCAGAGGTCCGTATGGCAGCCGATGGATGTGACATCGGTTGCAGTCACGCCGGTCAGACGGTGCCCCCAATACTGCGGGTAGGTGACGATCTGGGCGGTGCGGTCTTTCAGTGTCGGATCACTGGCCAAAAGCCAGTGCAGTTGCGCGCCAATGTTCAGGCCACCTGCAAGCCTCGGCGATCCGGTTTGCGCAAAGTCAGGTTTGATCGCCTCGTAGGCATCAACAACCTCGGCGGGATAGGTGTGTTCATAGTCCAGGATTGGTGCGGCCAATGCGCCGGTGGAATCCAGCAACGCAGCACAAGCCCCGTGGGTCGTCACTGAAATTGCGTCGATCCGGTGCTCTCGGTGGAACTGTGCCAAGGCATCCAAAAGGAACGCCCAATGCCCATCGACATCATAGTGCGGATAAGGAGGTGCCGGCTGCACGATATTAGGCCGCGTGACGACCGCCATTTCGGTGAGGGTCGACAGATCAACCAACGCCAGTTTTGCATTGGTTTTGCCAATATCAATGACGGCGATGTGGCGGGGTCTGGTCATGGCATATGAAACAGGGGCGTCAGCGCCACGGCAACGGGCGAGCTGTCCTCGTTCGTCTCCATGATATCGCCCATATACGCCCACCATTTCTGCATCACCGGATGATCTGGCAATGCGTCCATGCCGTGATCATCCGTGTGGGTCAGGACGCCGATCAGGTGGCCGGTTTCCGTGTCCAGATGGATCGAATAGTCACTGACGCCTGCGTCGCCCAGCAGTTCAACCAGCTCGGGCCAGATCGCATCATGGCGGCGCTTGTACTCTTCGGCCATTCCATCGTTCAGCCGCATGCGAAAGACAAAACGCTCGCTCATGATGCGCGCCGTGCTGCAGCCATCGCCCAAAGACGCGGCAGCGCAATCACACCGATCAACAGTAGGCCGATGAAGATCGACATGACGATGCCGGGCACGTTCAAAAGGCCAAGCCCAAAGGTGACAAGCCCCATGACGAAGGCCGCGATGACGACACCGGGGATCGTTCCAGACCCACCAAGGATGTTGACGCCCCCCAGAACCACCATTGTGACCACTTCAAGCTCCATCCCCGTGGCAATACTTGGCCGTGTCGACCCAAGGCGCGACGTCAGGCAGACGGCTGCAATACCGGACATCAGGCCAGTCAAAAGGAACAGGATGAATTTCACGCGGGCCACGCGAATGCCACTAAAGGATGCGCCGGTCGGGTTGTTGCCGATTGCATAGACGGCGCGACCAAAGTTGGTCTTGTGCAACAGCACCCCGTAGATGATGGCGATGATCACGAAAAACAGCATCTCGACTGTGAAGACCCAATAGATGTAGCCCTGCCCGAACCAGGAAAAGCTGGCGGGATACCCGCGGAAAGCGTCATCGCCAAGAATGATGAAACTGATACCGCGGAACAGGCTCATGGTACCAATTGTCACCACGATTGACGGCAGGCCAAGGACGGTGACAAAGAAGCCGTTGAACGCCCCGCAAAGAACACCAACCGTCAGGCCGATCACCACCAGTTCCGGGGTCCCTGCCCCGTATTGCAGTGCCAGCCCCATCGCCGTGCTGGCCAGCGCAATGATTGATGCGACTGACAGGTCAATTTCGCCCGAGATGATAAGAAGCGCCATCGCAAAGGCGATCATGGCTTTTTCGGTGAAGTTGAACGTCGCGTCGCTGAGGTTCCAAGCGCTCAGGAAATAGGGCGATGCAAAGCTATTGACCACGAAGATTGCGATTGCCACGGCCAGCAACAAGGCTTCCCAGCTTTTGAACACGCGCGCGGCGCGGCTGTTCAGCCGATCGGGGACATGTCGGGTTTGGGTTTCGTCCGTCATTGGGTTGTCTCCGCCGATTTAAGGATGATGCGGCCTTTGGTGCGGCCTGCGCGGGCGTTGAACGCCACGGCGATCAGGATCGCACTGCCCGAAATGGCAAGCTGCCAAAACGGCGAGATGTTCACGACCGGAAGGGCGTTTTTGACGACGCCTAAGAAAATCGCGCCCAGCACAGCGCCACCGACAGAGCCGACCCCACCAGCGATTGAAATGCCGCCGATGACGCAGGCCGCCACGACCTCAAGCTCGAACCCGCCCGCGATGTCGACGTAGGCCACAGCAAAGCGCGACACCCAAAGGTATCCGGTCAATCCAGCCAGAGCGCCGGACACAACAAAGGCCCAGAACTGCGTCTTGCCGACATCAATCCCGGTGTAGACGGCGGCATGAGGGTTGCCGCCCACCGCGAAAATCGAACGGCCGAATTGCGTGCGCGCCATCATTACCCCGAACAGGACGATTGTGATGATCGCAGCCCATGACAACACTGGCAGGCCCAAAAGCACCATGCGGGGGAAGTCGGTGAATGCGGGCGACATTTCATGGGAATTCACCCATTTGCCGTCAGAGATCAAAAAGATGATCCCGCGAAAGATGGTCATTGTGCCAAGTGTCACAACAATTGGTGGGATGGCGAGCTTCCAGACCAGCAACCCGTTGATCGCCCCCATGACCGCGCCCAGCAGGATTGCGATCGTGATAATGGCAGGGATCGGCAGACCGGGCATCGCCACATTGATCATCGCCACGACCATGCCAGTCAGTGCGAGGTTCGCGGCCACTGACAAGTCAATACAGCGGGTCAGGATCACGACCATCTGCCCCAGCGCGAGAATGATCAATGGGGCAGTATCGTTAAAGACGTTCGCCAGATTGGACGGGGCGACAAAGCCTGAAAAGCGGGAAGAAATCAGAAGCAGGAGAACCAGGATGGCACCGGCCAAAATCGCTTCGCGTACGGGTATGAAACGGGTCATGCTGCCACTCCGTCAGATGTGATGCCCGCTGCGTGGCGCACAAGGGTTTCGGGGGTCAATTCGTCTTGTGTCAGCTCCGCCGCGATGCGGCCGTCCCGCATGACGATCACGCGGTCTGACATGCCGATGATTTCCGGTATTTCCGAGCTAACCATGATGACGGACAGGCCCTGTGCTGCCAATTCGGCCATAAACTCATGCACCGCAGCCTTCGATCCAATGTCGATGCCCTTGGTCGGTTCGTCCAGAATGATGACTTGGGGCTGGGTCGCCAGCCATTTGGCGATGACGACCTTTTGCTGATTGCCGCCCGACAGATTGCCAACGTCCTGATCAAGCGACGCCGCGCGAAGATCCAGTCGCTGCGAATACTCACGCGCCAGCTTGAATTCTTCCGCGAGCTTCAAGAATCCGTTTTGGGACGTCTTGCCCAAGGACGGTAACGTAATGTTCTGGAAGATCGGCAATCCAATGATCGCACCCTGTTTGCCGCGATCCTCGGGCACATAAACAATCCCGTTGGACACCGCATCAGCAGGCGAGCGGATGACTTTGACGTCGCCATTGATCCGGCAGACCCCGTTTGAGGGTTTGGTGATCCCGAACAGGGCTTGCATGAACTCGGATCGGCCAGCGCCAACCAGCCCGTAGAAGCCAAGAATTTCGCCTTTGTTGAGGCTGAAATTGATGTCAGCGAATTCCGTCGGGTGTTCATACCCTTCGACCTTCAGGACTTCATCGCCGATGTCGTGGTCGGTTTGCGGGAAGATCTGATCAACGGACCGTCCGACCATCATCGTCACCAACTCCCCTTCCGTGATGTCAGCGATCCGGCCATCGCCGACGAATGCACCGTCGCGAAAGACCGTGTAACGATCCGCAATGCGAAAAATCTCATCGAACTTGTGGCTGATGAACAAGATCGCCTTGCCTTGGGATTTCAGTGTTTCGACCAGCTCGTACAGCTCTTCGATTTCCTTGTGGGACAAGGCCGCGGTCGGCTCGTCCATAATGACCACACGTGCATCGACAGACAGCGCGCGAGCAATGGCGACCAGGTGTTTGTTGGCAATTCCCAAGTCGCGCAACTGAGTGTGGGAACTGAAAGGCGCGCCGATGTCGGCCAGCAGCTTGGCGGCGGCGCGATGCATTTGTGCCGTATCAATCAGGCCGAACCGCGTCCGGGGTGCATGACCGATGTATATATTCTCTGCCACGGAAAGCTCATCGAACAAAACCGTCTCTTGGTGGATGGCCGTGATACCGGCTTTCGACGCGTCGTTCGGCGTGGCAAAGGAAATAGGATCGCCGTTGATGCGGATTGTGCCGCCGTTGGGCTGATAGATTCCGGTCAGAATTTTGACGGTGGTGGATTTACCGGCACCGTTCTCGCCGACAAGGGCGGTCACTTGACCGGGGTATAGGTCCAGTTTCACCTCATCCAGGGCTTTTACCCCGGGAAATGTCTTGGTGATCATGTCCATTGAGACCATGGGGGACACGTCAGGCGATATGGCGGGCGCGGGGCGAGTCGACATCCGAATACTCTCTCAGGAATGGGGGTTGGGGTAATCCGGCCCAGCGCACGTGTTGCGCCGGACCGAACCAGGGAGACGTCTTAGAAGATCGACTTGAACTGGTCGATGTTGCTGGCGTCGTAGACGAACGGATCAGCCATTGCGCCTTCGTTGTTCTCATCCAGCGTCAGGCTGCCCATGCGGCCCATTGGCACTTCGGCACCTGGGGCGGCTTCGACACCATTTTGGCTCAGCTCATAGGCAAGCATCGTCGCGGAGTAGCCCAGATCAATCGGGTTCCAGATCGCAAACGACTGCGATGCACCGGATTCAATGGCACCAGCCATTTCGGACGGCAGGCCAAGGCCAGTGACGTTCACTTCGCCAACTTTGCCAGCATCCACGACAGCCTGCGCTGCGGCCACGATACCAACGGATGTTGGTGCAATGATCGCGTCCAGATCAGGATAGGACTGCATCAGGCCGGTTGCTTCGCGGTAGGATTTGTCAGCAAGGTCGTCGCCGTAAACTGTCGCCACGACTTCGATGCCGGGGTAGTCGCCCATCACCTTGTTCATCTCTTCGATCCAGATGTTCTGGTTCGTCGATGTAGTTGTCGCAGAAAGCAGCGCCACTTCACCGCCATCTGGCAGGTGATCGGCAGCCAGCTTGATGATCATGTTACCGATCAGCGGGTTGGACGATGGGTTCAGGTGCAACTGACGGCCTTCGGGGGCAACGCCGGAATCCCAGCTGATAACCGTAATGCCGCGCTGCATGGCACGCTGAAGTGCGGGCACCAATGCATCAGTATCGTTTGCGGAAATCGCAATCGCGTCAACGTTCTGGGCGATCAGTGCGTTGATCACTTCGATCTGGCCTTCAGCAGTCGTATCTGTCGGTCCGGTATAGATGATCTCGACATTGCCAAGTTCTGCGGCGGCTTCTTCCGCACCTTCTGCGGCGGCTTCGAAAAAGCCAATGCCCAAGGCTTTTACGACCAGCGCGATGCGCACGTCGTCTTGGGCAAATGCTGGCGTCGCGATCATCGCTGCGGCCATTGCAGCGGATGCTGCCAGTTTCTTCAGTACACTCATGGTTTCCTCCCTGGAGTGGTTTTAATCAGGCTGGCAAAGACGCCATCCCCTCTTTCTGCGTGGCACCGGACGGCACCACGATCAGTCTTACATCCGCCGATTCCAGCATGGCCGCGGTGCGGTCATCTATCATGTCGTCGGTGATGATTGTGTCAATCCGCTCAAGTGGGCACAGCACAAGGCTGGAGCGTTGTTCAAACTTGGTGCTGTCCACCAGAACGATCAGTTCTTCGGCTTGGCCGATCAGTTTTTGTTCGGCCTGGATCAGCAAGGGGTCGCCTTCCATCAGGCCCAACGGACCGATGCCCTGCGCGCCCATAAACATGCGTTTGGCGTAGAAATTCCGTGTCACATCGTTCTCGAACGGCGACAGGATGATGTTCTGTTCACGGTACAGGATACCGCCCGACACCATGACGGTGTTGCTGGTATTCTTGATCAAGTGCTCGGCGATCGGGAATGAGTTGGTGAAAACCTGCATGCGACGCGACGCCAGCGGGTGGACCATTTGAAACGTCGTTGTGCCGCCATTGATGATGATCGGCTCGCCATCGTCACATAGCTCTACTGCGGCGGCAGCAATCGCCTGTTTTTCAGCACTATTCAGTGTTTCGTTGACCGAGAACGGCCGCCCGGCAAGGCCGACAAATGGTGTTGAGGTCAGCGCCTCTGCACCACCGCGCACCCGGCGCAGCTGCTTTTGGTCATCCAATGTATTGATATCGCGACGCACCGTTGCCTCAGACGCGCCCGTCAACGTGCACAGATCAACGACCGTCACAAGTGACCGGTCCTGAACGGCAGATAGAATGACTCTGTGGCGATCTTTTTCGTGCATGGGGTGTCCCTTTGATGATCCGAACGTGGAGCGAATCGCGACAACTTGTCAATCATTAATTGTCATATTCAATCATTCTGCACTGCAGCATGATTGTTTGTGATCGAAAATGATTGACTTGTCTGCGCCACACCGCCACGTTGATTTCTGAAACTTAGTCTTAACCCGCCGTCCACGGAGACACACATGACCTCTTCCACAAACAGACAACGCCTTGAAAACAAATGGGATGATGCCCGCGCCAGCAAGATGAGCGATTCTGAGAAGCTGCTATATCGGTCAAATCTTTTGGGGTCTGATAAGAGAATCACCAACTACGGCGGCGGCAATACCTCTGCAAAAGTCATGGAAGATGATCCGTTGACCGGCGATAAAACGGAAGTGTTGTGGGTAAAGGGATCGGGTGGCGACGTTGGCTCGATCAAGATGGACGGGTTTTCGACGCTTTATATGGACAAGCTGAACGCGCTGCGGGGCCTTTATCGCGGGGTAGAGTTTGAGGACGAGATGGTCGCCTACCTCCCCCATTGCACGTTCAACCTGAACCCGCGTGCAGCATCTATCGACACGCCACTGCATGCTTATGTGCCTGCAAAACATGTCGATCATATGCACCCCGATGCGATCATTGCAATCGCTGCCGCCAAGGACAGCAAGGCGCTGACGCAGCAGATTTTCGGGGACAGCATCGGCTGGTTGCCCTGGAAGAAACCGGGTTACGAATTGGGCCTTTGGCTGTCTGACTTTTGTGAAAAGAACCCGGATGCAAAGGGCGTTGTCCTTGAGAGCCACGGCCTCTTCACCTGGGCCGATGACGCAAAGGACTGCTATGAACTGACGCTGCATGTGATTCAGACGGCGATGGATTGGTTCGCAAAGGAAACGGCTGACAAGGCTGCTTTCGGTGGTGCCGTTCACCAAAGCCTTGATGCCCAGGAGCGGCGCGCCACCGCCGCTCGCCTGATGCCTGCCATCCGCGGATATGTATCCGGCCAGCAGCATATGGTCGGCCACTTCACCGACAGTGACGCGGTGCTGGAATTCGTCAACGCCAAGGATATGGAGCGACTCGCCGCACTTGGCACATCCTGTCCCGATCACTTTCTGCGCACGAAAATCTGCCCGCTTGTCGTCGATTTCGATCCCGCAAACCCGGACGTCGATGCCACCATCGCGGGTCTCGACGCGGCCATCGCTGACTACCGTGTCGGCTATCAGGCCTATTATGATCGCTGCAAACATGACGACAGCCCTGCCATTCGTGACCCGAATGCTGTTGTCTATCTGATCCCCGGTGTCGGCATGATCACCTTTGCCAAGGACAAGGCGACGGCGCGTATTTCCGGTGAATTCTACGTCAACGCCATCAATGTGATGCGCGGTGCCGATGCCGTGTCCGAATACCAGGGCCTGCCAGAGCAGGAAGCCTTTGACATCGAGTACTGGCTTCTGGAAGAGGCCAAGTTGCAGCGCATGCCTGCGCCAAAGTCCTTGGCCGGTCGCGTGGCATTGGTCACCGGCGGTGCTGGTGGCATCGGGGCCGCCACAGCTGAAAGGTACCTGCGCGAAGGGGCCTGTGTGATGCTGGCTGACATTGACGATGCCGCCCTTGCCGAGACGCTCGAAGGTCTGAGCGCGAAATACTCTGCGGATGTGGTGCGCACGGTCAACATGAACGTCACCAACGAAGACGCCGTCGCTGCGGCCTATCATGATGTCGCGGCAGAGTTTGGTGGTGTCGATATCCTTGTGTCCAATGCCGGCATCGCAAGTTCCGCCCCGATCGAAGACACCTCTCTTGATCTGTGGAACAAGAACATGTCGATCCTTTCGACCGGCTATTTCCTTGTCAGCCGTGAAGCGTTCAAACTGTTCAAGGTTCAGAACATGGGCGGCGCTGTTGTCTTCGTGGCCTCCAAGAATGGTCTTGCCGCATCTCCAAATGCATCGGCCTATTGCACAGCCAAAGCGTCAGAGCTCCACCTTGCACGGTGCCTTGCCCTCGAAGGCGCACCGATGGGTGTCCGGGTGAACGTTGTGAACCCGGATGCAGTGCTGAAAGGGTCCAAGATCTGGCAAGGTGAATGGCTGGACCAACGGGCTGGCACCTACGGGACTGACAAAGACGGACTTGAAGAAATGTACCGGGACCGCTCTATGCTGAAACGCTCTGTGCTGCCCGAAGACATCGCAGAGGCCGCGTATTTCCTTGCATCCGATCTTTCGGCCAAATCGACAGGCAACATCATCAACGTTGACGCCGGCAACAAAGAAGCGTTCACGCGATAAGTGTTCGAGGGAGGAACGACATGAGCTATGAGAGCGCAAAAAACGTCTTTGCAGACTGGGGCGTAGATACAGAGGCCGCCCTGAACCGGTTGACCGACATCCCGATCTCCATGCACTGCTGGCAAGGCGATGACGTTGTTGGATTTGAAGCCAAAACCGGCAGTTCAGGCGGCGGCATTCAAGCCACGGGCAACCACCCTGGCCGCGCCCGCACGCCGGAAGAGCTGCGCGCAGACCTGGAGTTTTCCTACGGACAAATCCCGGGAAATCACCGACTCAACCTGCACGCCTGTTATCTTGATACCGACCAGAACCCTGACCGGGACGAGATTGAGTACAGCCATTTTGCCCCTTGGGTTGATTGGGCAAAAGACCAGGGCCTTGGCCTTGATTTCAACCCGACGTTCTTTGCCCATGCCAAGGCCGACGACAATCTGACACTCAGCCACCCCGATCAGGGTATTCGCGATTTCTGGATCGAGCATGGCAAACGCTCACGCGACATCGCGGCACAAATGGGTGCGGCGCTCGGCTCGCCGGTTGTGAACAACATCTGGGTGCCTGACGGCTACAAGGACACACCTGTCGACCGGATGGCCCCCCGCAAACGTTTGGAAAACTCGCTCGACGCGATGATGGCCGGCCAACACGACAAAGCCCAGATGCTGGATGCGGTCGAAAGCAAGCTTTTCGGGATCGGTGTTGAGGCCTGCACAATTGGCAGCCACGAATTCTATATGGGCTACGCGATCCGCAAGGGTACCTTGTTATGTCTCGACATGGGGCATTTCCACCCAACCGAAAACGTCGCAGACAAACTCAGCTCGGTTTCCCTGTCGGTCGATGAAATCCTGCTTCACGTCAGCCGCCCGATGCGTTGGGATAGTGACCACGTGATCCTGCTGGACGACGCAATCATGCAGATGGCACAGGAGCTTGTCAGCGCCGATCTGTTGGACCGCACCCACATTGG
Source organism: Yoonia sp. R2331 (assembly GCF_041103235.1). NCBI lineage: Bacteria > Pseudomonadati > Pseudomonadota > Alphaproteobacteria > Rhodobacterales > Paracoccaceae > Cognatiyoonia > Cognatiyoonia denitrificans. Next base: position 995,646 of record NZ_JBGCUN010000001.1, on the reverse strand, counting down.
CCTCGACTTCTTCGATGCCACGATCAGCCGGACAGCCGCTTGGGTGATCGGGACACGAAATATGCAAAAAGCGTTGCTCCGTGCGCTTCTGGCCCCCTGGTCAAGCTTGAAGTCGGCAGAAAACAACCTTGACTACACATCCCGTCTGGTTGTCACCGAAGAAATCAAGGATCTGCCGTACGCAGCCGTCTGGGCCGAATTCTGCAACCGGATGGACGTCGCAAGTGGCCAAGCCCTTGTTTCAGATCTCAACCGGTATCAGGAAAGTGTCGCAGGTCGCGGCTGAATTCGCTCCGGTCACCGCCTCCGGGCGCGCGCAAATCCACCACGGTCAAAGATGGCCCATCAGCCCATAATCCGTTTGCGCCGTTCTTGCATTTTCGCGTTGGCGGTGACCGTTCCATCATGGAAAGAGCCGAACCACTTGTCCCACGGAATTTCCAGACTGCCGTAGTTACACTCAAAATAGCGGTGATGCATCTGGTGATGAAACGTGCCCAGGGCCAGTCGGTTCTTGTCGCCAACAAGCAATCCCTGAAAACCCGTATGCGTGGTGATGGCCGTCAGGAAATAATACTGCAGATGGAATAGAATATGCACCGGGTGCGCCCCGATGATAAGATGCACAAAGACAGAGCCAAGGAAGATGAACTGCTCTGCCGGGTGCATCGACATGCCCGACCACGGCCCGACATTGATGTTGCGATGGTGAAGCGCATGCACGTGCTTGTACAAAAACGGGATGTGAAGCGCGCGGTGGATCACGTAGAAATAGAAGCTTTCCCAAATGGGGATCAGAAAGAAGATCGCCACAAACCAGATTGGCTTGGTCTCAAACGTAATCAGGCGCATGTGTCCATTGGCCAGCGCCCAAAGCAGCAAAACCTCAAAGGCGGTCCAGATCAGAACACCGCTGCCAAGCGTCCAGAATATGTTGTCCCGCACCTGGCCGCCTAGCGTGAATTGCCGCCCTTTGACCATCAGCGGGCGCGGATCAAACTTTAGCTTTTGGCCCTGTGCAGAGTAGGTGTAGAACCACAAATGCAGCGAACCTGCGACAAGCAGTGTCAGCACGATATTGCGGGCGTACATCCGCGCCATCCAGCTGAATTCGAAATTCTGCGCGGCCTCCAAAGGCGGCTGGAACCAAATGTAGCAGGCAAAGGCGATGCCAACGATGATCAGCTTTTCGGTGACAAGAAACCACGAATTCCAGACCCATTTCACCATCTCGCGCGGATTAAGCGGCCAGATGAAAAAGGGTGACGTCTTGATGGGAACATCCGGCAGATGGTTCCATCCTTTGAGTTGTTCTTCTGACATCCCGCCACTCTCTCTCATTGTCGCGGGGCCAGATTGACATCAGCCACGTCCCACAACAAACAGAATTCACCAACGATCCAAATCGGAAATGCAGCCTGGGCCGGGATCGTGAATGCCAACAGGATGCTTCACACCACAGATCTTCGTCGCCCCAGTAGCCAGACAAAGAACACCCCGCCCACGAGTCCTGTGACGATGCCGATTGGCATATCTTCCGGTGCCATGACCTTGCGGGCCGTGATGTCCGCCCACAGCAGAAAGACCGCCCCGATAAGGGCTGAGCCGGGCAAGACACGCGCGTAATCACCGCCAACCAGCATGCGCACGACATGGGGCACCATCAGGCCAACAAAACCAATGATGCCAGAGAACGCGACCATGACCCCGGTGATCAAAGCCCCCACGACAAAGACGGATAACCGAAATCGCGCAACCGGAATACCAAGGGTTGATGCCGTCTCGTCCCCGACTGTCATTGCATTCAGGTCTTGGGCTTTCCACATCAGCCATCCGGCGCAGATGACCAGAATGACCAGCGGGTAGATCAACTGGCTCCACTGCGCGAGGCCAAGCCCCCCCAACATCCAGAAAACCACGATATGGGTGGCCTTGGGATCAGCCAGAAAGATCAGGACATTGGCGCAGGCCATGATGATGAACGACACGGCCACTCCGGCCAATACAAGCCGGTCAGCACTTGTGGCATCCGCAAGTCGTGACACACCCAGCACGATGAGTGTCGCGCCAAGTGCCCCCGCGAAAGCCAGCAGCGGCACGGTCAACAAGCCAATGAACATGCCGGTATGCAGCAGCGCGAGGATTGCGCCAAACGCGCCACCTGACGAAATTCCCAGAAGGTGCGGATCAGCCAGCGGGTTGCGGGTCACTGCTTGCAGGCTTGCGCCAACCATCGCCAGCCCGGCCCCGACCATCATCGCAAGAAGGGCGCGTGGAAACCGGATTTCCCAGACAATGGCCTCCCGGCTTTGAGACCATGTTTGCTCGATCAGGCCCGGCGCAACCTTGTTGCCGACGACGCCCCAGACCGTCGTCAGCGGGACCGGGACAGCACCAACTGAAATCGCAAGTGAAAGCGAGATCACCAGCAGAACCACCCCACCCAAAAGGAATGCGGTCATCCCGCTTGGATGTCGGACGGTGGCTTGCGTCTCTGTGACCTCGCTCATCTGCTCAATTCGCCCAGAAGGCTTCTGCCAAGGTCTTGATCGCTTGAATGTTGCGCGGACCGGGTGTCGCCTCTACGTATTCCAAGGTCACGAAGCGGTCGTTCTTGACCGCGTCCAGATCGGCGAACGCCGGATTTGACATCATGAATGCGCGCTTTTGTGCGGCGGTCACTTCGCCATAGTTCACAATCATGATGACTTCGGGATTGCGTTCAACGACCTCCTCCCACGTCACTGTTGCCCAGCTTTTCTCAAAATCATCCATGATGTTGACGCCACCTGCAGCCTCAATCAGTGCGGTAGGCATGGCGTAGCGACCAGCGGTGAATGGCGTGTCTTCTCCGCTGTCATAGACGAACACACGCAAAGGCTCACCGGTTTCCAACTCATCCGTAAGGGCAGCAAGTTCTGCCCGATAGCCGTCCACCAGTTCGGCGGCCTTGTCTTCGACATCAAAGATCGCACCAAGGTTGATCAGGTCAGCGTACATCATGTCGATGCTGGCCTTTTCGGTTTCCATGATGTGGGCGCAGGACTCAGTCAGTTCGTAGACCTGAACGCCGAACGGCTCCAACGTCTCTGGCGTGACCTCGCCGCCAACTTTCATGCCATAGTTCCACCCCGCGAAGAAAAAGTCAGCGTCCGCACCTACGATGACCTCTTTCGACGGATACTTCGCGGACAACTCGGGCAATTGCGCGACACCTGCGCGCATATCTTCGTCCAATGTCTTCCAGCCGGAAATGCCGGTATAACCGACCATCCGGTCTGCCAGACCCAGCACCAGCATCATTTCTGTCAGGTTGACGTCGTTTGAAACCGCGCGCTCTGGTGGTGCGTCGAAATTCACGGTGCGGTTGCAGCTTTGGACGGCCGTTTCCGCAGCGACAGTGCTTGCTGCGATCATTAACGCGGCTGAGCTCAGGAGGGGTGCCTTCACGTGGATATTCCTTTGTTATGAAGGTGAAATGTAAGGTGGCCGGTGTCGCTTTTGGAAAGCTGTTCACGTTGGGCGATGACTTGGAATGCGTCAGAGACAGCCGCCTCTGACAGCACCCGATCCGGGGGGCCAAACCCGATGGTGTGACCGGATTGCAGCAGCAGAACATCGTCGCAAACCCCTGCTGCGAGGTTCAGATCATGCAGAGATGTGACAATGGTCAGCGGCAGGGTGCGGATAAGGTCAAGAACTTCCAGCTGGTGACGGATATCCAGATGGTTGGTCGGTTCATCCAGGATCAAAATGCGCGGTTCCTGTGCCAAAGCGCGGGCAACCATCACCCTCTGGCGTTCTCCGCCTGATAAGGTTCCCAGATGGCGATGGGCCAAACCGTGCAGGTCCAAGCGGCCCAATGCACCATCAACAATGGCCTTATCACTGGATCCTGCGTTACCGCCGAACCCGCGCCGGTGGGGTGTGCGGCCCAAGGCTACGATCTCACCTACAGTCAAAGCAAAGTCGCTGGGCTGCTCTTGCAAGACGGCCGCAACGCGCTGAGCCACGGAACGAGCCGACAGGGTCCAGATGTCATCTCCATCAACATGCACAGTTCCGGTCATCGGTCGGTGAAACCGGTAAAGCAGCCGTAGCAGCGTTGTTTTTCCGGCTCCGTTCGGACCAACAATCCCCAGAACCCGTCCGGCCTCTACCATGAAACTGGTGGGCTGCAGCAGCGTTCCAGCACCACGTCCTGGCGACCAAGACAGGTCCTGCACTCTGAGGGTCGCAGCACTCACGATGCACGCGCCTCATTTTCCTCGATGACCATGATCGCGGCAGGCACACGCGCCAATGTCGACTTGCGCAGCTTCCCAGGGCGATCCACAGACGAACACCAACCATCGTGCAAATAGGCATATTGTTTGGCAAAGGCCACAAGGTCTTCGACGTCCGTCGCGGGGTCGATATCGCCGAAAAGATACGTCGCCTTCTTTGTGCCGTGATAGGCTACGGTGCATGGGCGATCACACCCCGCCATACAGGCCACGCCCGAAATCTCGAATGCCTCGGGAACTGCGTCCCCTGCATTGGCAATGGCCAGCCGCAGCTTTTCGATCAGCTCAAAGCCGGGGCGACATTCAGTGCCTTTGTGCCGACAGGATGTGCAAACTGTTATGCGATGATTCATCGGGCCCTCCGCCTCTCAGAAGGGCGAAGGAAGAACCACGTTGATGCCGGCAAAACCGATTGGCCATCATATGCTCCTGACCAGGCACCCCGCCTGCATCGTGTTGAAATGCCGGCATGCGATACATGCCGGTGATGGCAGGTCTCCTGACTCGCGGGTCGCAGCTTCCCCGAACCTTCCCGGACATCTTGTCCAGTGGTCCATATCGGGGTCGCTCACCGCTTACAGTTGCGGGGGCAGTCACGGATTTGGTGCCTACTGGCTACGCCTCACCGTGTTCCCTTTTCATCTCATTTGCCTTTGGCAGTTGAGAACCATCGCCCAAAGCAAATCGCAAAGTCCAACCGCAGTCAATGACCGAACCATTCCAGTCGCAAATTTGGCCTGTCGGCTAACTTATGATTGTTCTGCATTGCAAACTGAGAACGCGCGTTCGGCAGTGCTGGCCACATATGCCAGCATAAGGTGATGCGCCCGACGCCTCGCATTTCTTGATTGGATTTCGACATCGGGGCGCCCCTGCCCTTGTGAAGCGGCGCCACGCAGAACCATTGGGCCGGTTAGGCAGCACGCATGACCTTTTGCACCGACCGGGCAATCTTCCGAACCGCCACCTCAATCATCGGTTTTTGTCTGATGAACCGCGACGTCGGGACCGGGACCGAAATAGCGTGCAGTTCATCGGAAAGATCGCGGAATGCAAATCCAACGGCAGAAATTCCGTCCGAATGCTCGTCATTGTCGTATGCAAGTCCGGTCTCGGTGACTTGATCCAGAATCTTCGCAAATGCGTCAACGTCGAAGCCACCGTCAGTCTGGGCTGCCTCTGTCTGCGCATGCTTCAGAGCTAGGTCGCGCGGTAACTCTGCAAGACAGGCGCGCCCATTCGCTGTCGTTGTCACAGGAAACACCTCCCCCACCGAGGACACGGTGCGCAGGCGATGTGTTCCGGGAACCTGGTCGATGAAGATCATTTTGTTGCCCCGCAATACGGACAGATCAGAGGTTTCCCCAGTCGCCTGCGTCAATTCGGTCAAGAGCGGCCGACACAATTCAGCTGTGTTAAATCGGGCCGCTTCAGCCAATGCGCCCAACTCTGGGCCCAAGCGCACGCCACCACCCGATGTATTCGAGATCAACAGGCGTTCAACTTGCAGGGCCCCGACAATCCGCTGAACGGTCGAGCGCGGCAAACCGACCTCTGACGCGATCTGCCCAAGGCTCAATCCTTCAGGATGCTCTTTCAGGCTGCGCAATACCGTTGCTGCGCGTGAAATCACCTGAATTCCGCTTCTTGCGTTTTGACTTTCTTGCATTGCTCAAGGGCCTCCGCTGGTGCTGCTAGCATCTCATACCGCTACAGCCGCGCCCGTCAATACCAAACCGCATTGCGGTACAAGTGATCTACAATGCGATTTATTATTGACCGCAATGTGGTGCAAGTGTACCAAAAAGGAAGAATCGGGCTGGGTGGCCTAAGCAACAATTCAAACGCAACGCGCACCGCTTCGGCGGTGAACAGAGGACCTGTATCCATGGTGGAAATTCGCGGAATAGAATTCCAATCAAACACAGAAAATGACATGGGGCTCGAGTTTGTGAACCTCAGCCACCGGTTTGGCTATCAGTGTCCGAACTGGCCCTACTTCAAAGACGTCGCCATTGAGCGGAAGCACTACATGGCGAAGTCAGGTGTGCTGAGTCAGACGATCACCACCACCATGCATGTCACCACGCATATCGACGCGCCCGCCCACGTGGTTCAGGGCACACCATTCATTGATGAGGTGCCACTGCCGCACTTCTTTGGGTCCGGCCTTGTCGTCTCGATCCCAAAGAAAAAGTGGGAATCCATCACTGGCGATGACCTTGAAAAGGCCTGCGGCCACGCCATCCGCAAAGGCGACGTGCTCATCATCAACACAGGCTGGCACAAGCAATACGAAGACGGTGACTACTTTGCCTACTGCCCCGGGCTGGTGCAATCGGCCGCCGATTGGATGGTTGAAAAGGGCGTCAAAGTTGTGGGGCACGACACACAAGCCAATGACCATCCGCTGGCAACGGCAATTGGCCCGCAGCGCAATGGCCCGATCCTGCCCCATCTGGAAGAGGAATACAAAGAATGGTCCGGCGGAAGGGATTGGAAAGACGACTTCCCCGAATGGGAGCCGGTCCACAACACATTGTTTTCAAACGGCATTCTTGGAATTGAAAATGTCGGTGGCGATTTGGACTCTGTCACTGGCAAACGCGTGACGTTTGCGTTCTTCCCCTGGAATTGGGACCGGGGGGATGGCTGCATCATTCGCCTTGTTGCAATGACAGACAAACAACAGGCCTACCGCATCGAAGCTGGCGAGACGTTCTGATGCACGTCAAACGGTTTGCCGATGCCACGACCTATGACGCCCCCAATCACTGGGGCGTCACGGGCCTTCGGCTTCAAGGGTTCGAAGACGGTGGGCCCGAAAACCAATGGATTGGCTTTTCCCAGTTTCTGCCCGGTGGTGGAGCGGGACCGGACAGCACGCCGTTTGAAAAAGTCTACGTCGTTCTCGAAGGGGAAATGACGGTCGAGGTTGATGGCCGGGAAACCATTCTGGCGGCGATGGACAGTTGTACCATCCCGCCAGGTGAAGTCCGGCGCATCGAAAACAAGACGAACCATATTTGCAAAATGCTTGTCGTGATCCCGTATCCCAACGGCAAGAGACCGGAGTAACCACATGTCCCTCGATAATCCGCTCTCGATGTTTGATGTCCGTGGCAAGGTGGCCTTGATAACCGGGGCCTCTGGTGCCTTTGGCGCGGTGGCCGCACGTTGCCTGTCTGGCGCTGGATGCAAAGTCGTCCTCGCCGCTGGCAATGCCAAAGCTATGGCAGAGGTTGCGAACACCTGCGCGGGCGAGGTCCACCAGATCAACGCCCGCCCCGACAGTGAAGCTGCGTGCAACCAGTTGGTGGCAGATACGGTCGCTGCATTTGGCAGTGTCGACATTCTGGTTGTAGCCTCCGGCATGAATAAGGTCGCCAAGATCACAGAAATGGAGCCGGATACCTTCGATGGGGTGATGGACGCCAATGTGACGCAATCGTGGCTCATCGCTCGGTCTGTATCTGCGCAGATGACGGCGCAGGGGACTGGCGGAAAGATCGTGTTCGTGTCGTCTGCACGCGGCCTGCTTGGTCACCCAGCAGGATACACCGCGTATTGCGCCTCAAAGGCTGCGGTGGACGGCCTTACAAAGGCCCTCGGCTGCGAATTAGGACCGACGGGGATCACTGTGAACGCAATTGCCCCGACAGTGTTCCGCTCTCCGCTTACCGCATGGATGTTCGAAGACACACCAGAAGCGACCAAAGTCCGCGACGGATTTCTGGCCAGAGTACCCAAAGGACGGTTGGGAGAGCCCGAAGATTTGGCTGGCCCCCTGCTCTTTTTGTCCTCTGCCGCGTCTGATTTCTACACAGGCCACATCTTGTATGCCGATGGCGGCTATACGGCGGGCTGAGCGATGCGCAAGAACATCCAAACCGCCGTAATTGGTGCGGGCCTGATGGGGCACGGCATCGCGCTGACGCTGGCGCGTGCGGGGCAATATGTGCGTATCACCGATCCTGTTGATGCCGCCCGCGAAACTGTGGCGCAAAGGATTTCAGATAGTCTCAGAAGCCTCGGCGAAGCTGACGACCAAATCCCCAAGATCCTGAAGAAAATTGAAATCTGCGGCACGGTTTCCGGTGCCGTGCACGACGCGGAAATTGTTTTTGAAGCTGCGCCTGAAAAGCTCGACCTGAAGCAAAGTATCTTTGCAGAGGTAGAAGCACATGCGCCTGACACCTGCATTCTGGCATCGAATACGTCTGTCATGCCGATCACCAAGATTATGGGGAACCTCAAGCTCAAGAACCGCGCATTGGGGACACATTGGTGGAACCCACCCCATATGATTCCACTGGTCGAAGTGGTCCGCACGGAATGGACCGATGCCAAAGTTGCCGATCATGTCTTTGCGTTGCTGGCCGATGCCGGGAAGACACCTGTCTTGGTCAATAAGGATGTGCCCGGCTTCATTGGCAACAGGTTGCAACATGCGCTTTGGCGCGAGGCCATAAGTCTCGTTGAAAATGACATCTGCGATGCAGAAGCCGTCGACACCGTGGTCAAATCCAGTTTTGGCCGCAGGCTTGCGGTCTTGGGTCCGCTTGAAAACGTCGACCTTGTCGGAACGGATCTGACGCTGGATATCCACGAAAACGTTCTGTTTGATCTTGAGCGCCGTGCCGCCCCATCGCCGTACCTGGAGGACCTCGTCGATCAGGGCCGCTTTGGCATGAAGTCGGGCGAAGGCTTTCGCAGCTGGACAAAGGAGGAAGCCGCCCAAGTGCGCGCGCGCGTAGCCCAGCATCTGCAAAGATTGGACGAAATACTTTTAGACTGAAGCAACGAAACCGGTTCAAGAAACCGGACAAGGGAGGAAAACATGACATCGAAAACATCAACTTGGTCGCGCCGCCGTTTCTTGGCGGGCAGCGCCACAGCGTTGGCAGCCCCCGCCATTCTGACCGGCGGGCGCGCCTATGCAGACAATCCAGTGATCAAGGTCGGCCATGTCAGCCCGCGAACAGGGCCATTGGCCGGTTTTGCCGAGGCAGACGATTTTGTTCTGGAAGCGGTTCAGGCGGCACTGTCGGCGGGTCTGGAAAACAACGGTAAAGCCTACACGGTTGAGATTATCTCAAAAGACAGCCAATCAAACCCGAACCGCGCCGCAGAGGTTGCTGCCGATCTTATTCTTGGGGATGAGGTCGATATCATCGTCGCCGCCTCCACACCTGACACCGTGAACCCGGTTGCCGATCAGGCCGAGATTAACGAGGTCCCCTGCATCACCACCGATTGCCCTTGGCAGCCTTATTTCTTTGGCCGCAACGGCATCCCCGGCGAAGGATTCCTGAGCACCTACCATTTCTTCTGGGGGCTTGAGGATGTGATCGGTGCCTTCCTGGACATGTGGGACACAAGCGGCGTCGCAAGACAGGTGGGCGGCCTCTTTCCGAACGACGCAGACGGCAATGCATGGGGCGATGCCGAACTCGGCCTGCCCAAACCCTTGGCAGCGGCTGGCTATACCCTGACCGATCCGGGCCGCTATCAGCCGCTTTCGGATGACTTCAGCAATCAGATTGCTGCCTTCAAATCTGCCGGCTGTGAGATCATCACCGGCAATATGATCCCCCCCGATTTCGCAACTTTCTGGGCGCAGTCAGCCCAGCAAGGCTTCAACCCCAAGGTCGTAACCATCGGCAAGGCGCTGCTTTTCCCGTCGGTGATTGAGTCGCTGGGAGAGCGCGGTGACGGCCTTTCGTCAGAGGTCTGGTGGTCCCCGAACCACCCGTTTAACTCTTCCCTGACCGGTGCCAGCGCCAAAGAGCTTGCCGAGGGGTACACGGCGTCTTCCGGGCGCCCTTGGACCCAGCCGATCGGCTTTAAGCACGCGCTTTTCGAGGTTGTGGCTGACGTGATCAAACGGGCCGAAGATCTGGAAGATCCAGCGGCAATCGTATCTGCGATCGCGGCGACGAACCTCGATACGATTACCGGCAACGTGAATTGGTCCAACGGCCCCATCAACAACGTCACCAAGACGCCGTTGGTTGCAGGCCAATGGCAACGTGATGGCGATGCGCTTGACCTCAAGATCGTCGCGAACGCCGCTGCACCGGATATTCCTTTGACCGGCGAACTGAAACTTTTGTCGTAAACGCAGTCCCAAGGCAGCATGGCACAGGTCATGCTGCCGCCCCTACCCCCAAGAGGTGTCATGTCCACGTTCCTCCAACTGGATCAGGTCTCAAAGTCATTTGGCGCGGTCACCGTCGCCGATGGGCTGAGTTTTGAGGTCGATGCCGGGCAGGCCCTCGGCGTGATCGGGCCAAATGGTGCTGGCAAGACCTCCATGTTCAACTTGATTACAGGGACCTTGTCGCCCAACTCCGGGCAAATCATGTTTGATGGTCAGGATGTGACGCGCAGCAGCGCCGCCAAACGATGCCGGGCGGGGATGGCGCGCAGTTTCCAGGTCCCGCAACCGTTTTCGGGCATGACAGTCTTTGAAAATGCAATGATTGCAGCGACCCAGGCTGGTGGGATGATTGGCAAAGAGGCCGAAAATTTCTGTCTCGAGGTCTTGGACCAGACAGAGCTAATGGATCGTGCCAATACGCTTGCCGGCGGGTTGCCCCTGCTGGGTCGCAAGCGGCTGGAATTGACCCGCGCACTTTGCGCAAAGCCCAAGCTTCTGATGCTCGACGAAATCGCGGGCGGCTTGACCGAAGCGGAATGCACGTCACTCGTGCAAACGATTCAGGACATCCACAAACGCGGGGTCACGATCATCTGGATCGAACATGTGGTGCATGCCCTTTTGGCAGTTGTGGACAAGCTCATGGTCATCGACTTCGGTCGCAAGATTGCCGAAGGCGACCCCCGCACAATCATGGAAAGCCCCGAGGTTCAGGAAATCTATCTGGGAATTGATGGCGATGGCTGAACACATGCTGAAACTGAGCGGCCTAGATGCTTTCTACGGCGATTTCCAAGCACTCTACGGCGTCGACCTAGAGGTCTCGCAAGGCGAAATCTTGGCCATTATCGGTGCGAACGGCGCGGGCAAAACGACGCTGATGCGGGCGATCTCGGGATTGACGCAAAGCGGTGCGCCGATGGTGCGCTATCGCGGCGAAGACATTGGCGCACTCCGCGCCGACGAGGTCGCCAGCAAAGGCATCGCCCTGGTGCCCGAAGGCCGTCAGCTTTTTCCGTCTTTGTCGGTCGAGGAAAACCTCATCATCGGCGGGCAAATCGGGCGCAAGGGGCCATGGTCCTTGCAAACCGTCTACAAACTCTTCCCGATCTTGCAGGAACGCAAGCGCCAGCAATCGACCTCGCTATCGGGTGGTCAGCAGCAGATGGTCGCGATTGGGCGCGCGCTGATGTCCAACCCAGACCTGATCCTGTTCGACGAGATCAGCCTCGGACTGGCCCCGATCATCATCAAAGACATCTATGCGGCTTTGCCCGGCATCATCGGCGAAGGCATGAGCGCGTTGATTGTGGAACAAGACATCACCAAGGCGCTGTCGGTTTCGCAACGTTTCTATTGCTTGCAAGAAGGACGCGTCTCGCTCGAAGGGACGTCCGCGACCGCCGCGCGAGAGGATATTTCCCGCGCCTACTTTGGGGTGGCATAAGATGGATTGGGTCAACGCAATTGTTCAGGGCACGCTATTGGGCGGGCTATATGCGCTGTTCGCGGCAGGGCTTTCGCTGATTTTCGGGGTGATGCGTCTGGTGAATATCGCCCATGGCGACCTGATCGTTCTGGGTGCCTATCTGGGTCTTTCCGTCACCACGATTTTGGGGCTGCACCCCCTGTTGGCGCTGGTTCTGGTCGTCCCTGCAATGGCTTTGATCGGCTATGTCCTTCAACGCGGCATTCTCAACCAGACCTTGGGCAAAGACATCTTGCCCCCATTGCTGGTGACCTTTGGTTTGTCCGTCATCATCCAGAACGCGTTGCTGGAAACATACTCCGCCGATCCGCAGAAAATGAATGCGGGCACGCTGGAAACGGCCAGCATTTCGACCGGTGGCCTGTCGCTTGGCGTCTTGCCAGTCACGACATTCGTGATCGCCGTGGTCGTCATCGCAAGCCTGCAATGGGTGTTCTATCGCACGGCCCTCGGGCGCGCCTTTCGCGCCACCTCAGACAACCAAGAAATCGCGCAACTGATGGGGCTGAACCGGCGTCACATCTTTGGTCTTGCAATGGCGCTCGCGCTGGCTGTGACGGCGATTGCGGGCATCATGTTGGGCATCCGCACAAGCTTCGACCCCTCTATCGGGGGCGGGCGTCTGATCTTTGGGTTCGAGGCCGTCATCATCGGCGGTCTTGGCAACCTCTGGGGGACTTTGGTCGGCGGGGTGATCCTTGGTGTGGCCCAGACGATTGGGGCCAAGATCGACCCCGGTTGGCAGCTATTGGCGGGGCACCTCACCTTTCTCGTCATCCTTGCCATAAAACCCAACGGCCTATTCCCAAGGATCAACGAATGACCCAGCACAGCACATACGTCACGCGATCCTCCCCTGCGACCAGGACGATTGCTGTTGTTTGCGCACTTGTCTTGGTCGTCCTGATCGCCGCGCCCTATTGGGCTGGCCGCGCTGATCTGAGGTTGATGGGCGAGATCTTCCTTTACCTCGCACTCGCGAGCCTTTGGAACCTCATGGCAGGCTATGCCGGGCTGGTCTCTGTTGGGCAACAAGCCTTTGTGGGCCTTGGCGGCTACATGCTGTTTGCATTCACCATCTTCGGCGGGGTGCATCCGCTCACCGCGCTCGCCCTTGCCGGCGTGGTTGGTGCAATCGTCGCCGTGCCCGTGGCCTTGCTGATCTTCCGCTTGCGTGGGGCTTACTTTGCCATTGGCACCTGGGTCATTGCAGAGGTATTCCGCCTGTCGTTTGCTCAAATCTCTGCCTTGGGTGGTGGATCCGGGTCATCATTGCCGGTTGGCATTGTGCGATCTTTGGCATCATCGCGCGCGGGGCGCGAACACCTGAGCTATTGGTTGGCATTGGGGTCGGCCATCCTTGTGATCAGCGCGGTCTATCTGTTGCTGCGCTCGCGCAATGGTCTGGCGCTGACGGCGATCCGTGACAACGAACTTGCCGCCGGGTCGCTTGGCATCGACATCTGGCGAACCAAATTTGTCGTCTACCTGGTAACGGCGGCCCTGACCTCGGTCATTGGCGCATTGATCTTCCTGCAAAAGTTGCGGATTTCGCCCGACGCCGCCTTTTCGGTGAACGATTGGACAGCCTTCGTCATCTTCATCGTTGTGATTGGCGGCATAGGCACCATCGAAGGCCCGATCATCGGCACCCTGATCTTCTTTCTGCTGCGCGAAACGCTTTCCGATCTGGGAACGTTTTATCTGATGATCCTCGGGGTCGTGGCGATTGTCATCATGCTCAAAGCACCACAGGGCCTTTGGGGGCTGATCCGCGGTCGCTTCGACTTTGAACTCTTCCCGCTCAGCTATCGCGTGAAGAAAACCATTTCCTCTAAGAAAGACTGACCCATGGCCAAGAAGAAGCAAAAAACCATCATCACTTGCGCGGTGACGGGGGCCATCCACACGCCCACTATGTCTGACGCCCTGCCCTATAGCTATGACGACATCACGCAACAGGCCGTCGACGCCGCAGCGGCAGGCGCGTCAATCCTTCACCTGCACGCCCGCGACACACAAACCGGTGCGCCCTCGGTCGCGATTGATGATTTCGCGCCCTTCCTGCCAAGGATCAAACAGGCCACCGACGCCGTCGTGAACATCTCGACGGGCGGATCGCTGACATTGTCAATTCAGGATCGGATAAACCCGGCCAAGACATTCTCGCCCGAGATGTGTTCGATGAACATGGGATCAATGAATTTTTCCTTCCACCCGCTCGCCGGGCGTTACAAGGACGACGACTGGAAGTTCGATTGGGAAAAAGACTACGTCAAGAATTCTGACGGCAACATCTTTCGCAACACCTTTCGTGACATTCAGGAAGCCGCCGAAACACTCGCGCCGCACAACGTCAAGTTTGAGCATGAATGCTATGACGTCGGACACCTCTATAACCTGAAATTCTGCATGGATATCGGGTTGTTCAAGGCGCCGGTGTTTATCCAGTTCATCTTTGGCATTCTGGGCGGCATCGGGCCAGAAGTGGACAATCTTGTTTTCATGAAACGCACCGCAGATCGGCTTTTTGGTGACGACTATCGGTGGTCCGTGCTGGGGGCCGGTGGCGCCCAAATGACCCTTGGCACAACGGCAAGCCAGATGGGCGGCAACGTCCGCGTCGGACTAGAGGACAGCTTGTTTATCTCACGCGGTGCTCTTGCGGAAAGCAACGCGCAGCAGGTCACCAAGATTCGCCGCATTGTTGAGGATTTAGGTTGTGAAGTGGCCACACCAGATGAAGCGCGCGAAATACTTGATCTGAAGGGCGGCGACCGCGTGTCCTTTTGAGATCACGATGATCGGCCTGAACCAGAACACAGACAAACAAAGAGATTGATGATGAAAAAAGTCTATCCAAACGCCACCAGTGCGCTGGACGGCATCTTACAAGATGGCATGCTGATCGCCGCCGGTGGCTTTGGCCTATGCGGCATTCCAGAGCTTTTGATCAACGCGATCAAAGAGGCTGGGACCAAAAACCTGACCTTCGCCTCCAACAATGCTGGCGTTGACGACTTTGGGATCGGGGTGCTTTTGCAAACCCGACAGGTCAAGAAAATGATCTCGTCTTACGTTGGTGAAAACGCTGAATTCATGCGGCAGTACCTATCCGGCGAGCTAGAGCTCGAGTTTAATCCTCAGGGAACCCTTGCCGAACGCATGCGGGCGGGCGGATGCGGCATTCCGGGCTTTTACACCAAAACCGGTGTCGGGACCGTGATTGCAGACGGCAAAGAACACAAGGAATTCAACGGCGAAATCTACATCATGGAAGAAGGCCTGTTCGCCGACCTTTCTATCGTAAAGGCGTGGAAAGCGGACGAAACGGGCAATTTGGTGTTCCGCAAAACGGCGCGCAACTTCAACCCACCTGCCGCAATGTGTGGCAAAATCTGCATCGTCGAGGTCGAGGAAATCGTGCCCACAGGATCAATCGATCCCGATCACATTCACCTGCCGGGTATTTATGTGCATCGGCTGATTCAGGGCGAACACGAAAAACGTATTGAACAACGCACGACGAGGGCTGCCTAATGTGGGATCGCAATCAAATGGCCGCCCGAGCGGCACAGGAACTGCAAGATGGTTGGTATGTAAACCTCGGGATCGGCATCCCCACACGGGTCTCGAACTTCATCCCTGATGGAATTGAGGTCACTCTCCAATCAGAGAACGGGATGCTTGGCATGGGGCCCTACCCGTCCGACGACATGGTTGATCCGGATCTGATCAACGCCGGCAAACAAACGATCACAGAGCTCCCGCAAACCGCGTATTTCGACAGCGCACAAAGCTTTGGCATGATCCGGGGCGGAAAAATCGCCATGGCGATCCTCGGCGCAATGGAAGTCGCGCAAAACGGTGACATTGCGAACTGGATGATCCCGGGAAAACTGATCAAGGGCATGGGAGGCGCGATGGATTTGGTGGCAGGCGTTGGCCGCGTGGTGGTTGTGATGGATCACACCAACAAACACGGGGCCTCAAAAATCCTGAAAGAATGCACCTTGCCGCTGACGGGTAAAGGCGTGGTTGACCGGATCGTCACGAACCTTGGCGTTCTGGACGTTGTTCCAGGTGGTTTGCAGATCGTCGAAGTCGCCGACGGCGTCACCGAAGAGGACCTGCGCGCAGCAACAGAAGCAACGATCGTTTCATAAGAACAGATCCCGAATTTCGCCGACCGAAGGAGACCCAACATGGATGGAAATAACCCGGCTCAGCCGACCGGATGCCCAGTGCTGCACGGAAGCAATACGGCACAAGGTCAAACCGCAACCGGATGGTGGCCGAATGCTTTGAACCTCGGCATTCTCCACCAGCATGGCGCGCGGACGGATCCGATGGATCCCGATTTCGACTATCATGAAGCTCTCAAAACTCTGGACGTTGACACACTCAAGGCAGATTTGCGCGATCTGATGACGGACAGTCAGGACTGGTGGCCGGCTGACTGGGGCAGCTACGTTGGTATGTTTGCGCGGGTGGCGTGGCACGCAGCCGGGTCATACCGCACTTTCGACGGACGCGGCGGTGCCGGAAGCGGCAACCAACGTTTCGCGCCGCTGAATTCCTGGCCGGACAACGTGAATACCGATAAAGGCCGACGCTTGCTGTGGCCGATCAAACAGAAATACGGCAACGCTATCAGCTGGGCCGACCTTATCGTTTTGGCAGGAACAGTTGCTTACGAAGTCGCCGGGCTAAAGACCATTGGATTTGCCTTTGGCCGCGAAGATATCTGGGCCCCGGAAAGCGACATTAATTGGGGCCACGAAAACGAATGGCTTGCCGCAAGCGACAACCGCTATGACGATGTGGATCACGCCGAAACCCTGGACGCACCTCTCGCTGCGGTTCAAATGGGCCTGATCTATGTGAACCCCGAAGGCGTCAACGGCGTCCCCGACCCGCTCCGCACCGCAGCCCATATGCGCGAAACCTTCGCTCGGATGGGCATGAATGATGCCGAAACAGTCGCTCTTACGGCAGGCGGTCACACCATCGGCAAATGCCACGGCGCAGGGTCCGAAGCAAACCTCAGCCCGGATCCCGAAAAGGCCGGACCAGAGTTTCAGGGCATCGGATGGATGAACACCAAAGGCCGTGGCATTGGCCGCGACACCATGGTCAGCGGTCTCGAAGGCGCATGGACGACCGAACCGACGAAATGGGACATGGGCTATTTTGACATGCTCATGAACCATGAATGGGAATTGACAAAAAGTCCCGCAGGCGGCCAGCAATGGCAGCCTGTTGCCATCAACGAAGACCACATGCCGGTCGATGTCGAAGACCCGTCAATCCGGCGGATGCCGATGATGACGGATGCGGATATGGCGCTCAAGGTCGACCCGGCCTATCGCGCGATTGTCGACGCATTCCGTGCAGATCCCGCATCCTTTGATAAAGCCTTCGCGAAAGCTTGGTTCAAATTGACACATCGCGACATGGGTCCACCTACCCGCTACCGCGGGCCCGACGTGCCGCATGAAACGTTTATCTGGCAAGATCCCGTCCCGGCAGGTCCGACCGATTTTGACGTGGCAGCCGCAAAGTCCCTTATCCGGGCAACCGGGCTGAATGGAAGCGCGCTGATCGCAACCGCTTGGGACAGTGCCAGAACCTACCGTGGATCTGACAAGCGCGGCGGCGCCAATGGCGCACGCCTGCGGTTGCCCCCACAAAAGGACTGGGCCGGAAACGAACCTCAGCGGCTGGCCAGGGTGCTTGCGAAATTGGAACCCGTTGCTGCACAGGTTGGTGCTTCTGTTGCTGACATCATCATCTTGGCTGGGAATGTCGGCCTCGAAGATGCGATCGCGGCAGCCGGTCACAAGATTGACGTCCCTTTTGCGCCAGGTCGCGGCGATGCGACAGAAGCGATGACTGACGTTGCAGCGTTCGAGGTTCTCAAGCCCCTCGCGGATGGGTTCCGGAACTTCGCACCAGACACACCAGTTGCAAGCACCGAAGAACTGCTTCTGGACCGCGCGCAACTGCTGGGCCTTACAGCTGTGGAAATGACCGTTCTCATCGGCGGGATGCGCGTCCTGGGTACGAATTTCGGTGGGACTGATTACGGCGTCTTCACAGATCGTGTGGGCGTTCTCTCTCCTGATTTCTTCAACGTCTTGACGGACATGAAATACAGCTGGCACCCGGCGGACGATGGGCACTACGACATCAAGGACCGATCGTCAGGTCAACGGAAATGGCGTGCAACGCGGGTTGATCTGGTCTTCGGCTCGAATGCGATCCTCCGCGCCTATGCGGAAGTCTATGCGCAAAACGGGAATGCAGAAAAATTCGTCCGGGATTTCGTATCGGCCTGGACGAAAGTCATGAACGCAGACCGCTTTGATCTTTAACATTGCCCAGATTGCTGGCGTGGTTGAATAGACCACGCTGGCAAAAATCTGAACGATATCGGCGCTATCGGCCATGATGGATGGTGATACAGACAGCGCGCCCTAAGCCCAATTCGGGCGTAACGGCGCGCCAAAGATCTGGCCTGTTGCTTTGTCAGCGAACCAAATCGCGACATCACAAATACCTCGTTCCCGGCCAGCCATGTTGCGACAAAGGTGTAAGTGACAAAGCTTCAAGGCGAAAAATGCATCACCTTACAGGCTCCTCAACATCGAAAACGACCGTAATCAACGCGCCACATTCGGACAGACCATAACAGCATGATGGCGGAGGATCAGTCTGTCGAACTATTCCGCCAAACACTTGAAATAAATAGTATATTTGACAGACAAGAAATTATTGCCACACCTTACACCACACTAGCACCTCAAAAACGATACGTTCGGCCTATTGCGGACCTGCGAGCACCTTTCAAAATGCTGCGTTTCCAGCCCGTATTGCCGCCGTTTGTTGACGCACCTATTTCGCCGTGGGCTGAGCTTTCTTGGTAAATGCGCGTTTGGAAACAAACGTGTTGAGCGGATGTGATCCTCGAAATTTTGGCCAAGGACCAAGGTCGTTTCAAAGAAGTTCCGATGCGAAAAGCTTTTGCGAAAGAAAGACGACAGCGGCCGTGCCTGCACCTGTCTCCTGAAGACAAGAAATGTCCTGCGTAAAATCAGGTTTTTCCGACAGGCTTCAACTCTGCAAACGCCAGGCCGGTGGCTTCCTCATATTCTGTTTCGTCCCAAAATCCGATTAGGATACCATCTTTTGCGGCTCGTTTTTGGCGGGCGAGGACGGCTGGTGTTGCGGTGATCCGTGTGTGGTGACGCGTCGCCCAGTGAAGGAGCGCGGCCTCCATCCGTGTTCGAATGCCGATATATTCAGGAATGTCAGATTGGCCAAGGTCCGTGAGTTCGCCCGGGTCGCTCTCAACGTCGAACAGGATCGGTTCGAACCCCTCGCATCTTATATATTTCCAGCGGCCATCGAAGATCATCGTCGTGTGCGCATCTTCTTGGCTTACGTCCAGCGCACGCGCCATTTCGGACCAGTGGTAATCATGTTCGCTGATGACATACTTACGTGAAAATCCATCGGCTCCGTGCAGGATTGGCGTCAGGTCACGGCCTTCTATGACGTGCGGCTTGGCCTCGCAGCCCAAGGCATTCATGAAGGTTGGCGCAAGGTCGATCATTTCGACCAAGGCATCTGACACGGTGCCTCGGGTGGCGTCCGCCTGCGATCTCGGATCGCTGATGATAAGAGGAACCTTGACCGCCATCTCATGATAGAAGTCTTTGTCGCCCATCCAGTGATCGCCCATGTAGTCCCCGTGATCCGAGGTGAAGGCGATGATGGTATTCTCGCCAAACCCCTTTTCATCCATCCAGGCGAATAGCCTGCCAAGGTTGTCATCAAGCTGCTTGATCAGCCCCATATAGGCCGGAACAACATGGGCACGCACGTGATCGCGCGAAAAGCTGCGGCACACACGCGCCTCCAGATACGCGCGCATCAAAGGGTGCCGGGTCTCGCGTTCGGCGTCCGCGCGGACCGGATCGATGATATGCGTCTCATCGTACATGTCGTGATACGGTGCAGGAACGATGTACGGCCAATGTGGCTTGATAAAACTCAGGTGACACATCCATGGTCGTCCATCGGCCTCGGCCTCCTGCATGAAATCCATGGCGCGGTCGGTCATATAGGCCGTCTCGGAATGCTCTTCGGGCACGTTGGCGGGCAGGCGCGAGTTCTTCAGAAGCCAGGCCGAAAGCAATTCGCCATCGTCATCGAGGCCGGAATTGGCGAAGTCTTCCCAGGGATTGTCGCTCTCGTATCCATGGGCGACCAGGTAATCATCATAGGCCGACCATTGCTGGCGCGCGCTATCGGGGTGAAGGCCATCGTCACGTTCGAACGGTTCGAATCCGCATTCAGACCGCCGCACACCGATCTCGCTTTTCGGATCGATGCCAAGCCACGCCATGCCTTCGCGGTCTGCGATCATATGTGTCTTGCCCACCAGCACTGCGCGCGCTCCGGCCTCGCGCAGGTGATCGCCCAAGGTCGGCTCACCGACGCGCAGCGGCATGCCATTCCAGGTCGAGCCATGGCTGCGCACATATCGCCCGGTATAGGCAGACATCCGCGAAGGGCCGCACACCGGCGATTGTACATAGGCACGGTCGAAACGCACGCCGCGCGCGGCCAGCGCATCGATATGCGGCGTGTGCAGGTGTGGGTGGCCATAGCAGCTGAGGTAATCGAACCTAAGTTGGTCGGCCATAATCCAAAGCACATTCGGGCGGTCGGTCATGGCGCAGCCTCGGCACCAAGGCTTTCGGGCAAAGGCGCCTCCACACAGGCTTCGAAACGGTCGATGAGCCCGATGAAGGTGTCCAGCTCTTCTTCGGAAAAGGTCCGGGACAGCGCCGCGCGGCGGGCCGACATGACGACCGAAGTCTGCTTGAAGACCTCGCGCCCATGGCCTGTCAGCTCAACTAGGGACTGCCTGCGGTCGGTCTGACTGATGCTGGTTGTCACGTATCCTTTGCTGACCATCACGGGGATCGCGCGGCTGATCAGGGCATGATCGGTCCGCTGAATTGCGGCCATTTCGGTCACGGTGAGCGGACCGGCCTCTGCCAGATCCCACAGGACCCGCCATTCGGTGATGGACAGCTCTCCGGCAGATTTCAGCATGCGTTGCGCCTGAACGCGGGAGGCC
Source organism: Yoonia sp. R2331 (assembly GCF_041103235.1). NCBI lineage: Bacteria > Pseudomonadati > Pseudomonadota > Alphaproteobacteria > Rhodobacterales > Paracoccaceae > Cognatiyoonia > Cognatiyoonia denitrificans. The sequence goes on along the minus strand of NZ_JBGCUN010000001.1, from coordinate 974,554 downwards.
TGCGACGCCGCTGCCAAGCGACCGAACAGATTGCGGTTCTGTTCAAGCTGGCGGTCTTTGACCTTGTCTGGCCTGGTTTTGATCCGGTTTGTCATGTGATCTCCCTCACCAGCGATAAGACCAGCAAAACTTTTACGTGACAAGTCACATAATTTTTGTAACGGTGAATCAGGAAACCCGCAAAAGGCGGGTCATTTGCCTGCGCCACGGCGCTGCATTGGGAGGAAGCCATGATCAGAAATACCATCGCCGGGGCGATTTTTGCCTCGTTGCCAGCCGCAGGTTTTGCACAAGTGACACTTACGGCAGAGACCACTTCGCCCGGGTCAACCCCACACTACATTGATACGACCTTGGCGGCTGTTCTGGATGCAGCGGGCGTCGCCACGATGCAGATCACCGAAGGTGCCACGCTCACCAATTCGGTGCAGGCCGTGGCCGAAGGCCAACTGGATATGGCGCCGGCACCCTTGATCCTACCATTTCTGCTGTCCCGTGGTGTAGGCCCCTATTCCGGCCTGGGGGAAGAGCGCGGCGCCGAGCTGGCCGGGAATTTGCGGGCGCTGTTCTTTTCCGCACCTTCGGCTCAACTCTTTGGTCACTACAACAGCGGCGCAATTCAAAGCCCTGCCGATATCGAAGGCAAGCGCATCTACAACGGTCCGCCGCGTGGCGCGGCGTTGACGACGGGTCGCGCAGCGATCCAGTTGCTCAGCGGCTTAAAGGATGGCGAAGGCTATGAAGGCGTCCAAACACCTTGGCCAGATACGGTTTCAACAATCACGGGCGGTGCGGTTGACGGCTGGACCCTTCCCGAAGGCTTGCCCTCTGGTCGGCAGATCGCCATCGCCGCAGCAGGTGGCACGACGCTCTACGATATTCCTGCGGATGTTCTGAACAGCGAGCTTGGGCAGCAGATCGTGAACGCGCCCGGAAACGTCGCATATTCCATCCCGGTCGAGGAATATCGCGCGGCCTATGAAGGCAATGACATCACGATCGTCACCGATGATGATACGTTTGATACCTTTGCGCTGGCTTTTGCGCAGATCGTTCCGGCCTCCATGGACGAGGAACTGGCCTACAAAATCACCAGCGCTTATCTGGCAGAGCAGGAACGGTTCTTGACCGGGTCGCCGCGCGGTCCCTACCTGTTCCTGAGTTTCGGCGACATTGATGGGGCGCCCCAGGGTATTTGCGGTGCCGTCAAGCTGACCATGCATCCTGGCGCGATCCGCGCGTATGAGGAGGCTGGACATACGGTAGCCGATTGCGCCCGGCCTTAGGGGGCAGCAGCGCAGCCGGTGGGAAAATGACCGACGCACCACAGACCATGAAGCCAAAGGGGCAGCGCATTGCGCTGTTCCTTGCGTTTGTTCTCGTGTGTGTCGGTATGCTCAACACCTTGCCCGAAATCCCGGGACTTCAGGATTGGGCGCGCGAGATCACAGGCATCCGGTTCTTTCGCATTTCCGGCTTTCCCACTGAATTCTTCTTTCCGCCGATCTTTGTCCTGATGATGGTGATCGTCGCACTCGACGCGAGCCTTTACCGCAAATGGCGCACGACACGTCCCGCGCGCGCCTGGCTGGGTCTTGCCCTGGATGTGGGACTGATTTTGGCAGCATTGGCTGGCGCGGTGGGTTTCTGGATCGAGATCGACTCGGTCTGCCTGATAGACCAGATCACCGGCGAACGAGCGCGCTTGATCGAAGAAGCGATGGGGCGATCCGCCAATCTGATCCCCGGCATGACCCTCGAAGCCGAGGTGCCGGCCTGTCAGGCCCGCCTGGGCATCTGGGCTCTGCCGCTGCTGTTCACCATCATCCTTCTGTTCTTTCTCTACAACCTGCGAGTCTGGGGGCTGCCGCTGGTTGTCGTCGCCAGCATCGTCGTGCTCTACACGATCGCGACAGCCCTGATCTGGGTCTTTGGCCTGAGCGAGCATAACTTCTTTCTGACCAAACTGGGGGCGGATGGAGGCGATGCGCTGGCTGCGGCGATCCAGAAGGCCACAAATGTCTTCATCACGCCCGATGGATTCATGGGCCGTTTCATGGACATCATCATAAACCAGGTGTTCCCATACGTCGTGTTGGGGGCGCTTTTCGGGTCGTCGGCAGGTGGCACGTCGCTGATCAAACTCGCCGTGCGCCTGACGCGGAACCTGCGCGGCGGCCCCGCACACGCCGCGATTGTCTCATCGGCCATGTTCGGCACGATCACCGGTGGCCCGGTCACCAATGTGCTCTCGACCGGTCGGCTCACCATCCCGATGATGCGTCGCAATGGCTTTTCGCCACAGTTCGCAGGCGGGGTCGAGGCGGCCGCGTCGTCAGGTGGGCAGATCATGCCACCGGTCATGGGCATTGCAGCCTTCGTTCTGGTCGCACTGACCTCGGTGCCCTACACCAAGGTCATCACGGCGGCTTTCATCCCGGCCATTGCGTTCTTCTTCTCGATCTTCCTGGCGGTCATGTTCCAGGCAAGACGCGAAAAGGTCGAGCCGATGCGCACTATCCCTGAAGATTTGATCATGGAGCGGCAGGATTGGCGGAACCTATGGATCATCTTTCTACCCATTCTTGTGATCCTGTTTTTGCTTCTGGGAAACAAGGATGCCATTGGCGAAAGCTGGATCGCCTTTGTGCTTCCGGAGGTTGTCATCCAAACAATCGTCAACGCCACCGGTGACGCCGTGTCGGCCGGTTGGTGGGCCGTGGCGATCCTGCTGCCCCTGTTGCTTCTGGACCCAGGAACTCGCGCGCACCCTCGCAAGATCGCAATGGCGCTTGGCGAGGGTGGCATCCTCATTTCGCGCTTGTTTCTGCTGCTTTTCGCGGTTTCGATTATCGCGGCTTTCCTGAACGAAAGTGGCCTGACGGGTGAACTGACCCGTGCTGTTACGACTTGGCTGGAGCAGGTCACGTCAATCCGCGTTCTGGGGTATGAGATCCAGATAGCCGGTGGCGTTTACCTGATGCTTGCCCTGGTGTGCGCCATGTTCTGCGCAATCCTTCTGGGCATGGGGATGCCAACCGTTCCGGCTTATGTGAACGTCGCCCTTCTGCTTGGCCCGCTTCTGGCGGAGCTTGGTGTCAGCTTCTTCACCGCCAACATGTTCGTCTTCTACTTCGCCGTGGCCTCGGCCATTACGCCGCCAGTTGCGGTCGCCGCCTTTGCCGCGTCGTCGATCACAGGGTCAGAGCCCATGCGCACGGCTTTTTCGGCGGTGCGGGTGGGCATCGTCATGTTTACGATCCCCTTTGTCTTTGCCTGGTACCCCGAATTGCTGCTGATCCCCGAGGCCGTCACGATAACCGATGAAACCGGACGGCGCGTGTTCATGGAAGGATATTCAGGCGAAACTGAATTCGGGGCACTCGCGCTGCTCCTGTTCCGGCTTTCTGTTGCGCTGTACTTGCTGGCCTCCGCTCTGGCCCGTTACGATCATACGGCACTTTCCGGGTGGGAAATGTCACTGCGGATTCTCGCGGCGGTACTCATTCTCTGGAAGGCACCATTAGTGATGTTCGTCGGGGGTGTGTTGGCCAGCGTCTTGTTGGCGGTTCACTATTTTCGAAGAAGAACGCTGCACTAGGAATGGTGGCCGATCGGCAAATTTGGATTAAACCATTTAGGGTTTGCTGACAAAAAGGGTTTTGAACGGCCCTTAGCTGCCATTGCACGACTTGAAACTAGTCCAATTTCTACGCCCCAGAGCAAAGCGATCAGACAATACTCCCGACTCAAAGGTCGCTTGAGCAAACAGCGCCAGCCATCCTCTGCAATCTAAGAGGCACCCTGTGATGCCTCTTTTCTTATTTGCCTCGCTTTGAACCTAAGTGGCCCTCGCCAAATACGCTTGCTCTTCCTCCATGTTCTTGACCTTGCGTGGATGCCATTCGCCTGTTTCTACATAGTGCTTCAATTCTTCAACACCGCGTAGAAAGCCGGGGTTCAGCATTCCCTTTGTACCGGGGATAAGCTTTGCAAGCAGCTTCAGGCGCGGTTCACCATCCCAGACAATCCGGCAGGTCGTTGTTGTGATTGGCTCAATCCACGCTTTCACGCTGTATCCAATCAACGGGTTCACAAACGGTGTGTTCATCAGTGTGACTTCGACGGCCAAATACTTCTTGGCATCGTCGTAATCCACAAGCACTTCATGCTGATAGATCCCATTTTGCTTTGACAACAGGTAGGAGTTGCGACCAATTGCCGGTGCTCCGCTCACTAGTGTTCCCTTGCTGATCGGTTCAGCACGCACAATCGCTGCCATCCAATTTTGTACATTCACAAAATCACGGCCAAAAATTTCCCATGTATCCTCGGCAGATGCGTCAATTTCCAAAATGGTCTTTGTCATTTTCAGTCTCCAGTTTCGGTCGGCCCGTTGAAGAGCCCATTCAGTCATTTGATGAGTTAGAAGTACGCTCTTGTGGGGAAACCTAAATGCGCCAAAGTTGATCATTGCGTTACGCTGAAGTAACAATAGGAGTATGAAACCGTCTGACTGGGAATACTTGCCATTCTTCTTGGCCGTCGCCCGCGCGGGCAATCTACGTGCGGGAGCGGCTTTGCTAAATGCGAATTACGGCACCGTGAACCGCAACATCCAAGCGCTTGAGGCAAGCTACGGCGTGCGCCTGTTCAATCGCTCGCGCAAAGGGTTTGCGCTCACCGATGCCGGCGAAAGCCTTGTCCCGATCGCGGAAGAGACGGAACGCACCGTTATCTCTGCACGCCGCCAAATTGAAGGGCACGACAAAACTGAGACTGGAACAATCCGGTTTTCTGTAACGCCCACTCTCGCCTATGATATCGTCGCGCCGATCATCGGGACGTTTCACGCAAAATACCCAGATATCCAAGTTGAAATGCGCATTACGTCCGAGATTGAATCGATCAATCGCGCTGAGACTGACATTTCTCTTCGTGCCGCGATGGAAGTCACAGATGACGTTGTGGCCCGCAAACTTTATGCGATGGCTAACGGTGTTTTTGCCAGCAAACGCTATGTCGCGAACGTCGTCCCGCAGGCCGGTCCACTCGGTGACGGGTTGGACTGGATCGGCTTTCCGGGCGCCGTCGACCCGGCCGCCTGGCTCGCCAAAACACAGTTTCCGCATGCGCGCATCCGCCATTCAATTGGTGACGGCCCCATGCGTATCGCGATGCTGCGTCAGCACTGCGGGATGTCTGACCTCCCTGTGATCTTTGGGAAAATCCATCCCGATCTGGTTCAAGTCCCGGGAACCAAGACTAAGCTTGGCCCATCACTTTGGGTACTTCTCCATACGGACCTACGCCGAACGGTGCGAGTGCGACGTTTTGTTGATCATCTGTCCGAGGGTTTGCTCGCGCTCAAATCGGACATGCAGGCAGGCGCGACCTAGCAAACAGGTTCAGACGATCACGGCCCATCCCGGACCTTCGCTGACCAGTCAAGCGCTGCAGTGCAGCGGATGTTGCCGATCCCAGACAGATTTGTCTGGCTGGGATCGGCGTTGTCAACGCACTATCCGTCAATCATATCCAAACTCGCCCGAAAACACCGGTCGCACTCTCGACAACGCAACAACGCGGTCACGATGAACGGCGAGAGATGGAAAGGTCTTAGTTATTGCGTTTTCAATTGCGTCATCCCAATGGGTAGTAGCCGCCAAATAGAGGTCGGCCAAAGTAAGCTGATCACCAGCAACGAAGTCGTGTTTGGCAAGCTGTGCGTCTACTAAACTGTAAAGCTTCATTGCTTCGTCCATCGCCTTTGAGATGACTTGTGGTTTGGCGCTCTCATCGGCAAACCGTTCCGGCATGAACAAGCGGACCCAAACGGGATGGATTGATGCATAGACGAAAAACAACCACTTCAAGGCGTTCGCGCCCTCTATCGTGTCAAGCGCAGGCATCAGGCCCGCATCCGGATTGCGCGCTGACAGCCAAAGATTAATTGCTCCGCCTTCAGACAATGGCGTATTTTCAAAGACAAGCGCGGGCACCTTGCCCAGGGGGTTTGCGGCGACAAATGCATCTGTCTTGTTGGAAAGATCTACAGGCACAATCGAATGTGGTTCTCCTGTTAACGCAAGGGCGGCTTTGACTGCAGTCGAACAGCTTGAGGGTAAGTGGTAAAAGTCGATCATATTGACATCCTTTCTTAATGGTGATGGACATCTATTGATCCCCCGGGGTTTTATTAGATATCATCTTGGTAGATATTATTTCTTGGGTGTATCAATGAACACAGATGGTCTTGCCGAGTTTTTGGATTTGTCGCGCACGTTGTCGTTTACAAAAACGGCAAAAAATCTGGGCGTATCTGGCGCACATGTCAGCCGAAGGATCGCACAGCTCGAAGACCGACTATCCGTGCGCCTGTTCCATCGCAGTACGCGTTCGGTTCATTTGACGCCTATCGGCGAAGAATTCTTAATAAGTTGCCGCAGGATCAATGACGCCGTCGAACATGCGCACGAGACTGTGCTGGCCAAGGATCAGGCTTTGCGGGGATCGGTGCGTATTGCATCACTTTCGGGCAGCTATGCCGATCAGGTTGTGATCCCGGCGATGGTTCAGTTCTCAAAAGATCACCCTGATGTTGATCTTGAGATTGATTTCAGCCCTCGCAGCAGCAACTTGCTAGACGAGAATTTTGACTTCGCAGTTCGAGCAGGCGAGAGCCGTGACAGTAGCTTGGTGCGTCGCACCCTGGCAAAGCGGACGCGGATTGTCGCGGCTAGTCCTGCCTACCTCGGGCAACGAGGCGCCCCAAAATCGCCAGATGATCTTGTTAATCACGACTGTTTACTTGCAGCAGGGGCTTCTTGGAAATTCACTGTGAATGGCGCTGAAACAGATGTTTTTGCCAAAGGTCCAATCGCCACGAATTACGGCCCCGCAATCCTTGAAGCATGCAAAGCTGGCCTCGGTCTTGCCCAAATGACGGTTTCTGGTTTCGGGGATAGCATCGAAGGCGGAGAGGTTGTCCCCGTCTTAGAGGAATACTGGGCATCCGAACAGCATATCTATCTCCTATTTCCAGACCGTAAATTCTTACCCAGACGTGTCAGCGCTGCCATGAAAGCAATTGAAGAGCAGGCGGTTCAGGTCCGTAGTAGCGAGAAGGGCACTCTTAGCCGGATCAATTGTTAAATGAACGGCGCTTTGGGCGGTGATGTGTAGCCTTTGTAAGCCAACTTACGCAAACACGGCATCTTTATACAAGTCGACATTCGTGCGTGGTGCAGCATCCGGCAGTATGGGCTCCTGACGGCCGTCGGAGCCAATGCAGCATGCGGGCCTTTTCGCTGGCCTGCGCAGTTGAGGTCGGCCCGACGCTGTTGAAGAACTCTGTGTTGCAGTGCGGCAAAGGACTGGAATGAAGACGAGCTCGGGCAGCAGAAAACCGCGCGGCTAGGGAATATCTCGAAACGCTGGATGATGCGGCCTTCGGCGCTGCCTCTCCTGACCAGCCCAAGTTTGTCCCCAAGTGTGATCCAGCCGCCCAATGGACGCGCGCCGAGGTGAGCAGACCATACTTCGCCTACGCCACCAACTATCTGATCGACACCAAGAGCTCAGTCATCATGGATGTTGAAGCAACGCGGGCGATCCGTCAGGCCGAAGTAGGTGCTTCGCAAACAATGCTGGATCGCACAGAAAGCCGCTTCGGTACAAGGCCGGATTGGCTGGCCGCAGACACAGCATATGGCTCCAGCGATAACTGAGGATGGTCGGTCAAGAAGCGCGGGATCATCCCATTCATTCCGGTAATTGGGCACGCGATCAGCAAAGACGGGGCATGGACGCGGTTTGAGTTTGAATAGGATGAAGACAACGATCAATACATTTGTCCAGAAGGCTTCGCGCTCAAGCAGTTCCGACGAAACTACTCCGATCCCAATCGCGGCAAGAACATCCTTGGCACACGAAAGTATCGAGCCCTAAAGTCCGACTGCCAAGGGTTTCCCTCCAAAGAAAAGTGCTGCCCCAACGCGATCTGCCGATCAATCAGCCGGGAAGAGCATGAGGACGCACGAGACTTTGCGCGATCCTGTCGGAAGACGAAAGCGTGCAAAGTTAGCCGCGACAAACGCAAGAAGGTCGAGATGCTCTTTGCACATCAAAAGCGCCTCCTCAATCTGACCAGGTTGCGATGACGCGGCCCAAACGGGGCCAAGGGCGCGCACTACCCTGAAGTGCGACTCCTATTCGAAAACAATGAGTTACCTAATGGGAGTATTATCGTATGCTCGACCCCAAAAACCGAAACCTCACCAAAATCTGCAATGGACGCAACAGTCCCGTGGCAGACGCGAAGAGAAGCGGAGTTGGCCATCCTCCAGTACATCAACGGCTTTTGCAATCCGCGACGGCGGCACTCAGCATTGGGTTGGAAAAGCCCTGTCGCTTTCGAGAGAAAAGTTGCCTAAACGAGAGCATGGGTCGACACTAAAACGGGACAGGTCCAGATCACTTCAGAGGGAAAGGCTATCTGCTTGGATGTCGATTCGAAAAAACCCGTCACGCTAAAAGATGTGTCCAAGGCTGCTGGCCTGTCGCTGATTACCGTTTCGCGGTCGCTGCGGCAGCCAGAAACTGTCCATGCCGAAACCCGAAAACGCATTCAAGAAACGATCGCTGAGCTTGGATACGTTCCCAATCTCGCAGCACGGTCATTGACGTCAAAAAGGTCAGACATGATCGGCGTGGTTGTGCCAATTCTGGCCAGTTCGCTGTTTTCCGATTTCGTTCAGGGCGTAACAGAGACGCTCGACAGTCATGGAATTCGCGTATTGCTCTCTGTCAGCAACTGGTCGCAGGACGCCGAAGAAGCCGCGGTCAAAACATTCATTGCGCGTCAGGCTGACGCGATCATATTGACTGGGTTTTCCCACACGGATGCGACCCGAAAATTGTTGGAAAGGTTTCGCGGGCCGGTCGTGGAATCCTGGAACATCTCGGACAGTGTGATTGATAGCGCGGTTGGGTTTGACAACTACGCGGCTGCAGCGGCTATGACCCGATTTCTGATTGAAAAGGGGTACGAAAATATCGTGGTCGCGGGTGGCTCTTCCGCGAACAACGACCAGGCTGCCGATCGAACACGCGGCTTTGTCGACACGATCCGGGCGTCGGGGCGGGCCCTGCCACCTGACACGGTCGTTGGATTCGAACACCCCGCGACCATCGAGAGTGGGGGCGTGCTCATCCGTCAGTTGCTGGAAAGAGAAAACCCGCCCGATGCAGTTTTCTTTCTCGCCGAGTTGCCTGCACAAGGCGCAATGCTTTGGTGTCTGTCGAATGGTGTCAAGGTGCCCGAGGATGTGGCGATCGCCGGTTTCGGCGATCTTAGTCACTCGGCGCTCCTGCCAGTTCCAATGACAACAGTGCAGATCAGGGGGCGGGCAATTGGTGAGCGTGCAGCCGAGATTGTCTTTCGACGCCTTCAAGACAGCCAGACCAACATCGTAACCGATGACATCGGCTACAGTCTGAAAATCAGGGAAAGCACATGATAGGGTTGTCTGAAGCAACCCGGCCTCTTTTGAGTGCTGCGATCATTGGCGCCGGGCATCTTGCCTATCGGATGCATATTCTGGTTCTCGCTGCGCGCGCCGAAGTCGACCTCAACAGCGTTTGCCGGCTTGGCCGCTCGTAATTGGCGCTGATCGGCGACGAGTTCGGCTTTTATTTTGCAATCGATGACTGGCGCGAGGTTCCAAAGCGCGACACGCAAGGATGCGTGCGCGGATGCTTCCCGGTCGGCCACGCGAAACCGCGAGCGCTGGCCATCAATGTTCCGGCAAATCCCAGACAGATACGATTTGACCGCCCCTGCGCATCTCATCCAGCATCACAGCTGTCGGCATCGCGTCTGGGACACCACTCGGGACGTCGCCTGCCGCGTTTGGGCGGGCCAGAACCCAGCAGGCAAACCCCCAATCGCCGGGTTCAAGGGACACTGTCAGTTGCGGGACCCAACTCCGCGGGAACAGAATATTTGTGTTGGGCGTCGCGGCGATCACGCGGGCATTGCGCTTGATTGTCGTGGCGATTGGCGCTGGCGCGTCTTTCAGGATCGTCGTGTCCATCGCGGTTGTGAAGCTAGCCGTGTCTGTGGCTTTGACGCCTGCAACGGCGGGGGCAAGCGCAGAAATGGCCGGATCTGTGTCCCGACGCGGAATTGAAAACCCGCCCTCGATGGTTTGAACAAGACGTTTGGTACGGACACGGTGGATGCGCAGATGCCATGGCGGATGCGCCAAAAGCCAGGTTTCGACATCAACCTCTGGCATGGGTGACCAAGACGAATACATCCAGTCCGGTCCAATCCGCGACGCGGTTTCGTGGCTTCGGAAATGCGCGACCTCTCCGTCCTCGGAAAACGCCAGCATGTTGTCATGCGGACCGGATGCAAAACCTCTGGCCTCTGCTTCGACGCTAAAGGCATATCGGGTTGAATAGGCGAACTTGTTATATTTTTCCGCAGCGCGCCCGAAGTTCATCGGTTGTTGCCCGCCGGCCAGAACGGTCACATCGCCCGCGTCTTCCCATTTGATCATGCCCGGCTGCGGCATCGACACGATTTCATCGCGATCTTCAAACGGGCTTTCTTCGGTTGTCCAAAACGGGTGGTTTTCGGGCAAGGCCAGCGGCGCAAAGGCCTTCATGGCCCAATAGGGCGATGCAGGAGAGTTGTACCGCTCGGCCATCGCAGGTTGGGTGTAGCCATATCCGATGGACAGCACGCCGCTGCGATCAGCAATATCCTGTTCTGACCAATACCGCAGATTGCGGGCCCAATAGCCCCTGATGTCCCCCCACGGCAAAGCGTCGACATCCGCAAAAGCCAGCGCCCCCCAAATCCCCGCATGCGCAAAGCGGTAGGTCAAAGAGCGGCCATAGGGCAATCCGGCACCGTCAGCTGCAAACCAATGGGCGATCTGCGGCATGCTTTCGCGGGCACGGGCGATAAACCGGTCGCGGCGGGCCTGATCTGTGTCCGGGCCAAGCTTTGCGTAAATCATGCCGTAGAAATGCATGGCGAATGGAATGTAGTGGTCGGCACGCCGATCCATGCCATCGCGATACCACCCATTGTCCATCGCGTAATTTTCAAGCTCATCCAGATCGGTCGCGATGATCGACGCCTCATGCGGAATGCCGACCCGTGTCAGCCCAAGCGAAACCATAACGTGGAAAAAGTGCCAGTTGTTGTCTGGCGGCGCGCATGCGAGGGAGGCCACGAGCCAGTTCGCGAGGTTGTAACGCCCCTTTTCCGTCATTCCGTCCCAGAAGGTTTCAGGGGCAAGCGCAAGCGCATACCCAATTGCCGCGCTTTCCACCATGCGTTGGTCACGATCCCGTACTGGCCCCCAGTATTCCGGGTGCTCGGGGTCGGCACCATTGGCGATCCCTTCGACGAAATCGGAAATGCCTTCGAAGTGCCCGCCCCCGGCCAGAAGCGGCGCAAGACCCCAAAGCGGTCGGGCCAGCCCTTCGAGATGTGCAGCGGAGGTGTCGAAAAACGCCTCGGCACTGCCCAGATGCACCCGCGCCTTGCCGGGCGAAAAGGCGGACATCAGGGGCGTTGTCAGATCGACAACCGCCTGTTGCGCATCCTGCCGCGTGCGGAACGGGTTGCCGCCAAGCGGGTTGGAAAGGGGCGCGAATGTCATGCGGTCTGGGTTGCCCTGATCAGCCGGCGCTGGCGCGGATCGGGGACGGGGACGGCAGAAATCAACCGTTGCGTATAAGGTTCCTGCGGCGCATCACAAATCTGTAGCGCAGTACCTGTTTCCACGACACGGCCCTTGTGCATCACTGCGACGCGGTCGCAGAAATACCGCACGACCCCAATATCATGCGCGATGAACAGGATCGCCAGGTTGAATTCGTCTCTGAGATTGAGAAGCAGGTCGAGGATCTGCGCGCGGATCGAGCCATCAAGCGCAGACGTCGCCTCATCCGCGATGATGATCTGTGGATTCAGTGCAATGGCCCGCGCTATCCCAATGCGCTGACGCTGCCCGCCGGAAAACGCGTGCGGATACCGTTCCATGATACTTGCGGGCAGCCCCACTTTTTCCAGCAGTTCACCCACGCGATTACGCAGCGCCTCACCCTTGGCAATGCCATTGACCAGCAGGGGCTCACCGATGATCTGTTCGATTGTCATACGTGGATTGAGAGAGCCGTAGGGATCTTGAAAGATCATCCGCATTTCACGGTAAACCTGCCCATCTCGAAAACTGGACGCCTTGGTCAAATCGACAGCTTGCCCGCCCCGCGTCTTGAAAACAGCCTCGCCGGACTGCGGTTTATATCGGCCCATCAAGACCCGTGCCAGTGTCGTCTTACCGGAACCAGATTCCCCGACGATGCCCAGAATTTCGCCGCGATGCAGATCAATCGAGACCTCATCAAGTGCCTTGACGCCCGCGTTCGGATTGCGCTTGTCATACCCGAACGTCAGACAAAGATCGCGCGTCGTGATCAGGGCCTCCGTGCGGCCTTGCTGTTCCGGTCGCGCGGCTGAATGGTTCAACCCGACCGCTGCGTTAAGTAGTTTGCGCGTATATGGGTGCTGCGGCGCGTGAAATATGTCGTCGACTTCGCCGGATTCGA